>JBEKQE010000003.1:0-67219 GCA_049520035.1 Syntrophobacteraceae bacterium | reverse complement strand
CCTGGCGTTCTTGTTCTGTCAACGTCACACGGTAGCGTGGTTTCATGGCAAATCCCTCCCCCTGGAATTTGCCATGATTATACCTCATTATACGAAAAAAGCAATGTTACATGGTACTAGATCCGTCATTACTAATTAATGAGCCTTCTGCGCATCACGACCAGTGCGACCGGGAAAAGCAGGACAAACAAAATTGCGATGTAAGCGATACGCCACATGAGGTCTGCGGTCAATTCGCCCAGGCAAAAAGCGCGGCAGAGGTCCACAAGCTGGGTCAGGGGGAGCGCCAGGGAAAGTTTTTGAGCCCATCCGGGAAGGGCCGATGTTGGGAAAAAGGTCCCGCTGAATAGGAACATCGGGGTTATGAAAAGAAAAATCGGGAGGTTGAACATGTCGATACTGGGCACCAGAGCGGTAAAAACCATCCCGACCGTTCCGAAAGCAAGCCCACCCAGAAAAGAGAGGGGCAAAATCAGCAGACCGTGAGGATAATAGACCAATCCGAAAAAGCTTACCACCGCGAGCATTATAGCGGTTGCGATAACCGATTTGGTGGCGCCCCAGACAATTTCACCGGCGATGATGTCTTCCAGGGAAAGCGGGGTGGCCATCATGGCGTCAAAAGTCTTCTGGTAGTACATGCGCACGAATGAAGCGTAAGTATTTTCGAAAAAGGAGTTGTACATCATTGTGATAGCCAGCAGTGCAGGGGCGATGAAAACGACGTAGGAAAGCTCTTCTCCATGATAGTGTACCTGCCCGATAAGGGCGCTCATCCCCACTCCGAAGGCGGCAAGGTATAAAAGAGGTTCGAAGAGGGGTACTAGAAAGTTTACAAGCCAGATCTTGCGATACACTACCATATTGCGGTTCCAGACGCGGATAAAACGCCATGAGATATTCGTGATCCGAAGCGGGCCGCTCATTCGCGAAGTTCCCTTCCCGTGAGTCTCAGGAAAACGTCTTCAAGGGTTGCCAACCTCTTTATGCAGGTTTCCCGGCAAAATTTGTCCCCGATTATGTCGAAGAGTCTATCGGCCTCCCGTCCGTAGATAATCATCCGATGGTCAAGGGCATCGTGCAGGAAACTGTGAGCATTTACGAACTCCTTCACATCGCGGCCCGGGTTTACGATTTCAACCACGTGATCACCGGCATGGGAACGGATCAGATCGGCAGGTTTTCCTTCAACGAGAATCTTGCCGTGATCCATGATTATCAGCCTCTCGCACAGCCGCGAGGCCTCGTCCATATAGTGGGTGGTAAGAAGGATCGAAAGCCCGTTTGCCTGAAGCAGTTCCAGCCGCTCCCAGACCTGGTGTCTCGCCTGTGGATCGAGCCCGGTGGTCGGTTCATCCAGGATGAGCAGTTCAGGATTATTGATGAGGGCGCGTGCAAGCACCAGCCTGCGCATCATTCCCCCTGAAAGGCTGGTCACCTTGTCATATTTTCGGCTCTCAAGCGCGATAAACTTCAGAAGCTGAAGCGCGCGATCGCGAGTCTCCTTTCGCCGAATGTTAAAATAACGTGCAAATATCTCCAGGTTCTGGAGTACGGAAAGATCGGGGTCGAGGTTGTTTTCCTGCTGACATACACCGATTCTCGCTTTTATCTCGCGCCATTTGGTGTTTATGTCCAGACCGAAGACCTCCATTCTGCCGGAAGTCATTGGAGAAAATCCGTATACCATGCGTATAGTCGACGTCTTGCCGGCGCCATTGGGACCCAGCAAACCGAGGCACTCACCGGGAACCAGATGAAACGATACACCGTCAACCGCCGTGAAGCCGTTGAATTTTTTTCGCAAGTCCGAAGCCCGGATTATGTAACGCTCGTTTTCAGCCATTGTCTGAAATCTGCGATTCAGTCCCCCGTCCCTCAATTCCCCGGTCACCGTCCCGGCCTGGGCTTCTTTTATCCTTCACCCGGTTGCTCCTGCACGCGATAGGAGAATCTTTCCTCGATGGTCCAGTCATCGACGTCAATATACTTGAAGACCCCCGGCCCATCCGGAAGAACGACCCGGCTGATGCCTGCGTTTATGATTACCCGTTTACAGAGCAGGCATGGAATGACTTGTGAGACCAACTCGCCCGTCGCCACTTCAATGCCAACCAGATACAGGTCGGCCCCGGCCATGTCCAGGCGTGAGGCGTGGATTACCGCGTTCATCT
Organism: Syntrophobacteraceae bacterium; assembly: GCA_049520035.1. Lineage (GTDB taxonomy): Bacteria > Desulfobacterota > Syntrophobacteria > Syntrophobacterales > Syntrophobacteraceae > SbD1. The sequence goes on along the minus strand of JBEKQE010000003.1, from coordinate 65,045 downwards.
CGGCGTGAACCGCCCGGCAAAGCTCATAGTTTTGGCCGGCGGGAATATTCTTTTCCTCGCGAATGCAATACCCAAGGTCGATACAGTTGGTGGTTTGTCGCGGGGCGCCATTATAACCGGTGCTGATTATCTGATCGTTTTTGACGATTACCGCGCCGAATCTGCGCCTGAGACACGTGCTCCGCATTGCCACAGCACTGGCGATATCCACGTAATACTGGCTCTTCGTAGGTCTTTTCACTTTTGCCTCGTGAGTTATGATCTTAGTGCAACCCTGGTGCCGGGTACCCGTTTGTGGAGACCCGTCAAAAACCGCCCCGCCCAAATTCCGCAATCCAGTATCCGGAATCCGGCATGCGTCGTACTTAATCTATTTAGATCACCGGGGACGGAAAATTCAATCCGAAAATGATAAAGTAACTTTATCTCTTGACATTATGCAGATCATTGTATAAACAAATATTTATGTGCTTCTAACCCCGTTGTTTATCGAATTGGCGCAAAGGTATGTGCGGCCGATTTTGTAGCCCTGTCAATGGAAAGGCAATTTGAAATGGCTCGAAACGAAATGTATGACGTTATCATCATAGGTGGTGGACCCGCAGGTCTTACAGCCGGCATTTACGCCATGCGGGCGGCCCTAAAGGCCGTGCTTGTCGAAAAGGGCCTTCCAGGCGGTCAGGTGGCCATCACAAAAGGAGTGGAAAACTACCCTGGATTTATCGACATAAGCGGATTCGATCTTTCAGACAAGTTTTTACAACACGCCAGGTGCTACGGCCTGGAAATAGTGCAGCAGGAGGCCGAGGCGGTAGAGCCGGGAATCGATTTCCACTCGGTTCGCCTCGCCAATGGGCAAGTCTTGAACGCGTACAGCATCATCATGGCGGTGGGAGGCAAGGCCCGGAGGCTCAACGTTCCGGGCGAGATCGACAATTTTGGCAAAGGAGTTTCCTATTGCGCTACGTGCGATGGCTTTTTCTTTCGCAATAAAATCGTTTGTGTGGTGGGTGGCGGTGACACTGCCCTCGAGGATGCGCTTTATTTGGCAAAGATAACGGAGCGCGTTTATTTGATCCATCGGCGTGATGAGTTCCGGGCCAGCAGGATTCTCCAACAGCGCATCCTGTTGGAACCCAAGGTTGAAATCATTCTGGATACGGTTGTCACCGAGATTAAGTCAGGTGAGCAGGGTGTGCGGGCGGTCGCCTTAAAAAACACTCAGACTGGCGAACAAAAAGAGCTTGAAGTCGACGGTGTTTTTATTTTTGTCGGTTTTTCGCCACATAGCACATTGGCGCCCATAGGCGTAAAAACGAGCACCACAGGTTACGTGCTGACTGATGACAAATGCGAGACGGATATTCCCGGGGTCTTTGCCGCCGGGGACCTGAGAGAAAATTACGCCAAACAGATAGTGATTGCGGCTTCCGAAGGCTGCATTGCCGCATTGGCTGCGGCTCGTTACGTGGAAGCGAAAAAAACCGCAAGCAAAGCATGCGGCCGTTCAGCCTGAACCGGCCGATGCTTCCCGATGACGCAGGGTGGTTGCAATGCAGAAGATAATTGGAACAAAGCCGTCAAACCCTGGTGATGCGCTGAAAGGCGGCGAAGAACTGTTGAGCGGACTGATGCAAGAGAAGCTGGCAGAAGCGATCGAATATTTCCAGCCGGTAGCCTTTTTGGCCAGGAGTCTTTCGGACGAAAACCGGCTGCGGATTCTTCAGTACATCAGCGGCGGGAAGAGGTCGGTTACCAGTATAGTCGAGGAGCTGAATCTTTCACAGCCCCTTGTATCCCATCACTTGAGGGAGCTCAAACGGTCTCTTCTTGTCAAAATCGAGCGCAACGGGCCATTTATTTACTACGAACTGAGGGATCCCAGAATTCTAAATATAATCCAATCCCTTAGCACCGTCGCAAGGGATTTGCTCTCGGCAAGAAAAATCTATTAGCCGACATGGGGGGGGGCGAATCTTGAAGGGAGATGTGAAAAAGGTAATCGACCGGATGGAACCAGGGGAGGCAGTTGCGGAGATAGGCGAAGCCCTGAAGCGCTTTTTCCAATCCTCGATAGGGCGTTGAAAGTCTTTTGGACGCAAAAAAGGGTTTCCCGTGCCAAACAAGAAGACTGCGCTCATAGCTTTTTTAGCGGTGCTCATTACAGTTGGAGCGCTGTGGTTTACCAACCGGGCCGTGACTCCAAGGGATGCCACATGGGATGATGTCCTGGCCGAAGCGAAAAATGGAGGCTACAGGCTTATCACTACCGCCGAGCTTTCCGAACGTTATGAGAAGGATGCGAAGAGCTTTTTGCTGGTGGATACGCGCCAGGAGTGGGAATACCGGACAGGGCACATCAAAGGGGCGTTGAATTTCCCCATAGAGCCGACCTGGTGGTCGAGACGGAGCAAGGCATCGACACTCGAAACCTTTCTGGGACCGGATAAAGAACGTATGGTCGTTTTCTACTGAGCGGGTCTTACATGAGTCCGCAGCGACTCTGCGGCCCGTGTGGCCGCAACACTTGGATACAAGAACATTTATCGTGATCCCAAAGGCTATCCCGAGTGGCAGGGCAGGGGCCTTCCCATCGAGAGCGCCCCTGCGGGTCTTACTCTGACCCGTGAAGAGCCCAAAGCCCCTGGGCCTCTATATGGATGGGCAATGATGTGGACCCTGCTGGGCATCTTTGCGGGAGGGATGGCTCTAAATCTTACTCCTTGCGTCTATCCCCTGATCCCCATCACGGTTTCCTACTTTGGCGGCCAGGCCGCAAAGGAAGGAGAAGGCAAGGGAAATCTCGTTGCTCATGGGCTGTGTTACATGATGGGTCTTGCGGTCACCAACTCCGTGCTCGGCGTGGTTGCCTCCCTGACCGGCGGTCTCATGGGAGCAATGCTTCAAAACCCCATCGTCCTTATTGTCGTGGCGGCGGTTCTGGTCTTTTTTGCAACCAGTCTCTTCGGGCTGTGGGAGATGCGTCTTCCCAGCGGCATCACGCAGGCTGCCGCAAAATCTTACACCGGCTATTTCGGAAGCCTCTTCATGGGGCTGACTCTCGGGGTGGTCGCCGCCCCCTGCATCGGACCCTTTGTTCTAGGGCTGCTCACCTGGGTCGCCGCCGTGGGAAGCCCCTGGCTTGGATTCGTTATATTCTTTACCCTGAGTATCGGCCTTGGGATTCCGCTCTTTTTCCTCGCCGTTTTCTCAGGTCAGTTGGACAAGCTTCCACGCTCCGGCGACTGGATGGTCTGGGTTCGAAAGCTCATGGGCTGGGTCCTGGTCGGCATGGCGGTCCACTTCATAAGCCCAATCCTGCCGGAAGCTGTGAGTGTGATGCTTCTTACCGCCGCAGCGTTGGCTGCCGGGATACACCTGGGATGGCTTGACAGGAGCCGGGCAAATTTCAGAGTTTTTCCGCAGGTAAAAACGGGTACAGGTGTGGCGTGCCTTGTTCTTGCCGCTTTTCTTGTTTCATCCTGGGCCATGCGCGGACCTGGCGTTGCCTGGAAGCCATACTCAAATGAAGTTTTGCAAGAAGCGCAAAGATTGAACATGCCTGTGGTCATCGACTTCTATGCCACTTGGTGCACTCCATGCAGAAAACTTGAACAGGTCACCTTCCATGATGCACCTGTAGTTAAGGCCGCACAAAAGGATTTCATCATGGTCAAGGTCGATCTGACCAGGGGCGGAAATTCTGTTTATGAGCGACTGCTGCAGCAATATGGGATTAAGGGGGTCCCGACAATAGTGTTTTTGGAAGGAAACGGAAAAGAGAGGTCCGATTTGCGCCTGGTCGATTATATCCCTCCCGTTCAATTTATTGGCCGAATGGCTGAAGTAAAAAAATCCGGCAACTGAGAAAGGAGGCAAAGCATGGCCAAGCTAAGATTTTTCCTTAACGAACCAAATGGAAAGCCCTGAAAGAACTTCATCGCAATGATGCCCAGGTTGGGCGAAAAATACACTGTTGAAATTGAAGTAATATCCAAACCCGTTGCTGAATATCAGTGCGATGAGTACTTCGATCTCGATCTTCCGGTCGCCCCGGCGATCATGGTGGACGAGCTAATCGTAGTCGAAGGTTCCGATATCTCACAGGATAAAGTGGAATCGGCGATCTGTCGATGCTTGGGGCTTCCCGAACCCGAGCTACAAAAGAAGGGAATACTTGGCCGCATCCTCGGGAAATAGAAGGGTAGGGCCGGCAACTGTGCGCTCACGCCCGGTCCGGCCGAGCTGCCGGAGCTGAAACTTTTTTTGAGGGAGCGAAGATGCCCAAAGTCCAAACTCAATTAAAGACGTGTTGAGTCCAACAATTTAGACTATTAGAAAAGTTCGTTTCGGCCCCTTCGAGGTCCTCAGGGCAAGAACTTCGGCAGGCTCATTCATCCGGCAGGCCTGATTCGATCATCCATCCTATTTGCGCAAAAAAACATATCATACTGAATCGATATGACACGTTTTCTATTGATTTATCTTCCACGGAATTGTAAGTTCAATCCCCTGATAGCTGTACTATTGATACGATACGAAACATAGCGTTTCATAAATGCCTGTTTTGATTACCGGCTTCTCTGACGCATGCCTCAAAAGACCCCTCGAATACGACTATCCGGGAAATATCCTCGAACTCAGGCATATAGTCGAATATGCAATCAGTTTAAGCCAGGCGGAAAAATGTCGAAGTAATTCACTCGGTCATAAGGCCGGCGGAAGTTGCTCTCAGCCGATTTCGAAGGGGAGCTCTCAAGTCCGGGGACATACTTTTGAAAGAACGGAAGGCTTAAGGTGTCTTTGTCTGGTTGGCTCAAAAATCTGAGTTTGCTCGATTTTCCGGATGAAGGCGGGTCCCCTGAAATTTACCGCCTGCTTCGCAGACGCATCATTGTCCTGATGATCTTGATCACGGTTATTCCGCTCTTTTCCATGGCGATGATAAACTCTCACCAGTACCGGAAAACGCTCAGCCAGGAGATCGTTAACCCGCTGCTTGTCCTGGTGAACAAGAGCAAGCATTCCATGGAGCTGTTCCTTGCCGAACGACTTTCGGTCGTAAGTTTTATCGGTTCCGAGCATTCTTTTGAGGAACTGGCTGACGAGGGAAACCTTAACCGCATATTTCGTGTCATGAAACAGGAGTTTGGGGGGTTTGTAGACCTGGGTCTCATAGATGAAAACGGTGTTCAGGTGAGCTATGTGGGGCCCTACGATCTCAAGGGCCGCAACTACAGCGAGCAGCCCTGGTTTCATGAGGTTCGATCACGGGGCACCTTCATCAGTGATGTATTCATGGGTTTCCGCAGGTTTCCGCATATCGCAATGGCTGTGCAGAGAAAAATCGAAGGCGGAAAATCCTGGACTCTGCGGGCCACTATCGATACTCACACGATAGATGAGCTTATTGCTTCGATGCGGCTGGACGCAACGAGCGATGGATTTCTTGTAACCAGGGACGGCACGCTGCAAACCGCCACCAGGAATTACGGAGGCGTTCTGGACCATTTCCCCGTCGGCCTCCCGCCTTTTTCGGGCGAGCCGAACTCCACGGAGACAACCGATTCACTCGGCCGTGAAATTCTGATGGCATACGCCTATTTCCAGAACTCTCCCTTCATACTCGTGGTCGTAAAACCCAGGGGGGAACTTTTCAGGTCCTGGTACACACTAAAGAGCGAAATATTTTATGTGTTTATTGCAGGCGTACTGATAATCGTGCTCGTTGTATTCAAGCTGACCGGCTATCTCATTCACAGGCTCCAGGAAAGCGACGAAAGGCGTGAAGCCGTTTTTAGGGAAATCGAGCACAGCCACAAACTCTCCTCCATCGGAAGACTCGCCGCAGGGGTGGCGCATGAAATAAACAATCCGATGGCGGTTATAAATGAGAAAGCCGGCCTGATGAAGGACCTGATCGAACTCGAGAGTGATTTTAAAGACAGGAATAGATTTCTCGCACTGACCGATGCGATTATCAACTCTGTGGAGCGCTGCCGCTCGATTACCCACCGCTTGCTCGGGTTCGCGCGCAGGATGGAGCCTCATATCGAGGATCTTGACATAAATGAGGTGATTCGCGAGACCGTGGGTTTCGTTGAGAAGGAAGCCCTCTACCGAAATCTGGATCTTCGGCTTCAACTTGGGGACAACCTCCCTGAAATTGCCTCGGATCGCGGCCAGCTTCAGCAGGTCTTTCTCAACTTGCTGAGCAATGCTTTTGCGGCGGTGGAGGACGGGGGAACAATTGCCATATGCACCTGTGACTGTGGTGAAGTTCTCTCGGTTTCAATTGAGGACAACGGCTGCGGAATGTCGGAGGAAACGCTGAATCGCTTTTACGAACCTTTTTTTTCCACAAAGAAGAAGGGACATGGAACCGGGCTCGGTATGTTCATTACCTACGGCATCATCAAGAGGCTTGGCGGGCGCATTGAGGCCAAGAGCCAGGAAGGGCAGGGGACTACGATCACTGTTTATCTGCCTAAAAGGCTCAGATCTCAGCAAACAGCGTAATCCGGGATGGAAAAAATCACAGTGGTATCGACAAAGTAGCGGAGAAAACCTTATCGGGTGATCTTTGCGCTGAACCATTGCTGATCTTTTGGGTATTGGCGGATTCTCGTTTTCCAGATGCGGCAAGGGAATGTGTTTATGCTTCGCAAGGTTTTTCCATTTGTTGACTGGATGAGGGTTTCAAATCTCTCCTCGCTCAAACTGGACATCGTTTCCGGTTTGACCGTCGCCCTTGTGCTGATTCCACAATCGATGGCTTATGCGCAGCTCGCCGGAATGCCGGTCCACTATGGACTTTACGCCTCCTTTCTTCCTCCCATGCTTGCCGCCATGTTCGGATCGAGCCGGCAGCTTGCAACGGGTCCGGTGGCGATCGTATCCCTCATGACTTCAGCGGCCCTGTCACCCTTTGCCACTGCCGGAACCGAGGGTTTTATAGCCTATGCCATCCTGCTCGCGCTCACTGTCGGAGTTTTTCAGCTTGCCCTGGGAATTCTGCGGCTGGGACTGGTTGTGAATTTTCTTTCCCATCCGGTGGTAAACGGATTCACCAATGCCGGCGCAATCATCATCGCCACTTCCCAGCTCTCGAAGATGTTCAACGTCTATGTGGACGACGCCGAGCATCATTATGAGACCATATACCTGGTCATCAAAGCGGCTCTGCGCTATACACACTGGCAGACCCTGGCGCTGGGAATGGCCGCTTTTGTGATAATGTACGGGCTGAGGCAGATAAACAGGCGCATTCCATACGTGCTTGTCGCCGTAGCGGTTACCTCGCTGATTTCCTGGGCAATTGGATATGAAAACAACGTCCGGGTCCCTATTGATACGATCGCCTCAAATGACTGTCGGGACCTGATCGCCAGATTCGACGCAGCCGCCAAGGAGTCAAGGGAACTGGCGGAAACCCGGGCCGAACTCACTCCCCGCCTTACAGACGCTGAGGAAAAATACGGCAGTCACTCCAGGGAAGCCCTGGCGATAAAGCATGAATGCGACCTGGTCGATTTAAGACTCTCAGATCTTAAGGAGATAATGGCTCGAAGGCGCTCGTCGATTAGATATTATTTTTTTACTGCCGCTACTGACGCTGATGGCAAAAAGATTTACCTTCCCTCGGGCAAACTTGGTGAAACTCTAAAGGGAGACGGTTCGACCTGGAGGGTAAGGGTCGGCAACTCTTCGATCGATGAGAAAGCTGTCGTACTGATGGGCGGGGGAAGCGTTGTCGGAAATATTCCCCGTGGGTTGCCAAGTTTCGGGGTCCCCAGGCTGGATTTGAATATCCTGCTCAAGTTGCTCCCGATAGCGGCTATCATCTCTCTTCTCGGATTCATGGAGGCAATTTCGATTGCCAAGGCGATGGCCGCTAAAACAGGACAGCGGCTCGACCCCAATCAGGAACTCATAGGTCAGGGTATTGCCAACATTATGGGGGCTTTCACAAGGAGTTTTCCGGTATCTGGATCTTTCTCCAGATCGGCCGTGAATATCCAGTCGGGTGCCCTGACCGGCTTATCAAGTGTAGTAACCAGCATTACAGTTGCCATAGTGCTTCTTTTCTTTACCCCGCTTCTCTACTACCTGCCTCAATCGGTGCTTGCAGCAGTTATCATGATGGCGGTCATCGGCCTGATAAATGTCTCGGGCTTCGTTCACGCCTGGAAGGCGCAATGGTACGACGGGCTGTTCTCGATCATAACCTTTCTGGCAACCCTTGTTACCGCCCCACATCTTGACAAGGGAATAATGATCGGCGTTCTGCTCTCGCTCGGAATGTTTCTTTACAAGAGCATGCGTCCGAAGGTCACCACCCTTTCGATGTATGAGGACAGTTCCTTTCAGAGCGCCCGCGATCACGGCCTCAAAGAGTGCAGGCATATCGCGATGATCCGCTTCGACGGAGCACTGTTTTATGCCAATGCCGGCTATTTGGAAGAAAAGGTTACGGAGGTAATTCGTGCAATGCCGGAACTCAAACACATTCTTATTGTCTCCAACGGTATAAACGATATGGACGCCTCGGGGGAGGAAATGCTCTCGCTAATTGTGGATCGGGTGCGAAGCGCCGGCTACGGGATATCCTTTGCGGGGCTGAACGAAAAAGTGCTTGCAGTTATGAAGCGCACCCATCTATTGGCCAAAATCGGAGAAAATAATATTTATTCGACGATCTCTAATGCAGTTGATGCAATACACTCCAGCGCGCACACGCAGTGCCTGGGAAGCTGCCCGCTCCTTTCGGTCCGCTTTGTGGATGACGCGCCACAACTCGCAAAGAAGGGATAATCAATCATGCCGGTTGTCAATGTTTTTTGTGGTTCTTATTGCGGAGCTGAGGAAGTCGTAGCCAGCGTTATAGAGAAAACGGGTTACATGCATCTTGAGGATGCCGCTTTGGTGGCTGCTGCGAGCAAGCGGTTCAATATTGAAGAGAGCAAAATCTGGAAAGCCCTCAGGGGTAAAGCCTCCATTTTCAATAAGTTCACCCATGAAAAGGAGCGAAGCCTGGCCTGCCTGAGGCAGATGGTTGCCGATTCTTTGAAGGGCGATGATCTCCTCCTGTTCGGGATCTGCACTCTGATGGTCCCCAGGACAATATCTCACGTACTCAACGTGTGCATGATAGCCGACGCCGGATATCGTTCCAACCTGGCCTGCCGCCTGGAAAAGATTTCGCTTAAGGATGCGTTGAAAAAAATCCACAAGGATGACGAGTCCCTTGTTCTCGGGGTTGAACATCTCCTGGGGCAAAAAGACCCTTGGGCCGCCGGGTTGTATGATATCATAATCCCGATGAATAAAATCGCTCACGACGACGCTGTCCGGCTTATATGCGACAATCTGAAGAGCAGCGTTCTGACGGTATCGGAGGACTCGCTCAAGGCTGTGGCCGATTTTACGCTTGCTTCTGAGGTAAATCTCAAGCTGGCCATGGAAGGTCATGATGTTTCGGTTTCGGCAAGGGACGGCATAGTTGTCATGGAAATCAACAAGCACGTGATGATGCTTGCTTCACTTGAAGAAGAGCTCAAAAGGCTTGCATCGGCTGTTCCGGGCGTGAAAGGCGCAGAGACCAAAGTGGGGCCGGGATACTACCAGACGGATGTCTACCGCAAGTTCGACTTCGATGTTCCCCTGCCGTCCAAGGTGCTGCTGGTCGATGACGAAAGAGACTTTGTCGAGGCCCTGTCGGAGCGCCTTCAGATGCGGGATTATTCTTCGGCTGTGGTTTACGGTGGAGAGGAAGCCCTCTCGATTGTTGAAGAAGATGAGCCCGAGGTAATGGTCCTGGATCTAAAGATGCCGGGGATAGACGGTCTGGAAGTTTTGCGCCGGGTGAAAGAAAAACATCCGAATGTCGAGGTGATCGTACTTACGGGTCATGGTTCCGAGGATGTAGCCAGGCTCTGTGCGGAGCTTGGGGCATGCGCCTACCTGGAAAAGCCTGTTGATATCGAAAAACTCACTCAAGCAATGCAGGAGGCCCATAGAAAGGTTAGACAATCAAAAGCCAAGCCCGAAGTTGACTGAACGAGCGCCACTTTAAGCAAATCGCGCAAGGGGAATTGGGATGAAAGCAAAGGAGCTTGCTTTTTTCGGTAAAATAGCCGCCAGTGTGACTCACGAGCTAAGAAACGTTCTGGCCGTAATTAACGAATCAAATGGGCTGATGGCTGACTACCTTGCGATGATGAGGGAGGCCCCGTTTCCGCACCGGGAGAAGTTTCAGCGCTCAGTGCAAAAGATCGAAGAGCAGGTTCGAAGAGGGGTCGAAATCACCTCCAGGTTCAATCGCTTCGCTCACAGCATGGATCACGCCTACGCCGATATTGATCTGAATGCAATCGCAACTCAGACGGTTTCGCTGGCGCAAAGACTTGCCGCACTCCGCAATGTGGAACTCAAGGGAGCGGTCTGCGATCGCCCGGTCATGCTTTTTGCCAACGCGTTTAGAATCCAGATGGCTTTGACCATGGCCATCGAGGCCTTTATAGGATGTATGATCGCCAGTGGCTCTATTTTGATGCTCGTAAGGGACGATCTCGGTTCTCCATGTCTGGATTTTTCTTTCGAGGGCGAATCCTGTGAAAAAGTTGTAAAAGAAGCTGTTTCGAAATTCGGCGAATGGCAGGAGTTCGAGGAGTTGGCCTCCAGTTTGGGTATGCGTTATAACTGGCGGGCGTCTGATGGAGACTTTGTAGTGTTTTTTCCCGGCGGGCGAACCCCCGAACGGACCGCCCCGTCGAAATGAATTTTTGCACCGGCCCGATTGGCTTCCTGGGTCTTGTGATTTCTATCTGAAAAGGTTTGATCTAAATGGGACTCGATATTCTTGTTGTTGACGACGAAGTGGAATTTGCTGAGGCTTTTGCGGAACGGCTTCGGTTGAGGGGGTTCACCGCTCATATAGCCTTCAGTGGTGAACAGGCGCTGCGAATTGTTGACGAGAGCGCCGCAAAAATCATGGTGCTTGATCTCAAAATGCCCGGAATGGATGGCTTGGAGGTCTTGCGCCGCGTAAAAAAAAGTCATCCCGAGGTCGAAGTGATAATCCTTTCGGGCCATGGGTCAGAAATCGATGAAGCCTATGTCCGCAATCTTGGTGCGTTCGCTTACCTGAGAAAACCGGCCGACATCGGCGATATTCTGGAGGCCGTCAAGAAGGCCGAGAAACTGCTGGCAAGCAGGGCCGTTTAACCAATTCCGAGGGCTCAATGAATCAATCCGCCTGAAATCCGATATGATGGAAAAGCATTACTACACATCTTTGACCAGGAACATGACCCTGATTGTGATCCTGGTCTCCTTTACACCGCTCATCCTGATAGCAGGTCTAATCGGCTACTATTTTGAGACCTCTTATCGGCAAAAGGTCATGGAGCATCTCCACGAACTGGTGGAAAAACATCAGCAGCTCATAAATTCGTTTCTCGATGAAAAGCTTTCCTACATAAAGGTCCTCGCCGATTCTTACACCTACGATGAATTGACTGACGAAACCTTTCTCCAAAACAAGTTGGTTATTCTTCAAAATGCCTATTCGGGTGTTTTTGTCGATTTAGGGGTAGTAAACTCGGAGGGTGTTCAGATTTCATACGCTGGGAGCCTCAAGCTCCTAAACGCCGACTACTCCAAAGCAGAATGGTTCCGGGAAGCCATAAAGAGAGATTATTACCTGAGCGATGTTTTCCTGGGTCTTCGCCGTACCCCGCACTTTATCATCTCTGTAAAAAAAAGGCGCGGAGACACCGAATGGCTCCTGCGGGCGACTATAGATTTCGTGGCCTTCAACTCGCTGGTTGAACAAATTCATATCGGTGAAACGGGGTCAGCTTTCATAGTGAACAGTGCGGGAGAGCTTCAGACGCGCCCCGGCACTGAACTGGCGCCCAACATTACCAGCCTGCTGAGCAGGACTTCATGGGCCGGGATGGCAGGGACGGGAAGCGCCGAACCTTCTGCCTCCCCTATTGAGGAGGTAAAAACGTCCTCATCGGGCAGTAATGCCGTATCGGGAATAGTTAAGAGCCGGAACAGAAACATCATCTTCATTCTCATGCCGCTCAAGTCAGGCGAGTGGACGCTGGCCTACCTGCAGGACCAGGATGACGCGTTCTCCGAGGTCAACCGTGCAAGGGTTATTGCTCTGTCTATCTTTATCCTCGGCTGCCTGGCAATTGTGCTGGTTGCCCTTTTCATCTCACAAAAGGTGGTTGGGCAGATCCAAAAGGCCGACCTGGAAAAGGAAATGATGAACGAGCAGGTGATAGAAGCGGGAAAGCTTGCCTCGATCGGCGAACTTGCTGCGGGGATAGCGCACGAGATAAACAATCCGGTCGCCATTATGGTCGAGGAAGCCGGGTGGATGGAAGACCTGCTTGAGGAGCAAGAGCTTAAGGAGAACCAAAACGTCGATGAGTTCAGGCGCTCCCTCAAGCAGATAGGTCTTCAGGGAGTGCGGTGCAAAGAGATAACTCATAAACTACTTAGTTTTGCCCGCAAAACGGACCCCGTCCACCACGAGATTCAAGTCAACGATACAATTGAAGAAATATTGAGCATTTGCGAGGAGCGCTCAAAATTCAACAACATAAGAGTTCAAACCGAATTAGATCAGCACCTGCCGCTTATTTCGGCTTCCCCTACTGAATTGCAGCAGGTTTTCATGAATCTCATTAATAATTCAATTGACGCGATTGGTTCCGGAGGCGGATTGCTCGAAATACGGAGCAGGGTGGAAGGCGACAAGGTGGTAGTAGACATCGCGGACACAGGGCACGGAATTTCCAAGAGTCTTATGGCGCGCATATTCGATCCATTTTTTACCACCAAGCCAGTCGGAAAAGGCACTGGGCTGGGACTGTCGATATGCTATGGAATCATTAAAAAACTCGGAGGAAATCTCACCGTGGACAGTTCGGTTGGGCTCGGCACGACTTTCCATGTAAACATTCCCATTCACTCAGAGACCTCGTGATGCCTATGTCCTCTGGAGACCTCATTAACTCTGAACAAGACCAAAGCAAGGGGACGAAACTTCTGCTTGTCGATGATGAGGAGGGCTATGTTACGGTCCTGGCAAAAAGACTCTCCAAACGCAATTTCCAGGTGAAAACCGCCCGCTCCGGAACCGAGGCGATTCGCATTTTGCGCAATGAATCTTTCGATCTCGCCGTCCTTGACTTTAAGATGGAAGATATGGACGGCATTGAGGTTTTGAAAATATTTAAGGTAATGGAACCGAAAATGCCGGTCATCATCCTCACGGGGCATGGGTCTGAAACAGCGGCCCGCGAGGGAATGGAATACGGGGCGTTCGATTACCTTGTCAAGCCCTGCGATCTTTCCGAACTGGTCGAACGCATCCGGGAAGCTTGCGCCAAGGGCCCCTGAGGCGCCTCGCATCAGCCCACCGCGTGTGATAGACCACCCGGCGCCGATGTCATTTCCGCACTTTATAAGGTATTTATTGTCCATATTTATTTTACTGCTTACAGTCTATCTTAGAAGGTGTATTAAAGGCTCATTTCAGGTCCCGATTCATTATGTGAATCACTTGCTTCCAACCTCAAGATGGAAGGCGGCCCGAAATGAGCCTTACGCTTTTTCTTCAACAACTCATAAACGGCGTCTCGCTGGGGAGCCTCTATGCCCTGATTGCCATCGGATATACGATGGTTTACGGAATCCTGAGGCTCATCAACTTCGCTCACGGCGATCTGTTGATGGTTACAGCCTATGCCGCCATGTATGGAGTTTTGCTTTTCTCACTCCCCTGGTTTGTTAGTTTTCCACTCGCAGTCATCGCAACCGGAGCAATCGGTATTCTGTTGGATCGTGCAGCCTATAAGCCTTTGAGGCAGGCCCCGCGTATTTCATTGCTGATCTCAGCAATCGGGGCCTCTTTCCTGATGGAAAATCTTGCCCTTGTGCTCGTTGGGGGAGTGCCAAAACCCTTTCCCAGGCCTGATTTTTTCGGCTTCGTGATCAAGGCCGGAGATCTCCACATCATGGTGCTCACGATTTACTCTCCGATCATAACGCTGCTTCTGGTTCTTGGACTGCTTTATATTGTCTTCAAAACCAGGGCAGGCATGGCGATGCGCGCAGCTTCGCGGGATTTCGAGGCAACTCGGCTCATGGGAATCAACCTCGACAGGATCATTGCCCTTACTTTCCTCCTCGGCTCGAGCCTGGCCGCAGCGAGCGGGATAATGTGGGCGATGAAATACCCGCAGATAAATCCGTTCATGGGGGTCATACCAGGTCTGAAAGCTTTCATTGCGGCGGTTATTGGAGGGATCGGAAACATCGTGGGCGCTGTTTTGGGTGGTTTTCTGCTTGGACTTTGCGAAATTCTCATCGTGGCCCTTTTGCCCAGCCTGGCCGAGTACCGGGATGCGTTCGCTTTTCTGCTTCTTATAGGCGTGCTGCTTTTCAGACCGACCGGGATTATGGGTGAGCCTGTAATTCAGTAATTCGGGATTGGGGTCATGAGCGAAAAATTGAAATTCCGGCTTAATGTCGTCTCGCTTGTTTTCCTGTTCGGCGTTCTTTTTCTATTCAGCCGCTACGGTTCCGGCTATCAGGTCAGAATACTCAATAATATCGCTATCTTCATCACTATGGCGGTCAGCTACAACCTGATAAACGGCGTCTGCGGCCTTCTTCATCTGGGACCAAACGGTTTTATAGCCATAGGCGCCTACACCTCCGCGTTGCTGTCGATGACACCGGCGGAAAAGCAGATCAATTTCATTCTTGAACCCGTGATCTGGCCGATAAACGTGATCCAGGTCCCCTTCGTCGTATCGCTCATCGCGGCTGGAGTTGTGGCCGCTTCTTTTGCCTTTCTCATCAGCTTTCCCGTTCTGCGCGTGCGGGGTGATTATCTGGCCATCGTAACCCTGGGGTTCGGGGAGGTCGTCCGGGTACTCTGCAATGCCGGTCAAAGCGTCACTAACGGGCCGCTTGGACTCAAAGGCCTCTATCCGCATACAAATCTCTGGTGGTCATGGGGTGTGGCGGCCCTGGCGGTGGTCGTCATTCAGCGGTTGATCAACAGCAATTACGGCCTGGCGATGAAGGCGATCCGGGAGGACGAGACCGCTGCAAAAGCGATGGGAGTCGATCCGTTTCGGTGCCTTATGCTTGCTTTCCTGGTAAGCGCCTTTTTTTCGGGAATCGCCGGGGGGTTGCTGGCTCACCTGATAACGACGATTTCGCCCGGTCTCTTTACTTTTTTCCTTACCTTCAACCTCCTCATCATGATAGTCGTGGGAGGCCTTGGGAGTACGACGGGAGCAATCATCGGGGCGGTGCTTTTCGCTTGGGGGGGAGAGGCGCTGAGAATAGTGGAACAACCAATGGAGATCGGCCCTTTCACGATTCCGGGAATTCCCGGAATGAGGATGGTTATCTTTAGCCTGATTTTGATGCTGGTTATTCTGTTCGTCAGAAAGGGCATCATGGGGCGCAGTGAACTCAGTTGGAATTCTGTGGAATCGATGTTGGCCGGATGGAAGAGGACTCAAAAACCGCCATGAGCTCATTTTTCCAGATGCGCCATGTGACAAGGGAGTTCGGAGGGCTTAAAGCGGTAAGCGATTTCTCCATCACGCTTGAGCGGGGTGAGCTCACCGGCCTCATAGGTCCCAACGGCGCAGGTAAAACTACGGTTTTCAACATGATAACCGGCATACTGAGGCCCACTGCGGGCGATATAACCTGGAATGGAGAAAACATCACTCGGCTTCCCTCTCACCTGATAACGGCCAGGGGTATTGCGCGCACTTTCCAGAATATAAAGCTTTTCGCCGATATGAAGGTGCTCGAAAATGTTATGGTGTCCTGCCATTATTCGATGGATTCGTCCTTCCTGGCCGCGATGCTCGGGCTGCCCAAACACGGAAGGGAAGAAAAAAGGATACGGAAGCACTCCCTGAAATACCTTGAAGAAGCAGGCCTTGCGCCCCTTGCTTCTGAAAAGGCTCAAAACCTTCCTTACGGGCTTCAGCGGAAGCTCGAAATTGCCCGGGCGCTTGCCACACAACCAGGTATGCTCTTACTGGACGAACCGGCTGCCGGGATGAACCCTATGGAAAAAATGGAGCTTGCCGCCTTCATTCGCCGGATACGGGAAAAAAGCGGGATTACGATTTTCTTGATCGAGCACGACATGAAGTTCGTCATGAACATTTGCGAGCGCATAAAGGTCATCAACTACGGCCAGTCGATCGCCGAGGGTACACCTGATGAAATCAGGAGCGACCCGGAAGTCATCTCGGCTTACCTCGGAGGCCCATCGCATGCTCAGGGCTGAGGACCTCCACGTGTACTACGGAGGAATACACGCGCTCAAAGGGGTCAGCCTCGCGATCGGCCGGGGGCAGATAGTCTCTTTGATCGGCGCCAACGGTGCTGGAAAAACGACCGCCTTCAAAGTCATTGTCGGACTCCTCAGGCCGCGCTCCGGCGCGGTCTATTTTTTCGGAACTGAATTAACGCGGCTCAGTACTCACCGTATCATTCAACTGGGTATCGCGGTCAGTCCTGAAGGAAGGCGGATATTTGCAAACTTGAGCGTTGCGGAAAACCTTGAACTTGGCGCTTACAACCGCACTTCCGCCGAATTTAAAAGAGGACTCGAATGGGTGCTTTCGATTTTTCCACGGCTTTCAGAGAGGCGCACGCAGCCGGCAGGGACGCTCAGCGGCGGTGAGCAGCAAATGCTGGCGTTTGGCCGTGCGCTCATGAGCAAACCGAAGCTGATTCTGCTGGACGAACCGTCGCTGGGGCTTGCGCCCCTGATGGTGGAAGAGGTCTTCAGGGCTATTCAGCAGATCAACGGTGAGGGGGCGACCATCCTTCTGATCGAGCAGAACGCAGTAGCCGCCCTCAGCATAGCGCATTACGGATACGTACTCGAGACCGGTGCGGTAGTCCTCGAAGGCCCGGGCGGGGAACTGCTCAAAGATGAAAGGGTCCGCAAAGCCTACCTGGGCGAGTAGCACAAGGTTATGAGACCTGCTGGGTGGATTTGTTTGAGTGAAACATTGGGTCGCGTCAGGAGGGTATATCCGGCTCAATGGGCTCCCGGGTCTGAGTCTTCCTGGGAGGGAGGGTTGCAATCTCGATCCAGTATTCGGTGAGCGTTTTCATCGCAGCGACCACCTCATCGAAGCTGGATTGCTTGGTAATGAACGAATTAGCGCCCAGATCGTAGCAAATCTTTACGTCCTCCAATTCCCTCGAGGTTGTCAGAATGATCACCGGAATGGCTCGAAAGCGCGGGTCCGTCTTCAATCTTTTCAGGACTTCACGGCCGCCCATCTTTGGCATGTTGAGGTCTAACAGGATGATATCCGGAACGGGGGACGATTCAGCATGCCTGTAGCGTCCGATCCGATTTAGATAGTCCATCATTTCGGCGCCGTCCCGAACGCAACGAAAAGTGCAACCGGTGCAGGCGACATTTAGGGCCTCGCTTACAACAAGACAGTCGTCCTCATCATCATCAGCCATCACTAGAACCACCCGGTCCCGGTCACCGCGTTTGCTTAAGGCCTGCTGAAAGGATAGGCTGGCAGGAGGGGTTTCAGGTTTCCTGGACGGGTCGTCAGAACATTGAGAGGTCTTTGGCATTGGGCTCCCTTCTTGCCTTTCGGGGACCACCGGATCATTCATTACTCAATCCCCACTTCCGATTTTGGCGATATAGAATAGTTGGTTCACTATCTGGATAATGGTTGTTAGGCTTTTATAATTATCATTTATTGAAAAAAGAGGCCACTGATATTTTGACTCTAGGGACAGGATCTTTCCATCGGGGTATAATAAGAGACGAAAGCCTCGAAAATGAGCGAATCCCGGCTCAAACGGCGATCACATCTTCAAGGGCCCAAACCAATAATCACATGTTTTCTTCACAATGTTGACTACTTCATCCCACAGAGCCGGCCTGACGATTACAGTATTTGCGCCGAGGTCGTAGAATCTCTTTATTAAAGCGTCCGGCACCAGCCCAATGAAGACGATAATGGGTATTTGCCTCAAACCGGGATTGGATTTAATCGTTGCTATAATCTCAAATGTGCTTTCCCACGGCATGTCCAGACCAAGGATCACCAGGTCGGCTGCGCCGCCATTTTTGCCGTGGTCGCCCTTGCTGCGGTTCAAGTAATCAAGCAGATCTTCACCATTTTCAAAACAATGGACCTCTATATCCTGCCGGCACTGATGGAATGCATCCTCCAACAGAAGTCGATCGTCGGCATCTTCATCCAGTATGGCAACAACAGGTGATGGCTTTGCTGTCAATGCTTCCCTCGAGGGTCTATCGCCGGACCATGTCAGGCTTGAGTTTGAGCATGCAGAATGATGGTTCCTTCCTGCTGTTTTTCTTCTATGGCCCTAAGGTACTAATTTTGGTCAGGATTGAAAGCCCAAGAATTTGAGGGGTAAATATGGGGTAAAAACTAGCATATTACGTGAGACTCAAAAGATGACTCCTCAGATTTGCTCCCGTTCCTCTCATTCCGAGCTTGGTCCTGATATTGTTCCTGTGGAATGAGGCTGTTTTCTCGGAGATGCATAGCAGGTCAGCGATTTCTTTGCTGGTTTTACCATCTCTTACAAGGGCTGCGACCCTCATTTCGGTAGGCGTGAGAACCCTGTATTCGAGCGCGAGTGTTTTGCCGAATTTTGAGGTGAGTTCTTTTAGATGGGATTCCAGGATTTCAAGCAATGAGGCCTGGGCGCCGCTCAGGGGCCCGCTTTTCAGTCGCTTGATGTATGGCAGAATAAGGTTTTCGACATTGGTCAGAAGAGCTTCCTCGAACTCCTTCCTGTCCTCGTCCCTTTGTCGCAATAAAGCCTTCAATGCCGCGTTGACTTCCTGGAGACGATAGGATTTTGCCTGTAGCTCCTGCTCCATATTCTTGCGCGCCGCGATATTCTTGATGCGCAGTTCCTCTTCCACCCGCTTGTGATCAGTGATGTCACGCCAGACTACAATTCCTGCGGTCACATTGCCATGCCGATCAAGGATGGGTCCTGAATTGCAAAGCAAGTTCAGCTTCTTGCCGTCGGACCGCCTCAGCACCCATTCCTCATTTGTTATAATCTCACCTTTGAGAATGGCCCGAATCAGCGGCAACTCCTCAAAAGGGGTTGGAGATCCCTCAACATTAAAAATGTCCTGGAATTTGCGGTACTCCTGGTACGTGATTCCCTCGACCTTCTCCCTTGCATGGCCGAGTAGCTCCCGGCCAAATTTGCTCACCATTCGAACAGTGAGGTCCCGGCCATCGACGATAGTAATTGCTTCGGGAATATGTTCCACGATGGCTTCAAAAAATCCCTTGGCATCGGCCAACTCGGATTTTAATCGGGCCTTCTGCTCCATGAGACTCTTGGGGTCTTCGGCCAACTTTTCTCCGCGTTCATGCTTCATCTGCCGCTGTCCCGCAGTACCGGGATAGGGTTTGGGCCTTATCCTTTCAGCGGTCTAAAAGACTTCCCTATCTTTTTTTCGGGTTGGGAGATCTCCCCTTGGGGGAAGTGTAGCAGTCTCCAACCAGTACTCTTTTACCACCTTAACGGCAGCAAGCAGCCCCGCAAACGAAGGCTCCTTGATAATGTAGGTGTTGGCGCCTGCATCGTAGCAGAAAGCTACGTCATCCTCATGACTTGAGGTCGTAAGGATGATAACGGGGATGGCGCGAAACCGCCGGTCTGTCTTTAACTTCTGCAGAACTTCGCGGCCGCTCATGCTGGGCAGGTTGAGGTCAAGCAAGATAAGGTCCGGACGAGGTGAGCTCTCAGCGTCCTGATAGCCGCCGCGCCGATTGAGGTAGTCCAGCACCTGCAGGCCGTCCTTTACGCAGTGAAAATCGCATTTTAAGTAGGCTTCGTAGAGGGCCGCCTCCACCAGCAAACAATCATCCTCATCATCATCAACCATGACGAGCACAATTTTGTTAACTGTCTTGTGGTTCATATGGACCTACTCGCAAGAATGTGAAATTCTTATACCACGCATAACAAAAAATGAACAATGGACATTTGCCCGAGCTTGCATCATCGCTCCCTCAAGCGACAGGCGGCAGTCGGCAATCAAATCGCGAAACCGTGCCTTTCTCGGTAAAAAACTGGAATATTCGTACATTTTCGTTAGAATTAGGTTTATCCTTTGGGAACTCCATTTTTCGAGGGGAAACATACGGCTTTTCGCTCAAGGGGTGGCGAAGGGCATGAAATCGACCCGGCAAGACCAGAAGCCAATGGGCCAGTTAAATATGTTCGAAAACCGTTCCGGTGATGAACCTGGGGGACAGGCGCCTCTGGCCGAACGGATGCGCCCCCGGAACCTTGGTGAGTTCATTGGGCAGTCGCACTTGCTCGGGCCTGGAAAGATACTCGACCGAGTTCTGCGCAACCGGCGCTTCCACTCCCTTATTCTCTGGGGACCTCCTGGTTGCGGCAAGACGACTTTGGCCAAAATTATAGCAACGCATACTGAAAGCTACCTTGTGTATTTGTCTGCGGTCATGGCGGGGGCAAGGGAAATACGGGCCGCCGTTCAGGAGGCGAAAGAAGTCCTCGCCAAAAGGAAAATGAGAACATGGCTGCTCATGGACGAAATCCACAGGCTCAACAAGGCACAGCAGGACACCCTTCTGCCACACGTTGAAAATGGAACGGTGCTTCTGCTCGGGGCCACCACGGAAAATCCATCGTTCGAAATTATACGTCCGCTGCTGTCGCGGGCTCAGGTTGCCGTTTTGGAACCGCTCGAAGAGGCTGATTTGAAACAAATAATCGACCGTGCTCTCTGCGATGCAGACAGGGGACTGGGGAAGTTCCCGGCGCGCCTTGTCGAGGAAGCCCAAGATTATTTGCTTGCGGCCTCCGGAGGGGATGCACGAGTCATTCTGAACGCCTTGGAAATTGGTGTCCTGACTACTGCGCCTGATTCCGAAGGCATACGTACCGTGGATCTTGAAGCCGCAAAGCAAGCTCTGCTGCGCAAGTCCGTGCATTATGACAAGGCGGGCGAGGAACACTTCAACCTCATTTCCGCCCTGCATAAAAGCGTCAGGGGAAGCGATCCGGACGCGGCCCTCTACTGGCTGGCTCGGATGCTTGACGCAGGCGAGGATCCGCTCTACCTCGCCCGGCGCATCATAAGAATGGCCTCGGAAGACATCGGGCTTGCTGATCCGGCCGCCCTTGTTCAGGCTGTAAACGCTTTCCATGCCTATCATTTCCTCGGCAGTCCCGAAGGTGAGCTTGCCCTTGCTCAGGCTGTCGTGTATCTTTGCCTCGCGCCCAAGAGCAATTCGCTCTACGTCGCTCTGGACCGAGCTCTGGAAGCCGCTAAAAACAGTGGCGCCGCCCGGGTGCCCTTGCACCTGCGCAACGCGCCCACCGGACTTATGAAAAAACTCGGCTACGGCAGAGAATACAAATACGCTCACGATTTCGAAGAGGGCTGGCTCCCCGAACTCTACATGCCCGGGGAACTCGCCGGCGTGCTTTTCTATGATCCCAAGAGCTCCGGATGGGAAGCCGGATCCAAAGAACGGCTCGAGCAAAGGCGCGCAATGGTAAAGCAACTATTGGACAAAAAAAACAGCTCGGGAACATGAGATCGATTCAAGCCAAGAAAAGAGTTCTGGAAAGCGTCAAGCCGTTTCAACTGGTCAAGTATCTTGCGCTTTCAAGTTTGATGGTGATCCTGGTTTGTACCATTGTTCTATCGGGGTTTATCTCGCAAAAAGCAAAGGCTATTCTGCTGAAAAAAAGCGAACAATACGCGCTCCTTGTTGCCGAAAACCTCAATCACCAGGTTTTTTTCCAATTCACCTTGCCTACACTCATCGCCGAGAGGGAAATCCGCCTTGGCCGTGAAAGCCAGTATGAAAGGCTCGACAGGGTCGTAAGAAACACAATCCACGGACTGTCGGTGGAGCACGTGAACATCTACGATTTGGAACAGATACTCACCTACAACAGTACAAGTAAGGAATTGATCGGCACCAAGGGCGACCTTGGCGAGTCTTTTACTAGAGCTCTGAACGAAGAATCCGTTTCGGTTATGACGGCCGAGGAGACCAATTTTTTCGGATTCTCACTCAAAGGCGGCACCAGAAGGCTTATTACCTATCTGCCGATGTGGGAGGAGAGGCCTCTTAGCTGGAGAAAGGGGAAGGTCCTCGGAGTCTTTGAAATAACACAGGACGTAAGTCATGATTATGAAACCATACACCGGTTTCAGTGGATAGTCGCATTCAGTTTTCTTCTCTTCGTTGGCATCCTCTTTGTGACCATTCTGTTTATCGCCCGGCGCGCTGAGCGGATAATCACGGCAAGAAGCCAGGAGAAATTCAAGCTCGAAGAGCAGCTTCATCAATCGGAGCGGCTTGCTGCCCTTGGCGAAATGATTGCCGGCGTCTCCCATGAAATCCGCAATCCCCTGGGAATCATAAGAAGCACTGCAGAGCTTCTCGATTGCCGCATGCACGACGATAAACAAAAGAAGTTTTCCTCGATTATCGTCGAAGAATCCACACGCCTGAACGATATCCTGACCGAGTTTCTGGATTTTGCCAGGCCCCAGAGGCTGCGTCCTGCTACGTGCTGGATTGAAGACATTCTGGACAGGAATCTTTCGGTAATGGAAGCTGAGTGTCACCGGCTCGGAATCAAGGTCCAAAGGTGTTATCAGACAGGGGGCTGTTGCCTGGAGGCCGATCAGGACCTGCTCTACCGCGCCTTTGTCAACATCTTCGCCAATTCCCTCCAGGCGATGCCCGAAGGAGGAATACTAACCATACGGACCTCGATTACCAACGGAAGAGATGGTGCCTCTCTTGTGGAAATCCAGGTCCAGGACACCGGGACGGGCATTCCCAAAGAGACAATGAAAAAGATTTTCAATCCCTTTTTCACCACGCGCGAAAAAGGATCGGGGCTGGGGCTCGCCATCGTTCAGACCATTATCGATAACCACAGCGGCGAAATTGAAGTGGTAAGCGGGAAAGGGCTAGGCGCCACCCTCATCATACGACTCCCGCTTGAGCAACCGGAATCTGAGGCCGAAGAGGAAGCTGCGGAATAGAATGAATACAATTCTCATCGTCGATGACGAAAGGAATTACCTGCTCGTTTTGGAGGCGCTGCTTTCAGAAGAAGACTATCAGGTGATCACCGCCGAAGGCGCCCGGCGCGGCCTTGAGTGCCTCGAGGAAAACGACCTCGACGTGGTGATCACCGATATGAAAATGCCCGAAATGGACGGCATGGAGTTTATGGAACGCGTTCGACTGCGCCAGCCCGATCTTCCGGTTATTATGATGACCGCCTTTGGTAGCGTGGAGAAAGCTGTCGAAGCGATGCGAAAGGGCGCTTTCGACTATATCTTGAAGCCTTTCAAAAACGAGGAATTAAAACTCACCATCGGCAAGGCGATCGGTCATTATCGCCTGGTCAGGCAGAATCGGCAGATGGCCCGCGAGCTGCAGGGTAAGTATCACTTCGGAAATATAATCGGCAAAAGCGTGCAGATGCAGCGCATATTCGATTTGATTGAAAAAGTGGCGCCAACCAAGGCTACCGTTCTGATAACTGGTGACTCGGGTACCGGCAAGGAGTTGATCGCCAGGGCAATACACTACAACAGTCCGCGAAAAGGCCAGCCGTTCATTTCAGTAAATTGCGGGGCCTTGCCTGAAACATTGCTTGAGAGCGAGCTTTTCGGGCATGAAAAGGGCGCGTTCAGCGGCGCGGTCAGCCAGCGCAAGGGGAGGTTTGAACTCGCTCATGAAGGGACTCTCTTTCTGGACGAAATCAGCGAAATGTCTCCTCCGCTCCAGGTTAAACTGCTTCGAGTTCTTCAGGAAATGGAGTTCGAAAGGGTAGGGGGCAGCCACACCCTCAAGGTCGATGTCCGGGTAGTGGCGGCCTCTAACCGAAATCTCAAGGAGGAAGCTTCAAACGGGCAGTTCCGTAGCGACCTCTATTACCGCCTGAACGTGGTCCATGTCCATTTGCCTTCGCTGCGCGAGCGGACGGACGATCTGCCTCTTCTTATAAATCACTTCCTTGCCAAGTACGCAAAGGAAAACCATCAGGAGTCGATCTCCATCTCTTCGGGCGCTATGGAACGCATCCTCGATTATCACTGGCCCGGGAACGTGCGGGAGTTGGAAAACGTGATCGAGAGGGCGATTATTCTTTCGGACAGACATGAAATTTTGGTCAAGGACCTGCCATCCGAAGTAAGAGAGCCCCGCGTGGAAGCAACTGCAACCGCCACCGCAGATAGCAAAATTCCTGATACGGGAATTTTGCCCATGCCCGTGCTCCACGCCGGTGACCGTCTAAGCGATTCGGGCCTTAAGGTGCGGCAGATGCGGGCAATGGTAT
Source organism: Syntrophobacteraceae bacterium (assembly GCA_049520035.1). GTDB lineage: Bacteria > Desulfobacterota > Syntrophobacteria > Syntrophobacterales > Syntrophobacteraceae > SbD1. The sequence continues at coordinate 40,586 of JBEKQE010000003.1, read as the reverse complement.
TCATAAAAACACACGGGTTCATTACCAATAAGTATTACTCACAACTTGCCGGGATTTCCGAGCGCCAGGCCTTGCGCGAACTGAGCGAACTGGTCGACTCATGCAGGCTCCTAAGGGTAGGGAAGGGAAGGGCCTGTCGTTATATACTGAGCGAGTCGCCTGGAATCTAATTAAAGATTCAGGGATTAATCAGCTTTTTCTTATCTCAAATAGGGAAAAAAATGGATATGGAGCTGTTATGGGCTCAGAGATGGAAGGCATTGGGATTTGTTACGGCCCTGGGTTTTATTTTTTCCGCTAACTATACCAACCACGGCCCGTTGGTGCCGACCCTGATCAAAGACCTGAATATCACCCTGGCACTGGCGGGAGCTCTGACCACCGCCATCTTTCTCACACATGGCGCCTTGCAAATACCCGGTGGAGCGCTGGCCGACAAACTGGGGGCTAAAAGAGTAGCCCTGTGGTCACTGGTAATCATCACCGTGGGCAACTGTCTCATCGGACTTTCCGACTCTTATTATCAAATCCTCGCGTTGAAGTTCATCATCGGCATAGGCACAGGTTCAGCTTTTATCGCCGGGGCCCGCTATGTTCCCACATTCTTTGCCGGCAAAGAAATCCAGAGGGCCCAGGGAGTTTATGGCGGTTCCATTCTTCTGGGGTCTGGATTCGTCATCTACGGTGTCCCACATCTCCTGGCTGCCGTGGGCTGGCATGGTGTTTTCTTCGTGACCGGCGGTATGGCGGGGGTGTTTGCGGTGTTGTGGCATTTCTTCGCTCCCGCCACCCCCAGCCATTCCACCAGTCCCAGGATCAACTGGACCAATGTCCTCGCCAACCCCAATATCTGGCTGCTGTCATGGACGCAACTCGGCAGCTTTGGGGTTATCATTGCCGCCGGGGTATGGGTAAACACGTTGTTGATCAAAAGCATCCACCTCGATCCCAAGACTGCAGGCATGGTGGGCTCCGCCGTGTTGTTACTGGGGATTATCTCACGGCCCCTGGGCGGTCTCATTCTTGAGCAAAAGATTCTTTCTACCAGATCACTGTTGGTATCGGCCTGTGCGGGCCTGACTCTGGGGTTTGCCTGGATTGGTTTGTCCACTACCATGGGCATGGCCACCCTGGCCATTTTCTTTACCGGCATTATGGCTGGTTTGCCCTTTGCCGGCATTTTTAACGGCGCCCGGGACAATTGTCCGGCCACTCCCGGCGTGGCCATGGGATTTGTCAACACCTGGGGCGCCGCCGGCGTCATGATATTGCCGCCTGTCATCGGCCGGCTGGTGGATATAACCGGCACCTTTGTGAGCGGCTTTTATGTTCTGGCGGGCGTGGCCCTGGCTGCCGCCCTGGGTTGCCTGGCCCTGAAGCCGCCCAGGCCGGTCTAATTAATGAGCCTTCTGTGCATTACGTGCAGTACGGCCGGGAAGCAGGGCGCCAAGAAAAGAGTTTTTCACAAATTTCCCCGGAGGGCCAGCCATGTCCATACTTCTCACACCACGAGCCGAACAGTATGGCGAGCGGACGGCGATCATCGCGCCGGAAGGCAGTTTCACCTACCGGCAACTCCTGGACGCGTCGGGCAAGGTCGCGTCCTTTCTCCTGGAGGGCTCCATAGATTTGCAACAAAGGCCGGTGGCTTTTTTAGCCCCTCCGGGGTTCCATTACGTGGCCTTGCAGTGGGGTATCTGGCGAGCCGGGGGGATTGCCGTCCCGTTGTCTCTGTTTTACCCGCAGCCGGAATTGGAATACGTGCTTGATGACACCACCCCCACGGCGGCGTTGGCACATCCGGATTTTGTCAATCGGCTCGGTCCCCTGGCCGGGAAGCGCAACATTAGATTCGCATTGAGCACCGAGGCGCTGCGCCATGCGGCGGGTCCTCTACCCTCGGTGGCGCAGTCGCAGCGGGCCATGATCCTCTACACCAGCGGCACCACGGGCAAGCCCAAGGGAGTGGTAACCACCCATGAAAACATTGCCGCCCAGATTACTAGTCTGGTCGAGGCCTGGGGATGGACCGGGGAGGATCGGATATTGGAAATTTTGCCGCTGCATCATATCCATGGGATTGTAAACGTCATCGCCTGCGCCCTCTGGGTGGGGGCAGTGTGCGAGATCTTTCCAGCATTCGACACCCGGAAAGTCTGGGACCGCATCGCCAAAGGCGGTCTGACACTCTTCATGGCAGTGCCAACCATCTACGTAATGCTCATAGACGCCTGGGAGAAAGCATCTCCTGCCGAACGGGAACGCATGTCCCAGGGCTGCCGCCGGATGCGGCTCATGGTGTCCGGTTCAGCGGCTTTGCCGGTCCCTATCCTGGAGAGGTGGAAGGAGATTTCCGGACATATCCTGTTGGAGAGATACGGGATGACTGAGATCGGCATGGGTCTTTCCAACTTGCTGCATGGGAAGCGGTTTCCCGGATGCGTAGGGACCCCCTTGCCAGGGGTGGAAGTGAGGTTAACCGATGAAACAGGGTCGCCCGCAGGGCCCGGAACTCCGGCAGAGATCGTCGTACGAGGCAAGACGGTCTTTCTGGAATACTGGAAAAGACCCGAGGAAACCAAAAAAGCTTTCCGGGATGGTTGGTTCTTAACCGGCGACGTAGCCGTGCAGGACAACGGGCTCTATCGCATTCTCGGGCGCAGCAGTGTGGACATCATCAAGACTGGCGGCTACAAGGTCTCGGCGCTGGAAATCGAAGAAACCCTCCTTACCCACCCGCACATCAAGGAATGTGCGGTAGTGGGAATACCGGACCCGGTCTGGGGTGAGCGGGTCGTCGCTGCACTGGTGATGCGGGAAGGGGTGAGCTTGAATCACGACGCACTAAGGGCCTGGGGCAAGGAGCGGCTCGCTCCCTACAAGGTCCCCAGAGATGCGTTTGAACTTCAGGAGTTGCCCAGGAATGCCATGGGAAAAGTTTCCAAACCCGATTTGAAAAAAATTATCGAAGGCCGTCAAGGGCAGTAAGCCTCCCCGTGTATGAACCCTAATCCCGGAAGCATGTCCGTTTGGGCAATAGGAAAAAGAAATCTTAGGCAGATTTGCCTTGAACTGCATGGGAAAACGGTATAAATTGGTATTACCTGTTAATACTTTAGAGTAGTGATTTTGTCAGTGATCATCCACCCTGCTGCGCTCCCGATCCGTGGGAAACTACCGGGTATTCTCGATGATCTCCTGGCGGGCAAGCTCGTCGCAACGCTCGTTTTCTGGATGGCCTGCGTGTCCCCGCACCCAGACCCATTCAATCCGGTGCTTTTGTGAAAGCTCGTCGATAGCCTCCCAAAGTTCACGGTTCTTGACCGGCTGCCTGTCCGTGGTCCTCCAGCCATTGCGCTTCCATCCATGTATCCAGACGGTAATCCCTTTACGTAGAAATTGAGAGTCGGTATGGACTCTCACCCGGCAAGCTTCTTTCAGCCTGCCAAGGGCCTCGATCACCGCTTTCATTTCCATTCTGTTGTTGGTGGTCTGCCTCTCAAAGCCGGAAATCACCTTCTCAGATCCCTTATAGCGTAAAATAGCGGCCCACCCGCCTGGCCCCGGGTTGGGTGCGCAAGCGCCATCCGTGTAGATATCCACAATCTTGAGCGGAGCCGGATCTCCCCCTATCATTGCACTATCGACAGTTTTATTAAGTAAATCAGAAGATTGCACGTTATACGCTAATACTTCCTAAAAGGTGAGAGGCTGCGCCGAACAAAACGTTCGATCGAGGTGGATGATAAAGTCCCAATGAGCTCAGACAGGCGGTTTAGCGGAATCTCCGCGCGGGCCATCGCCTGATGTCCGCCTGCGCATCCCATGGGTCCGAACGCGCGCCTGACCAGCCTGCCGGCGTCCTTTCGATGTCCGTCGTTTCGAACGACTATTATGAGGTTATCGTGATAGATACCGGACACAATGCTCCAGGAGATGCCGCGAATCTTGAGCATGAATTCGGCGACCTCTACCAAAATGTCGGAAGATGGCACCTGGTCAAGGTATATAAAAATCCGGTCCTTTACTACATGTTTTCTTTCGAAAGCCTTATGAAAAATTTTGGTGTCACTAAGCGAAAGGTCTGAAATCTCAATCTTTCTTAAAATATTGTGATCGGCATATTCGAAAAGGTATCTGAATGCTTCGATGTCTTCGATTAACGTATGGCGTTCAAAGTTGCGGGTGTCTGTTTTTATTCCATAAAGAAGAGCGGTGGCAAGGGCTTGGGAGGGTTTGATCTTTGCGGCCCTGAGATATTGCGTCATTATCGTGGAGGTGGACCCGTACTCCGGGCGCACATCACAGAAGGCGGCGTTCACTGTTTCGGTTTGCGGATGATGGTCGATCACCATCGTATAATGAAAACGATTGAAAAGATCATTGTGAGATGGCTGGCTGTCGACTAACACTACCTTGTCTGACTTGTGGGTACCGGACGTATTTAAAAGAAACAACGGAAGGCGGAGCAACCTGACCATTGCGAGGTTGTTCAATCTTCTTATGGGCCGGATGATTCCTATCAAAGTCGATGCCACTTTATGCCAGAGCAGCCTTTTGACGGCAAGGGCCGAACCGATGGCGTCCGGGTCGGGGTCTATCGTAATAAGGACAGAATCCTTGGAGGCGAAGCAAGAATAAAATTCATCAAGCTGGGTTTTCCCGGTTTGCCTTTTTCTCGCATGAATTTGCTGGACGCGTGCAGTTTGATTCATGATTTAAAAATATAGGCAGAAATGGTTCGAAGTCCACACAAAAAAAGGGTGGTTTCGAAACCACCCTGAATTTGCCATGGAGCGGGAAACGGGATTTGAACCCGCGACTTCAACCTTGGCAAGGTTGCACTCTACCACTGAGTTATTCCCGCGTAAAGCTTTAGCAAAATACTGGAAGGGCGGCTTCAAGTCAAGTGCAAAAAGAATATCCTTCTAAGTATGTCTGATAATATATATTATGTAAACTAATGTCGGACCCCAGCCCGTCACCCGTGCTTGACCTTCTAAAACACCGGCCCACGCCACATCCCCAGGCACTCCAATACCGAGTTCTCGATTGAACTATTCATCGGATACCTTATAATCAAAACCTTAAACTCAAAAAAGTCAGAGCCCAAAACATGCTGAAGCATCAACCTGGAACGCTCGCTAAAACCCTCGACTATATTAGCAGGCACTCGCCCGGTGAATACGGACTGTTCTGGGACCCTCAGGGCACCATGCCCTGGAAGGAATTCTACTGGGCCCTGCAGGAAGATGTTTCCCTGCGTTTTGTACGTCAATCCACCATCCAGGAGCTTACGCTTCTTGGCAGCGAGCTTCCGTTCGTGCTTGACGGAAGCCTGTTGCGTCTTCGTCCCGAGTTTGCCCTGCCTCCCTATCCGCGTGCCTCTGATGTGCCTACGAGGCTTTTTTTCGGCTTGAAACCCAAAAATATGGCCTATACCCAAAAAATTGGTCTAAAGAGCCCCCGTCGCCGGTTTGTAACCGTTTGTAGCGAACGCGAACTTGCGTTGCGCATCGCACGAAGAGAGGAAAAGGCACCCATCCTGATTGAAATACTGGCTCGGGAAGCTTGTGAGAGCGGCCTATCGTTTCTTACAGCCGGGCTGCATTTATACCTTGTCGAATCCGTTCCGGCGGAATTTATCCTCTTTCCAAAAGTTCGCCAGGACTTGGCGGAGAGACTCGCTGCACCTGACCGGAAGCCGAAGGCTCAGCCCTCCCCTGTCATGGTTTCCGGCTCGTTCATCGTTCAGGCCCACCATCTTGAAGCGCCGGGCGCCGGGAAACTAATTAAAAAAGCCGCGAAGAAGGACGCAAAAGGCGGGTGGAAAAAAGAGGGACGAAAAGAGAGGCATAAAAGAGATTTGTAGCGTTAATCCGGAAACACCGCATTTCCCACGGATGGCAGGAGTTGACGCATGAGTTCCGATATCGAAAACAGGATTCGCGAAACGGGATATCGCCTCTACGATCTTATGGAGGAAGAATCGGGATCCATCTTCAGCAAGCAATACTGGGTGGGCAAGCTTTTCGAGTGGTGCATGCACAACGAGGCATTTAAAGTGCAGATGTTTCGCTTTATCGATGTATTTCCCTACCTCAAGGATACCGATTCAGTAATCAGCCACATACAGCAATATTTTTCCGATCCTGCCGTGAACTTCTCCTCTGCTGTGAACTGGGGAATCAAATACGTTGCCCCCTCCTGGATGACTTCCAGGATTATTGCCGGGGGAATCGAAAGAAACATCGGCAGGGTGGCCAGACAGTTCATTGCCGGGAGTTCTCCGGAAGACGGCCTGCCGGTGCTTGAAAAACTGCGCTCAAGAGGCATGGGGTTCTCGATAGACCTTCTGGGCGAAGCCGTCGTATCAGAAAATGAAGCTCAGGTGTATCTGGGGCGTTATCTTAAATTGTTTGACTTCCTCAACGCCGCCCAGCGTAAATGGCGTCCCCTTGGCGGGGTCCCGGGCGACCTCGATTGGGGTCGTTCTCCCAGGTTGAATGTGTCAATTAAGACGTCCGCCTTGTACTCACAGATCGACCCCTGCGCTTTCGGACACTCCATCGAAAAATCAAAGGAGCGTTTGCGTCCGGTCCTGCGCAAGGCAATGGAGGCCGGCGCCTTCGTATGCCTTGATATGGAACACCATGGGATAAAGGACCTGACGCTTGGGCTTTATCGCAGTCTTATGGAAGAGCCGGAGTTCAGCAACTACCCGCATACCGGGATAGTCATTCAGGCTTATTTGCGTGAAAGCCAAAAAGACCTCGATCGGATGATTGACTGGGGTGCTCAGCGCGGCTTGCATTTTACCATCCGCCTGGTCAAGGGTGCTTATTGGGACCAGGAACTCATCGTTGCGAGCCAGAAGAACTGGCCTTCGCCCGTGTTCACCGACAAATCTGAAACTGACGCCAATTTCGAGCGCCTGGCCGGGAGCATTCTTGAAAACAGGGGTCACATAAAGCTCGCGTGCGCCTCCCATAACCTGCGGTCGATATCGGCGGTTGTCGAGACGGCCAAAGGAGTTGGCGCAACCGGCGAAGATATCGAATTCCAGGTGCTCTACGGAATGGGTGAGCCGGTTCGCAGCGCTCTTCGCAAAGCCGGTCTGAACGTTCGCGTATACTGTCCTGTGGGTGAGATGTTGCAGGGGATGTCCTACCTGGTCAGAAGGCTGCTCGAAAACACGGCCAACGAATCCTTTCTGATGCAGGCATTTTCACAGAAATTGCCCAGGGCAGACCTGTTGAGCAACCCGGCTGACAGACTGAAAAAAATTCGCGGAAAGCCGCAAAAAACTGCCGAACAAAGCGGTATCGGCCCTTACAGGATCGAACCCGTTTTCGACTGGTCACGCGCAGAGCATCGCGCTCGATTTGCCGATGCCTTAAAGAGAGCGCGCGACAGCTTTCCGATACAGATCCCGCTGCAAGTAGGCGGCAAGAAGATTCAAACCGCATCCCGGTTTGCGTCTTTGAACCCCGATCTCGCCGATGAAACAGTGGGAATTATCTCTGCGGCCGGCATCAAAGAAGCTGAATCGGCAATTGAGGCCGCAAAGTCCGCCTTCCCGATGTGGCGGGACACCCCGGCGGAAAAGAGAGCGGAGTATCTTTTCAAGGCAGCGGCTTCGGCCCGGCTCAAACGCTACGAACTCGCGGCGCTCCAGGTCTTTGAGGTTGGCAAATCGTGGAACGAATCGGATGCTGACGTCTGCGAAGCGATCGATTACCTCGAGTACTACGGCCGGGAGATGCTCCGGCACAGCCGTCACATAACGATGGGACACGTGTTGGGTGAAACGAGCCTTCTGCTGTATGAACCGCGCGGGGTGACGGTGGTTATCGCTCCATGGAACTTTCCGTTGGCCATTTCTGCCGGGATGAGTTCTGCGGCAATAGTTACCGGAAATACCGTAGTCTATAAACCCGCATCCCAGTCACCGGTCACGGGGTATATGCTGAACGGCATTTTGGAAGAGGCGGGGTTGCCTGCCGGGGTTTTCAATTTTGTTCCCGGCCCCGGCGGCACAATGGGAGACGCCCTCACAGGACATCCCGACGTCGCTATGGTCGCTTTTACGGGCAGCAGGGACGTTGGCCTTCATATTCTGGCGAAAGCGCACGAAATCCAAAAGGGATCTTCAGTCGTAAAAAACGTCATCGTTGAGATGGGTGGTAAGAACGCCATTATCCTCGATTCGGACGCCGATTTGGACGAGGCCGTCATTTATGTGCTTCAGTCGGCTTTCGGATACCAGGGGCAGAAATGCTCCGCATGCTCCCGGCTGGTAGTTGTCGAGGGCATTTATGACCGCTTTGTGGAGCGGTTGAAAGCGGCCGCGCAGAGCGTCAACATCGGACCTGTAGAATTCCCGCAGAATTTCATGGGGGCGCTCATAGAATCGGCCGCGCGCGATAAGGTGCTGAGATACATCGAGATCGGTAAAAATGCCGGATACCCGCTGTTTGAACGCAAAATCCAACTGGAAAACGGCTATTTCGTCCCCCTGTCCATTTTCACTGACGTGGACCCTGAAAGCAGACTGGCCCAGGAGGAAATTTTCGGGCCTGTGATTGCTGTAATAAAAGTGAAGGACTTTGATGAAGCGCTTCGTGTGGCAAACGGGACACAATACGCCTTGACCGGTGGGGTATTTTCCAGAAGCCCCGCAAATATCCGCAGGGCCCGGGAGAGTTTCAGGACCGGGAACCTCTATATAAACAGGGGATGCACCGGCGCTGTTGTGGGACGCCATCCGTTCGGCGGGTTTAAAATGTCAGGTCTTGGATCCAAGGCTGGAGGCCCGGACTATCTTCAGCACTTCATGATTGCTCGAAACATAGTGGAAAATACAGTTCGCAGAGGCTTCGCTCCGCTTGAGGGAACAAAGCCGGAATAAGAACCTTACAGCTCGTCAGAGCTGCCCTTTCTTTTTAAGGACCCTGTAGCTGTCCTGCCTGACGAGCGAATATTGCCGGCCTTTATATTCGAAATCCTCCATGTAGCTGTAAGGAAGATTAAGGTCCTGTGCCTCCGACATGGTCTCCAGCAGAAAGGACAATAACATTGCGTATTCCTCCATTGACACGAGAAATTCGTTCCGTTCTATCCATATCTCGTCCAGGTCGAAAAGCCCCTTCAGGCCCCGAGTCTCAAAATGAGCATCCGGATCGCTCATGATAACACTGATTATCTGCTCCGGTTTCTTGCTGTTCTGGATCTGCAAGAAAACGGCATTGTCGGTATCAGGCTTACCAAAGATTCCCAAGCTGCCGACCTTCCTTTCTTAATGTTTTTCAGAGAGGCAGGATGAGCGAAAAAGGCAGTTGAGCTGGTCACAATAGTCCGAAGTGCTCCCGTAGCAATCGAAATTGCCCTGCTTTCTTTGAATCTCCTTTATAAGCTCAGCCTTGCTCTTCCCGAAAGAATTTACTCCCAAACTCTTGGCGATGACGCGTATCTCATGCATTTTCACAGGATAACTCCTTTGTCCTAATCGTTATTTACCGAAATCATGGCTCCAGAAGATGTCAGCCCCGCTCTGCTCCGCACCAACCTGTGTTCTGAGTGACAAGCCTCTATTTACTCTATACTCAAGTTGGACTTCGTTGCCTTCTGTTCCCTTCACTTCCCTTCCGTATACGACATGGAGGTCGGGCGTTATGTCCTTCCCAATTTCGACTATGCCTGTCTCCTTGCCGATGGCCGTCTGGATCTCATCATAGCTGAATCTATGATCGTTTTTTCCAGTATAGCTCCTGTAGCCTATTGCATCCGGGGAAACAACGCTTTTGCCCAGAACGCTTTTTATCATGTCGGAACCTTCGGAACCAATCCAGGAAGCAGCCCCGCTCTGCAACTGGGAACTTTGGCTTACACTGAGGTCTCCCGCAGGACGGTCGAACATGAAATAAGACAGAATATCGACCTGGTTCATAACAGGTATGCTGCTGAGCACCATCTTCGGGTGGTCTACAGGGCCTGAGATCAACGCCTGAACCGTAACGTCCCTTATGTCTTTGCGGCAAAGTATGCGGAGTCGAGGGTCCGCATCAGGCGTGCCGGGGAATACCAGTGAGCCTTCGACTATCTTCAGTTCCTTGCCCTGAAAATTATAGGCGCCCCTGAGCGCTTGCAATTCGCCGGCGAGACAGACAGGACCAGCGGGGGTCTTTTTCAGCTTGAGACTGCCGTTTATCTCAGCTTTAAGACCCTTTCCTGTCACCCAGGTCCCGCTTTGCGGCAATTCGAGCAAGACGTCCATAGTGAGTCTGCTGTGAAACTGGCTTGGATGCTTCGAGACTCTCAGTTCAAGCAAATCGCCGCTGGCGTTGGGCTCGATGATCTGGATATTCTGCGCGATATTAGTTTCCAGTTTGCCAAGGCTCATCTGCGCTTGGGAAAAGAGCAGTTTCCCGGTCAGTTCGGCCGCCTGGGGGCTGTCCTTTATCTCGGCATGGCCCGATACTTTTCCCTCTATTCCATAAATATCGCGCACCTGGAGGTCCTTGCCCTCGGCTGTGAAATTAAGCGTCCTGAATTCCGGGTAATCTATCTGGCCGGTTACCTGGACGGTTCCACCGAGGTGGGAGACCTCGGCCTTCCTGACGTACAGGTTTTTCGAGTCAAGCTGCCACTCGGCCTGAATGCTTTCAGCCGCATGAGGCCAGTCTTTATCCTGAAAGGAGCCGTCTTTCCATGTCCCTGCGCCGTTCACAACCGGTTGCTTAAGACTTCCCGCAATGTGAATGTCCCCATCCAGTTGTCCACCTGCTTTCGACAAAAAGTCCAAAAAAGGCAGAATCGCTTCTGCGTTGAGACCTGAAAGCTTAACGTCTGAGTGGAATTCTTCGGAAAGTCTCACGTCAAATTGGGGTGGCTTAAGGCTTATCCGGACGGGAATCCTGGCCGAAATCAGCATTGGATTTCGGACTGCAGCGGCTTTTGCCGTCCCTTGGACGGCAAGGATTTCCTTCGAATAATTTCCACGCAAAACCAGGGTCTCGATGTGCTGTCCGCCTTTGACGGTACAGTTGGTCCCTTCAAGGCTGAGCCTGCATTCCGGCTCACCGGGTCTGCCGCTCACATGTATCTGTCCGGAAATGGCGCCGCTCATGCGGTCCTTCAGATCAAGCAGCTCAGATATCTTTGCAGCGTCGATCGACTCGATGGAAAGCAAAAGTTCCACCCTGGACTCTGATATAGCTCCCCCGGAAGTCAATATTTTCTGAATGCCGTGCTGGAAGGATGCCGAATGGATTCTAATTCCATCTTTTTCGATGTCGAACCTCGCATCCACGGTCCCTCTCAGGTCCTTCCAGTCGAGCTGACCCTGCGTCGATACGGACATGAGCGGGAATTCCCAAATTCTGTCCAGCTTGCCGGAAAGCCGGGCCGAGACATGACTCAGAATTCCATCTCCCTTAAACTGGAAAGCGCACGAGTCTTTCATCTGTTCAAGATCGATGTTGAGAGAAGCGATCCTTTTGCCGTCGAAAACCACATTTTGAGCTTTCAGAGAAATTTCGCGCCGCTCCTCTTGCCCGGCGAGTTTTCCCTTTCCTCTAATGGAAAGCTGATCGGCCTGATAATTGGAATACTGAAAACGGGGCCAGTTAATTTCACCATCCCAGAACAAATCAGGCCATTTTCCGTTCAACACCCCTCGCGAAACCACCCTACCCTTCCCCTGCCATTGAGGAAACAGCAGGCGGATTCTTTGGGCATCCACCAAATCGAGATCATAGTCGGCTTTGAACTGTTGGTTGTTATAGGTTCCATAGCCTTTGAGAGAGATGGTTTCCGGAATGTTCAGCCTGGCGTCGATTTTTGCCTGCCAGAGTCTGGGGTTTGTAAAATTACCCGGACCGTAGTTGGCTTCGACGGAGAACCGGCCCGCGACTTTTTGCTGGAGCCCGGAATTTATTTTCTCCAGGTTTCCATTTTCCAGACTGACCTCCGCCTTGATGCCGCCTTTGTGACTGACATCCGATAGACCGCGCAGATCGGCGATCAAAATGAACTTGAAATCACCAAGGGAGCATTTGACTGCGCTGCTCCTGACGTTGAGAACACTTTGCGCAAATGTCCCATCAAGCTCGCAGACTTGAACGGTCTCGGCGCCGACCGTGCATGGGTCGAGATGGGCCGTGAATTGAGCATCCAGAAGGTTTACTCCTTCGATTGACGCTTTGATCTCCATACGACCGTTCAGCCTGGCATCGGGCAAATTGGAGGACAAATGGACCTTCAAATCGGTGAAGCGCGAATCAAGCCTGACAGAGTGTGATCCATCGGGTGTTCTTTCGATCTGGAGAACCCCTTTCACCGAGCCCAGATCGGTTGACATACCGTACTCGAAAGACCACCTGCCTTCGGAACGCGTTACGACAATGCTTCCGGAAAGGACCGAAAGTCCGTTGAGGTTCGGCTGAAGCAACGGGATGGTATCCGCTGAAAAGTTGGAAATGACCAGATTTGCTTTGCCATTATCGAGGTTTCCAATGTCCCATTGTCCCTCTACCTGGACCCGACAGTTATTCGGGCCGGACAGAAGCATGCTTCCGACCTGTAACTCCTGTCCATCGAGCACTCCGGAACCATCAATGCCCCATGCTGCGGATTCGCCGATCTGTGCCTGGGCATGAAGATTTTCGAAATTAATCTGAATCTTGGGGCCTTCGGCTCCCGGTACTACCTTGAGATGAACGGCGCCGGAAATATCTTTAATGGAAAGAATTGTGTTTCCCTGCTGCCTGGCTTCAATAGTGCCCGCAACGATGTGAATCCTGGGAAGTTGAATTGAAGCCCATAATGGCTCAGATGGCTCACCGCCGGTCGGGACTTCCCTTCTTTGCCCTTTTCCTTCAGGCGGGACCGGGACGAGCCATTTGCCGTCGGCGCTTCTTTCGAGTTGCAGAAACGGCTTTTCAAGATAGACTTTTTCAACAATGATGTAAGGCCGCCGTATTGATAACTTGTAATTGAGGCGAACTTTGTCGCAGTCGAGGATCTGCTTTCCTTCCGACTCGATCTTTACCTCGGTTAAATATATGCCTGAAAAGGGCCGCCACTGATAGGAGCCGATTGCCACCCTGAAGTTCGTGGCGGCCTCTATCTGCGTGACGCTCCTGAGTATGATTTCCTTCTGGATCGCAGGCAGGTGCAGCGCGATAATCGCGGACAGAGCTAAAAAAAGCAAGACTGCGGTCCCCCATGCCGCCAGCCGAATAAGAAATGGCGCTTTGTGAGGCCGCGTTCTTTTGGTATTGTCTTGGTTGGACAATTGAACTCCCTTGCGTTCTTTAGGCTTCGGCAATTATGAAGAATTTGCGCAAACAAATCAACCGGCAATAAATTTGCCTGTAGAAGGGGGAGATCATGAAAGCGATGGTGCTTGAAGGATGCGCGCCTGTTGAATCAGCCCCTCTTAAGTGGATGGAGCTTCCCGATCCTTCCCCCGGCCCGGCAGAAGTCAGGGTCCGGGTAAGAACCTGCGGCGTCTGCCGCACGGACCTTCACGTTGTCGAATGTGAGCTGCCTTTCCTTGGACATCCCGTCATCCCGGGACATCAGATCGTGGGGATAGTCGATCAGCTCGGGGCAGGATCAAAGCGATTTGCGCTCGGCCAAAGAATCGGCATAGCATGGCTGCGTCATACGTGCGGGGAATGCGTTTACTGCCGGACCGGTCAGGAGAACCTGTGCGAAAGCGCTCGGTTTACCGGCTATCACGAGCACGGCGGGTACGCGGAGTTTGCTGTTGTAAATGAGCAATTCGCCTATCCGATCCCGGATGTCTTTTCCGACCAACAGGCCCCGCCCCTGCTGTGCGCAGGCATTATTGGATACCGCAGTCTGAAGCGCAGCGGGCTGCGTCGTGGTGAAAGCCTGGCGATATACGGGTTCGGGTCATCGGCCCATATCGTAATTCAAGTCGCGCTGCATATGGGCTGCAAAGTTTACGTGTGCACGCGAGGGAAAAAACATAGAGAGCTGGCAGCAAGGCTGGGTGCACAATGGGTCGGTGAAAAACCCGAAGACATGCCGGCCCTGACGGACAGCGCGATCATTTTTGCACCGGCCGGGGAGCTGGTCCCCAAAGCCCTGGAGCATCTAAAAAAAGGCGGTACTTTGGCCCTTGCCGGCATCTATATGTCCGCCGTACCGCAGATGGATTACGAAAATCACCTTTTCTATGAAAAAAACATCCACAGCGTAACGGCGAATACTCGCCACGACGGCGTGGAACTTCTTCGAATTGCCGCCGAAATCCCCATCAGGCCCGAGGTCCGGATTTTCCCGTTGCGCGAAGCGAACCAGGCGCTGCTAAGCCTCAAAAAGGACATGATGGATGGCTCCGGAGTTTTGGTTATCGAGAGAGGCGCGCCCTAGAGATTTGAACCACGGATTACACGGATAACCACGGATAAAAAGATTCAAAGCCCAATCCGTGATATTCGTGAAATCCGTGGTTTTCCGCATTTCCCAACGAAGATCTTGGAGAAAATAACTTGAATCACGCTGCCAATGCGACTGACGATCTCCAATTGCTGCTGGAGGTGCTTCCTCCGCACATTCGCGAAAGGGTCGAGTCCAGACAGGACTTATCTTCTCTTATTGAAATCGTACTCGACCTTGGAAGAAACCCGGAAGCCCGGTTCGACAATATGATCGAATATCTTTCGAACGAGCAGGTTACACGCGACGATATATCCTACGTCGTTTCCCATATCGGGAAATTCTCCGAAGACAACCGGGCGGGAATCGAGCGCACCCTGCACAGGATATCCGCCATGACGAGCAGAACCGGGTCGATCATCGGCCTGACGTGCCGGGTTGGAAGGGCGGTCTTGGGCACCGTGGACATCGTCCGGGACGTAGTTGAAGAAGGCAAATCGCTGCTGCTGGTGGGGCCGCCCGGCGTGGGAAAGACGACCCTTCTGCGGGAGGCGGCGCGCGTTTTGGCGGACGATCTTGGCAAAAGGGTAATCATTGTCGATACCTCAAATGAAATCGGCGGAGACGGAGATATTCCGCACCCTGGGATCGGCCGTGCGCGCCGCATGCAGGTGCCTTCACCACACAAGCAGCATGCGGTTATGATCGAGGCCGTCGAGAACCACATGCCGGAGGTCATCGTAATAGACGAAATCGGGACGGAAGCCGAAGCAACCGCTGCGCGGACGATTGCCGAACGAGGCGTGCAACTCATCGCCACCGCACATGGCAGGACTCTGGAAAATCTTCTTCAAAATCCGACCCTGATGGACCTGGTTGGGGGGATACAGGCTGTTACCCTCTCAGATGTAGAGGCCCGAAGGCGCAGAACTCAAAAGACGGTGCTCGAGCGCAAAGCGCCTCCAACTTTCAACGTGATGATCGAAATCCAGGAGCGCGGCAGATTGGCTGTCTACGATAATGTGGCCGAGGTGGTGGACCGATTTCTGAGGGGGGTCCCGCTGTCACCCGAAATCCGAACCAGGACGGAAGGCGGTCTGGTGAAAATCAGCAGGGCTGAATTGATCGAAGTGCACAAACCGGCAGTCCAAAAGGCTGTTGCTGCGACCTTTGCGGTCGGACCCGTTCTCAAACTGGCGCGCAGGCGGCAGAGGCTGAAAAATATCAGGATATTCTCCTATGGAGTGAGCCGGATAAGGCTCGAACGTGTAATCCAGAAACTTCGGGTACCGGCGGTGCTTGCTTCCGACATCGACAGGGCCGACCTCATTCTCACCCTGAAATCCCAGGAGAAGCGGCAGCCGGGCAGTATTCGAGAAGCCGAAGCGAGGGGAACGCCCAGATATGTTCTGAAGAGCAACACTACAACCCAGATGGAGAATTTCCTGTGCTCGCTTTTCCCTTCTGAACCTGAAGATATCTAAGATTCGCTCAGCGCCTCTGCGGGTATCCGAATTCAAGCAGGGCTTTTGGGTCTTTTCTCCAGTTTTTCTGAACGCGCACAAAAAGACCCAGGTATATGTGGCATCCCAGAAGCGTCTCTATTTCCTTTCGGGCCTGTTTTCCGATCTCCTTGAGCATCTGCCCGCCCTTCCCTATTATGATGGGTTTCTGAGACTCACGCTCCACATTGATTGTCGCATCTATTTCTATGAGGTCCTTTTCGGGTATTTCGCTGAATTTTTCTATAATCACAGCGACCGCGTACGGAATCTCCTGGTGAGCGAGGTGAAAAATCTTCTCTCTAATCAGCTCTGCGACAAAAAAGCGTTCAGGCTGATCCGTGATGTAATCTCCAGGGTAATATTGCGGCCCTTCAGGCAAGAGCGCAAGGACCTCCGCCAGAATGTCCCCTGTCCCCTCCCCTTTCAGGGCGGAAATTGGAATTACGGCCTTAAAATCAAACCGCTCGCGATAACCCTGGATCAGGGGCAGCAAGTTGCTTTTATTTCTCAGCGCATCGACCTTGTTTATCACGAGTATTACGGGCGTATGAATCCGGCGAAGGTTGTCCAGTATGTACTCATTTGTCGGCCCGTCTGACTCGGGCTCTATCATGAACAGTACCGCGTCGCTTTCGCCCAGCGTGGAAAGCGCTGTTTCCACCAACCCGCGGTTGAACTCATCCCGCGCTTTATGTATTCCGGGGGTATCCACAAAGACGATCTGGCAGCCGTCTCCATTAAGTATTCCGACAATTCGGTTTCTGGTCGTTTGGGGCTTGGGCGCTGTTATGGAAATTCTTTGCTTCAGCAATTGGTTGAGCAGAGTCGACTTTCCGACGTTCGGCGCCCCTACGATAGCAATGTATCCGGATTTGAACTCTTTTTTTCCCCCAGATGGCGCCATGGAAGACCTCCTGCACATTATCAGTTAGTGTCAAACACGGTTGGCAGTTAACCGGAGCCTGGAACTGAAGGCTAACAGTTATTTTCGACAATCATTTCAAGCCCCCCCAGGCCGGCTTCCCCGATAACCTTTGCGCTTATGCCCCAGCGTGCTTTCCAGTGCCGGAGGTTGGACTTTCCGTGTCCGATAACGTCGCTCACCTGATTTGGTGAGACCAGCAAAACAATGTCGTCCCCGCAAAATCGAGGCAATGAGGCAAAATGCTGATCTATGCGGTCCCGCCACCAACGGCATCTTACGAGGCAGCCGAAGGCCGGATGGTAAGGTCCAGCCAGAATAACTCCGGGTTTTTCCAGGGCAGGGTCGGCTTGCAGACCCATTCTGATCACAGGTATGCCGGCCTTGAGCGCCAAATCATACGCGGGTGCAAGCCAGGTTACAGCTTCATCGAGACTCAGAGGAGTGTAAATGCCGTTTCTAAAGGAGTCAGCCAAAGCAGTCCCTTCAAGGACAAGGGTCGGATAGATGCGAAGAAAATCGGGATAAATTTCGATCGCCTTGCGCATTGACTCGAAAAACAAGTCTTGACTGTCTCCAGGCAACCCGGCCATAAGTTGAATGCCGAGCTTCCATCCCTCATCCGTGACCCGTTTTACCGTATCATAGACCGATCTCGCGCAATACCCCCTCCTGCTTTTTTGCAGCACAGAGTCCGACAGGCTCTGAACGCCGAGTTCAACCGTGCGGATCGGGTATCTTGAAAGGAGATCCACAACCTCGCCGCCAAGACAATCCGGGCGGGTTGAAAAACGAATCCCCGTAAAAATCCCTTGCCTTATGGGAATAGCGGCCGCGGCAAGGATAGATTCGATCAACGCAAGGGGCAACGCGCTGAAGGTGCCGCCAAAGAAGGCAATCTCGCCGGAGCGGCCCGACCTGCAAATCTGGTTGGAGTATGCTCTCAAACCAGACTCTACAAACTCGAGAATGTCGCTTTCCCAACGATCGTGAGAAACAACCACCCGCTGATTGCAGTAAACGCACTGAAACGGACATCCTGCGTGGGGCAGGAAAACGGGATAGATCATTTTTTTAGGAAACATCTGAGTGAAGCAGTCCGGAGTCTTTTTCGATTTCAGCGATGGCCTTTCGTGCGGCTTCCTGTTGCGCTTCCTTCTTGCTCTTGCCAAAACCGTGCGCCAGCACACGATCCCCGATTGCAACCCGCATGAAGAAAGTCTTATCGTGATCAGGCCCTTCTTCGGCCTCGAGAAAATAGATGGGGGTAAGCTTTAGCTTCGCCTGCGTGATCTCCTGGAGCTGAGTTTTGTAGTCTTTATCAAGAGCTTTGAGCAGATAGTCCTCTTCGCTGTGTTCCAGATAACCGTGAAAGGTCTTTTGAACCAGTCGCACCGCTGAATCCAGACCACCGTCCAGGTACACGGCGGCAAGCAGCGCTTCGAGTCCGTTGGCCAAAAGCGACGGCTTCTGGCGCCCTCCCGAGAGTTCCTCCCCTTTTCCCAGGAGAAGAAAATCTCCCAGATCGATGCTCGATGCGATTTGCGCCAGCTCCCGCTCGTTCACAATAGAAGAGCGGAGTCGGGACAACTCTCCTTCATCATAGTCCGGAAAAAGCTCGAGCAACAGATGGCTTATTGCCAATCCGAGGACCGAATCGCCAAGGAATTCGAGCGTTTCGTTATCCGCCGCAATGTCTTGATTTTCGTATGCAAAGGAACGATGCACAAGCGCGCGGAAAAGGAGGTCCCTGTTCTGGAATCGGTACCCGAGTTGATCTTGCAGTTTTTCGAGATTGGTTGTCTGCAGCATGGTCACGTGTCAAAAGCAAAAAAATGGTAAAAAGATCGTGATCGTTTCCACTTTCAACCCCGGCATATTTATAATATACACCATTTATATGCCTGATTTGAGTATATTTTGATTCAGATAGGACGCACCGGTAGAAATGCTTGTATGGCTCAGTTGTCCCCAACCGAAAAACAGCCGGTTCCTCCTTTTGGACCGGGACGGCGTAATGAATGTAAACCAGCCCGATTACATAAAGAACTTTGAAGAAGTTCGCTTTTATCAGGACGCTCTCGAAGCGCTCGAGCTTCTCAACCGCAACGACATAGGGGTCATTTTGATAAGCAACCAGTCCGGAGTCAATCGGGGTCTGATCCACCCGGACGATTTCTGGAAAACTCATGAAGGAGTCATTCGGCACGTTGAGGAATGCGGCGGGAGTATTCTGGCCGCATTTTACTGCCCTCACCGTCCGGATGAAAAATGCGAGTGCCGCAAACCAGCACCAGCCATGATACTTAGCGCTTGCAGGTTTGCCGGCATTGACCCTGGACAAACATATTTCGTTGGAGATCATGAGTCGGATATTAGGGCCGCCGAAAACGCGGGGTGCCCCGGAATTCGGGTCTGCCGCGGCGGCGATGCCGCACAAACAGATATCTGCATCTCTGAACAGCCCTGTTTTACGACTCTGTTGGATGCGGTTTTATGCATCTACAGTGAGAGCATTAAAGACTTTTCGACCAGAAGGAAGGCTCGAGCATGTCATCAATCGATAACCACCGTTACGCGCCGCTCTTGAAAGAGAAAATGTCCGCCGAGAGTTATCGAAAACTCATCGAACTCGATAACTCCGCACTATTCGAGTTCGCAGGCGAGTACACCGAGCTTTGCGAACCCGATTGTGTCTACATGTGTGACGATAGTGACGAAGATGCGGAATATATCCGGAAAAAATCACTGGAACTCAAAGAGGAAAAACCCCTGGCAAAAGAGGGCCACACAATCCATTACGATGGTTTTCACGACCAGGGCCGAGCGCCTGGGGCCACGAAGAACCTGGTGAGAAAGGAACTTGTTCCGATGATGAGCGCGCTCCTCGCCAAGGAGAGGGAGGAAGGTCTGGCAGAAGTTCGGGACATTCTCAAAGGCATCATGAAAGGCAAACAGGCGATCATAAAACTTAGTTGCGAAGGTCCGACCCACAGCCCCTTTTCAATAGCATGCGCTCAGATAACCGATTCGTTCTATGTTTGTCATTCCGAAGAACTTCTCTATCGACGGGGGTACGAGCACTTCCGCCGGATGGCGTCCAAGGACAAATTTTTCCGGTTCGTGCACAGCGCGGGTCGTCTCGATGAGAACGGTAATTGCCTGGACCTCGACAAGCGGCGGATTTACCAGGATATGGAGGACTACATAGTTCTTTCCACAAATAATCAGTATGCGGGAAATAGCGTGGGGTTGAAAAAGCACGCCATGCGCCTGGCAATCAAGCTCGGCGGGACCGAGGGCTGGCTATGCGAGCACATGTTCGTCATGTCTGTCCAGAATGAGAAAAAAGCGCGTTCGACCTACTTTTGTGGCGCTTTTCCCTCAGCCTGCGGAAAGACTGCGACTGCGATGCTGCCTGGCGAAAAGATAATCGGGGACGACATTGCCTATTTCCGCAATATAGATGGTGAGTTCAGAGCGGTTAATGTCGAAAACGGTATATTCGGGATCATAAAAGACGTAAATGCGCTGGATGACCCCCTCATTTTCAAGACCCTTCAGACCCCGGGGCTCGAAATGATCTTTTCAAATGTCCTCACGGGTCCGGACAATGAACCTTACTGGTTGGGCATGGGGGTTGAGCATCCCATGCGCGGCTGGAATTTTTCGGGGGAATGGTGGGAGGATAAAACAGACCAGCTTGACAATCCAATTCCTTTTGCGCACAGTAACGCCCGCTATACGCTAAGGCTTGGATATCTCGAAAACATCGACCCGGTTTACAACGACAGGAACGGTGTGCTGGTCAGTGGCGTAATCTATGGGGGCAGGGACAGTGACACTTCGGTCCCTATAGAAGAATCTGCGGACTGGGAAAGCGGAATTATCCTCAAGGCCTGTACGCTGGAATCCGAGACAACCTCAGCCACTATCGGACAAGAGGGTGTACTCGCGCCTCAGCCAATGGCGAACCTGGATTTCATCAGCTACCCGATAGGCGCCTATATCAGGAACAATATTCGATTTGTCGAGGGCATGAAGCAGGTCCCGAGAATCTATGCCGTCAATTACTTCCTGAGAGATGAAAAAGGAAATTTTCTCACTCACAAACTCGCCAAGAAAGTCTGGCTCCATTGGGCCGAACAGCGCATCTACAACGAAGTTGACGCTTACCGGACCCCGCTTGGATTCATTCCGAAGTATGAGGACCTCAAATCTCTATTTCAGCAAATCTTCCAGGAGGACTTTTCAAAGGAACTCTACCAGGAACTCTTCAAGTTCCGGATCGATGCATGGACAGCCAAAATCTCGCGCGCCATCCGCTTCTACAAACGCACTACGCCGGATTGCCCGGAAGAGTACTACCGTATATGGAGATCGACCATAAAGGAACTGCAGGACCTCAGGCGCAAATTCGGGCCGTTTATTGCGCCCGGCGCATATAAAGAACAACAGCCTGTTTCAGCAATCATTTCCTGAACCTTAACCATGGGCCGTTTCTGAGAGGATGGTCAGATGTTTTTCCCACCTTTTTTGATTTTTTTCCTGTTCATATTCGTATTTCTGCTTCTGGTGGCTTTCGGGTTGATCCAATTCGGTCTTTTTTCATGGGCGTTCAGCAAAATAGGCATCCCGCCCGAATATCTGTTTACGCTATTGTTCCTGTGCATTGTCGGCAGCATGATCAACATTCCCCTGCGCAGGATCCCGCTTGAAAAAGACGTTGATGACTGGCACACAGTCTCCTTTTTCGGAATGCGTTTCCGTCCTCCACGTTCCGAGCGGCCAAATGAAATGATACTGGCGATAAACGTGGGAGGCGCCATAATTCCTGCTGTTCTTTCGCTCTACCTTTTAATCAGCTCGCCTCATCCGATCCGAATGATGCTCGCTCTTGCCGCCGTCACTTATGTCGTTTATCAGAACGCGCGTCCGGTCGCCGGCGTTGGAATCGCTGTCCCGTGGCTGATTCCACCCCTTGTCGCGGCAGTTGCGGCGATGATATTCGATTATCATTTTGCCGCTCCTGCGGCATACGTCGCAGGAACATTGGGGACTCTGATCGGAGCGGACATTCTTCACCTGGATGAACTGAGATATCTGCGTGCTCCCGTGGCATCGATCGGCGGGGCCGGGACCTTCGATGGAATTTTCCTTTCAGGGATCATTGCCGTTTTGCTCGCGCCTGTCGGGGGCTGAGCCGGCTCTGTATGCTGCACATTAGTGCATTACACGGCATAACCCGCGCCGCCCCCCGCATTGGTTCTCGACGCTCCGCGAGGCGTGGCCGGCGGCGGGTGGCCTGAATAGAGGTGTGCGATGGCGAGCCCGGTCTATTTTGCCAGTTTGCGTGCAGGACTTGAAAATAGCCTGCTGACAAAAATTCACCGCCTGGCGCAGGCCGCCGGGTTGGAAAAAATCGTCAGGCAAAAGGGACTTACCGCGCTCAAGCTTCACTTCGGTGAAAGAGGAAACACTGCCTTTATCAGACCCATGCTCGTTCGCCCTGTTGTGGATGCGCTTGTGGAAGCAGGCGCCAGGCCGTTTATTACCGACTCCGGGACACTTTATCCCGGCTCACGCGGCAATGCGGTGGACCACTTGAATACGGCCGTTCTGAACGGCTTTGCCTACCCGGTTATCGGCGCTCCCCTTATCATTGCAGACGGCATCGACGGACGCGACGAGGTAGCAGTCCAGGTGAACCTGAAGCACTTTAAGGAGGTGTTTATCGGCTCGGCGATAGTTCGCGCTGATTCTTTGGTCTCGCTTGCCCATTTCAAACTGCACGAAGCCTCAGGCTTCGGCGGCGCAATAAAAAACGTCGGAATGGGAACAGCCTCACGGAAAGGCAAAATGGCCCAGCATTCGGATGTCGCCCCGGAAATAATTTTCGAGAAGTGTATAGGCTGCGGGGTTTGCCTCGAGCAATGCGCCCACGACGCCATAGTCCTGGTCGAAAGGCCGCCGGATGTGCCGGCCCCGAGCGCCTTTGTCACCAGGGTCATGCGGATCGACCAGGAACTTTGCGCGGGTTGCGCACGCTGCATTCATGCCTGCCCGCAGGGTGCGCTCACCATCAACTGGGAAAAAGACCTGCCTAAGTTCATGGAAAAAATGGTCGAATATACCGTCGGGGCGCTCAAGGGAAAGGAAAAACGCTCTATTTTCATCAATTTTCTTACCCAGATTTCCCCCGCATGCGACTGCTATCCCTTTGCAGATGCTCCGATTGTCGGCGATATCGGCATAACCGCTTCAGTGGACCCCGTTGCGATAGACCAGGCATGTGTGGACCTGGTAAACAGCCAACCTCATCTTGAATCCTCATGTCTCAAGGGAATCGAGAAGCCGTGCGCCGACAAGATCAGGGCCGTTTATCCGCACATTGACTGGGAGCGTCAGTTAATCTACGCCTCAGAACTCGGGATCGGATCCAGAGAATACGAGTTGGTGGAGATTTAGGTTAGGGCATGCCGGACCCGGGATTTATAAGGAAGATTGCCAAGCTCGCAGAAGACAGGACTGAGGCATGAGGACTGAGGACTGAGGACTGAGTAAGCGCCGATCAAACGAAGATTGTCAAGTTCGCAGAAGCAGTATATATTTTACATTTTGGAAGCGCCAAGCTCACTGGTGGGGCTCCCGGACTTCAAATCCGGTGTGGGGGCGTGAAGGCGTTCCCAGGTGGGTTCGATTCCCATGCGCTTCCGCCAACTTACAAAACATCAGTTTTCCACAATCTAAATTTTAGCCTTTACGTACCTATTGCGTACTGCAATTTTTTTTGAAGCCTTTTCGCCGCCCAAATCTGCCTGTTTCTGCCGCCGCGTCCATTGGGGCTTATGGTACCTGCGGACTCGCCCTTCCCATGTCGGCAAGGTAAAGCTGAGTGCTTCTAAAATGGCCTACAATCCATTTTCTCGCAGCAAGCCATAGTTGGGGACACGTCCCACTTGAACACCATGGAACATGGTTCACTTCCGGCCCGAACACATTGAAGCGGGCACGGACTTCCAGGCCACAGACTTCCAGTATATCTGCCGGTTCCATCGTCACTTAACTTTTCTTTGCTTGGGGGGGGCCAGGGGGATAGGAGCGGATTCACCCTGTCCCATCACGGTAAGGAATCCCTTTTGGTTCATCTCTCAAGCACACTCACTCAAACCCTGCACACTCGCAGAGGTAACATATCTTACAAAGCCGACAAAAGAATTGACAAACCTTTTAAGCTCTGGCGTTATGTTGGCTGTCCTTTCAGTTCATCCTTCCGAAGGAGCACCCATGACTCTGCGGGATGTAAACTGGCGCAAGGGTTGTTTCCGCTTATGGCTCTTTCTCTCTGTGCTTTGGATTGTAACAGTAGGGACTTTATTTCTATACCCCGCCACGTCGAAATACCTTGAAGCTGTGAAGGCCACCAACGAGTTGCAGTCGTTGCGAGCTAATATCTGCTACAAATTGGGATCTGACTTTTACACGGATGAAGAAATGACCGCGTGGCTGGCCCACCATCCCGATCCTAATGATATCGTGATAGATTCTGCTCAACCGAAGTCGAAGGTAAAATTGGACGTTCCCGATCCGTGGAAGACAGAAGCTCAACCCGCGAAGGGGGATGTTTTCGATGAGGTGTCTAAAGAGTCACTCATGAAGGTACAGGAAACACAGACAGGCGTGACCGTTGCCTTTTTGTGGTTTGAAACTCAGCCACCAGTTCAAACAGATTTAGATGAAGTTTTCGGGGTTGCGCTAGGGCTTCCTCCCTCGAAATCGCCCCCGGTGATAATACCTCCTTCCCCTCCTGGATTTATATGGGACCCCTGGACGGTGGTCCCGGAGGGGGTGAGTGGTGAAATCCTCTCTAAACGTGCACAGAAATTGTCAGGGGACGAGTCCATCCTTGCGTCAAAGCTCCAGCGGCTAAGAGAATTAAAGAAAGTCTTGGAATCTCGCCCCAATTGGGAGAAAAACTTTTTGCTATTCTTGGGAATGGCCTTCCTCCCCCCATTTGCTTTGCTGATTTTTGGAGTGGGCTTGTTATGGTCACTTTCCGGTTTTGCTCCTGAGCGTAGGAAGTAGAATCCTTTAACATCACACTACCCCGCAAAGTATAACTCATGTTCTGAGCATGCTATACGGCAATGGGTGAGAAATCACGACCCGCCCGGCACCAAATTAACCCTTCATCCATATTGAAATTATTGAGAAAAATAACGCTAATAGACTGCCCGCACAGCCCCGATTCGCTCACATTGTTACAATGTTGTTACACACAATAGGCTTGCGAAACCTTTCAGACACAGTGACAACTTTTGACAACATTAGGGGAAGGCCCTCACAAAAGGTCACAACAAACAGGGTTGCCTGCTTTTGCCTACTCATATCAAAAGTTCTGTAGCCCGCTTGTCAGCTTCGGCCAGCTTATGAAGCAGCCGCTCATATGTCCGCCAGTGCATTCCTTTGGGTTTACCTTCACCCAAACGGTCCCATAGCTTCCAGAATTTGCTGGATGCCCTATCCTGGTCTGTTTCAAACTGGCTCGTGTACTTCAGGTCGTAGCAATGCCGACAGCGAAAATATTTCTCGGCCAATGCCAGAATACCAACACGCCTATCACATCCGGGACACAGAAACCATGGCCTTTCCCCGCCATAAGTGCACTCAGTGAAGTCCAAAGCAATTTCTTCGTCCACATTTTCTGATTCCCCGCCAATAGTGACCCAATATGAAAGCACTAAGTAGCCCCAAGCAACATCTACCCATATCTCCCCTGCCTCTACCCCGCCACGGGTCCAGGAAAGAGGGAAAGAACGACCCGGACGCAAGAGGTTGTTTCTCTGAAGATACCTAATGTCCAGACGATTGAAGGTTTCGATTGCTCTCATTGTCCTATCCGCGTATGTGCCCCGTTAAAACCTATTCCCTAGGTGGTTTTCCTTGATGATTTCGGGATAGTGGCAATTTAAACGGACATCCCGCCTTCTCTCGCAGCAGTTTGAAATTTTGGACTTCGTGGGTAGAATGCTAGATCGAACAGACGCCATAAAGATACTTACCCTTGGTTAATGTCAGGTTTGGACTTCCTGGTGCTTTCGCAAATATCTTGAACAGAAAGTGGTTCAGGGCTTTCTCCCATTTTTGCAAGCTGGCCGATTGTAATTGTGGGCAAAACAAAGGCAGGCAAATCCATCCTGACAATAAGATTCTGCACCATCTCTCGAACATAAGGCCAAGCATTGAAAATGGCGTTTGTAAGACCGAATGCTTTTGTCTCATCATCTGTTGGTTTATATTTGTCTTTGATCTCATAGACAACGCAGAATGAAACGATGATCTCAAACACCTGCTTCTGCACATTTTTATCAGTGCCAACCAATGTAAACTTGCAACCAAACGGGAGTAAATTCTCAGTCTCGCCTTTGAGAAGCTCGGTTCCGATCTCAACAGCAACTTCGACAGCAGTTGGTTTTACAGACACATCCCTAGAACATTTCGCTTCCCAAAGGTGAATCCTCATTAAAGAGACATTCACCGCCACTGACTGAGCTTTGTTGAGTAGATCCTTATTACTTGTCATTTTAGGCCACCTTAGCTTTGGTTCTCGCTTCATAAATACATTTATCTGCACTCATATCAACCTCGAAGAGGCCTAAGAGGTATTTGTTAGTCTTAGATTTCTCGAAACTAATAGTGGGTGTATATCCAAGTGCGTAAGCTATTTCAGACAATGTACTAAGTGTCATATTTCTAGAGCCATTCAGAAGTTGAGACACAAACCCCTTTGTCTTGGCAATTTCATCGGCAAGTTCTTTCCTTGTCATATTTTCGTTCTCAAGGAGTTCACAAATGGATTCAGTTACAGCCATAATGAGTTCTCCCTTGGCTGCTTCAACAGCAAAGGCTCGATCTCCGAGAAGTTCACTTCGGTAATCTTGATAGTTTTGTTTCGTGCTCATCTTCATCTCCCCCGTATCATCCTGGTCAATTCCATTTCAAATTCACTCTTAATTCGCAGGGCTCTCTCGCGTTCGGTGGGCGGGAATTTGTTTGAGGCTTTCCCTCCACCTCTTTTTTCAAAACCGTGTGTGAGGATAAAATGACTATACGAGAAGTATCCGACCAGACGTTTACCTCCACCCTCTTTGACTTCCCACAGGTCATCCCCAACAGGCCTGAATTGTTCTTTGTTTCGGATTTGACCGAAATCTGATAACCTTTTTAAAATCCTGTCGAGTTTACCCCAGGTAGCAACGCTTCCGCGTTTCGCAGAGTCCAGGAATTCCTTTGCGGGAATATCCCCATTGGATGACCTTGCGAAAAAGATTCGCCGCATTTTTCCCGAACAATAAAGAAGTTCTTCACAGCATGTCATTCGGTCAATCCTAAAGTTTACATAAAGATAAACCACAGGAATCACAAAAGCAACCCTTTTTAGCGCCCAAGTCTTGGTTTCATGTGCTCGACAAAACCCTTCCGGAGAAACCCGGAAGCGAGTAATCACGTGAAAAAATTGTCCCCAAGAGTGTCACCACTCAAGAAATGGACTTAAGTCTCTGGAATTACTTGTGAACACCAATTTCCCTATATACAGAGCATAAGAAAATAAACGCCCTGTATTATAGAGTTTTGGTGACACTTTGTAATTTCGCATACTTAACCCCGTTTTTCGGGTGGTGACAGTTTCGGTGACACTTTTCATTCAGGACTGAGCGAGTAACTTTTTGCCGTCCTGTCCCAGGTGAGTTCATGTGCACCCCGCAGATTCTTCACAGCATTGGTGAAGGCGTAAATTCCCGCTCTATCAGTGTGTACTGCCCGCTTTAGCTCTCGTTCCCTCATCGGTCCCTTGGCTCTCAGAGTGCGCCGAATTTTTTCTTCCATTTGGGCTATCAGATTGTCCGCGCCTATTGGGTCATGCAGTTTCCGGGTCTGTAGCTGCCAATCGCAGAGCCGGATAGCCTTTTGAACAATCTCGGTATCAATCCGAGTCTTTGAGTCATTGGCGGCCAGAAGCGGCATTAATCTGAGCGCGTAGGTGTCTATGCGCTTCGCGTGTACGGATTTTTCAAGGTTGAGATACCACTGGTCAAAGAGTTCCTTTGCGTCCGGGTCAACGGCCATTTCAACCCGGTCCCTGAACAGGGTCAGGATTTCGTTCAATTTCGGTTTCAGCCGGTTTAGGTCATGGTCCGGTATTTTGGGCGGAATGCTGAAGCGCCGTTCTCCACTGCCAGTTACAAGCCACAAACGGTTATTGAAGCCAATGTCTGTGAACTGGCTTGTCCATATATTTTCGAAGGTGTCAATCGTTGACGCTGCAAGCAGGCTGAGATATGCGTTGTCGAGTTTTATGCTTTTGCCTTTTACCTGGTTCTCATACTTGTTCGATTCAAAAAGAGTCGTCACGCATGGTAGAAGGATGCTTCCCTCTATTTTGCACTTCGAAACAAAACTCTTGAACTCATCGAAAAACAAAATGAGTTTCGCTGCGCCGGTCTGTGCCTTGATTTCCAGCATTCGTTCCTGAAGCCCTTCCGCCGAACCAAGGCCATGACAAACGTTTAAAGTCTTGTCCGTCGAGAATTGGTGAAAGAACTTCACTGTCTGGTCTATCGCTGTTGACTTCCGGTCATCGGCGCTTTCTCCGAGCAACAGGGTGTAAAGGCGTGGTTGCGGTTCAATCTGACTTTCGAGAGTCGCTTTGTCCGCCAGAATGCTGCCCAGGCAGGTCAGAAACGAAAAATAGTAGAATTGCAAAGGCGGTTCAGTATAGGCGCTGTAGACTTCGGCAAATTGCAGCGCCATGCCTGAGAGAACTTCACGCGGGAAATCAACATCGGCCTGTTCCGATTGGTGATTGTGACTTCCCTTTGTGCTGCTATCGCAATCGGAAGGCACGTCTTTCGTATATCCGGGTTCCCAGTCTGTTTCCGGACACTCGCCATTAGCAGCCGGTTCTATCTTTGCCTTGGGCGGCTTGTAAACTTCCTTACATTCCGCAATGGCCTTATCAAGCGTCCAGTTTCGGTAGTCTTCTCGGTCCCACTTTTTGCGGTGAAGTTTGGATTGCCTAAAAAGCCGGTTCATCCTCTCTTTGTCGCGCCCGAACCAGAAGGCGAGCATCCCGCAAAGCGCGAGGTCGGCTTCACTCTGTGAACTGTAATCGCCCTTCCAAGCACCCATATCAAAGAGCTTTGAGAACCTTGCTCCGTTCTCAGCTTTTCTGGCACGGTCTAAAACCTCCTCGTCATCAAGGTTCAGCGGTTCAACCGGCAAGGTTGGTTGCGAATTGTCTGCTTGCTCCTGCTCAGGCCATATTTCACGAAGGAACAGTACAAGCTCATCCTGTCGGTATGTTATCGCTGCCGTTGCCATCGAATACACGTCCTGTGAAAGTGAAAAAGCGCCCTTTATCGTAAACTTCGAAATTGCCTTTCTTGCGCCCTTTGCCGGGAAGTTTCCCTTTGATGATAATGTGAAGTCCCTTCCTGCTCGGTGTCACTTCGGTATAGCTTTGGAACAGGTCAACGTACCGGCGCGCCCAGGGTTCCAATTCGCCCGTATCCGGGTTTAGGCAGGAATCCAGGTCAATGCCTGTGTACGGGTCCGATTCGCTGAACACAAACCCGATACCGTCAAGGCCGTAGGTTTCCGTTGCAATGAGCGCTTCCTGAATGCTCGCCCAGGTGTCCGGGTGATTCGGTTTCGCCTCATGACCGGTCTTCGGGTTTATTGGGATTTTGTCCAGCTTTCCGTTCTCTTTCGGAACACCCTTCCAAGCTACCCATTGACGCCGTTCCTTGAGTTCACCAGGGATGTTACCGACACGTGGCGGGTTCATTTTAACCGGCCTTTCTCGGTGAGTTCATTGAACTTTGTAAGGTCCACAAATAGGGCAGAGCCGACTTTTATCAGCAAACCCGGAAACCGCTTTAAATGTTTCACTTTATAGACCCATGACCTGGAAAATGGGAAATTCGCACCCTTGTGGATTTCAGAGACTCGAAGTAAATTTGACATAGACTTTTCCTTTCGTCCTAAGATTGATATTCAACACGCGAGACAGTTTAGGAAAAGCCGATAACGAAATGGCAACTATCCAAACTATAGTTGGGAAAAGTTGTCGTTTGGTAAGATATTGATATTCAAGGTATGCCGGATTAGGGGAGCAGAAAGTTGCTAAAAAGTTGCTCTAGTTGTTCGAATCTTTTCATAAAGTGTCTGATAATTGGGAACTTCGATTCCCTCTTTCCTCAGAAGCCGCTGCAACAATTGGCCTACAAAATCACGGCGCGCGCTCGAAGGGTTTTCGGTAAAAAGGTCAATCGTCAAATCAGATCTTGAAATTCGTGAGTAGGTTTCAGGATCATCGTCTAAGATGTCCAGCGCGGTTTTCAGGCAGGCTTCAGGCTTGTGGTTCATAAGGGGTTTATGCTTCTGCATTGTCAGGTCATACAGTCTATCTGTGATCGGTTTCAATTCTACGGCCCTCTTGATTGCGTCATCGGCAAGCGGTTTCGTTTTGAATCCTGGTGGCTCCTTGGCAGATTCCGCATTTTCAAAAAGTTTCGCGACTTCGCTTAAATCGTAAAGACTCGACAGTAACTCCTCTAAGTGGTTCGGCAGCAACTCTTCCAATTTCCAAGTAAGTTCATTTTTTTCTTCCCACGCCTCCCAGGGTCCTTTCCAATCGGAAGTGGCCGTATTAGTTATGGTAGGGTACTGCTTGAGCAGGTCTCTTAGACGTTGATACTCTCCACATCGCCACAAACAGTCTGCAATTTTAGGCGGTCCCAGTATAGGGTGATACGGCGTTAAAAAACCGGCTATAATGAAGTCCAGAAAGAGGTACTCGGTCAGGTTATACTTTTGGAGAAGTCCTGTTCCTGCAATCAATCCCATTTCAGCGCTCTCCTGTAAGCGTCCTGGTGGTGTCCAGGGAAAACCGGCCAGGATACCGGCCTTGTCGAGCAGGTTCATGACGCCTGCTCTATCCCTGGAAAGCGGTCGTATCATTTCACAATCTTCAAAACCTGTCCACGCTTCGGAGTCATGATTTCAGCGCTTGCATCGGCAGCACGCTTAAGAGCATTCGGCATAAGGTGTGCGTACCTTTCAGTGGTGGACGCGTGTTTATGCGTCATAAGGGTCTGGATTACTGCAAGGTCTATCCCACTCGAAACCATTCTGGAAGCCCAGGAATGACGCAAACCATGAAAGCGGAAATCGGCCGGCAGCTTGGCCTTAGTCTTTATGCTCTCCCAAGGATCTCGAATGCTCTTTCGTGTCGTTCCATCCGTGTTTGGGAAAACGTATACAGAAAGTCTGTCCATGTCGGGAAGGTCGCCAACAGCTTCTTTAGAAAGCCTGTCCATTTCGGAAAGGACACCAGCAGCTTCCTTGCTTACCGGAATTGTCATGGTCTTCCCGCCTTTGGGTGCTCGCAGTGTGATAAGCCGATGCTCGAAATCAACATCCATCCATTCCAACCGAAAGAGCTCGCCGCGCCGAAGCCCGGTCAGCAGGGCGAATTTGATTAGTGAAGCCGTGCACTGACAGGGCCATGAATCGAGCACATTCCGCAGTCGCTCTATTTCGTCATCCGACAGATATTCGGTTTTCATGTTGTCGAGCTTTGGCAACTCAACCGACGCAACCGGGTTTGGTCCGTTGTAAAGCCGCCATTTAGCGGCAAGATTGAAAAGCCGCCGTAAAAGCACAATCTGATGCTTGATTGTGGCAGGTGTGAACGGCTTTCCGTTCTTATTGACAGCCTTTTTCAGTTCGAGCTTCATCCGCTCGATGTCCAGAGCCGAAATGGATTCAAGCGGCTTTGTGCCGAAGCGCGGTCTAAGATGGCGATTGTAATTCCACTCGTCATCCTTCCAGGTCTTCTTATTTTCCTGTGCCCAAGGTAGATACTTAGTCCAAACGTCGGCCAGGGTGATGGCCTTCTTTGTCTTGTGCGCCGTTATATCGAATTCTTCTCTGAGTAGTTCTGTTTTCAGGTTGGATTCGATTTCCCGCGCAAGAGTCAGGTTCGGTGCCTGCCGGGTTATGCGCTTGCCTTTGAGTGAAACATCAATACGGAAGGTTTTTTCCCTGCCAAAAGCCGCGCCACATTTCCGGCATTTCTTGGCGTCCAGCTTGTTCGATGTCCGGCACTCATCACAATAGATTTGAATAGCCATCCAGAAACCTCCGATTTTACGTACTCGTCACGTACTTAAAAATTTATTAAACCGTCAAAAAGTGTCTCGTCGCGTAACACCATGGATGCCATAAAAACGTTACTGTGTCAAGTATTATCTTAAGATATGAAAAATGAGGAAAAGATTTATTACCGGACTTCAAATCCGGTGTGGGGGCGTGAAGGCGTTCCCAGGTGGGTTCGATTCCCATGCGCTTCCGCCAACTTACAACTACTCGCCTTTTTCACAATCTCGCCCCTGCCCTTTGCATGCATATTGCGTGCACGTATGCGGGTTGAAGGGACTTTTGCCCTCTATATTCCGCATACTCCCGGTGCCTCCTTACCGACACTCCGAACAGCGCACAGGAATGGTCAGGATGCCCTGCAATCGACGATCACGCCCGGCCCCGTATCCAATGCCCTGAGCATTCCGATATTTCGCGCCCCACGGCCTGACCCACAAGGCCCCCCCTTGTGCCTACGTCCGCAGCTACACATTTGTCAGCCGTAGGATTTTAGGAAAACCAATGGAAGTGTGATTATCAGGCCAGTGAGTCTTCCCCTGCCCCGACTCATCAATCGTCCATCTACCCATCCGGGATTCGCCACAATCGACGAACTCCGCTCAACCCATACCAGACATCTCAGCGCCTGGCACCTTAATCCACTATCCAAAAATATTCTTGCGAAACCGGAATATGAGAGTAATGTAATTTCAAGACCAACACCTGCTTCCCCTTTCCTATTGATGCCAGCCGGATCGAGGCGGAGGAAATTTATCGCAAGGCGCAGAAGCTGAACCCTAAGGTGTGAGGCGGAGGGATTTGGCTGATTCCGCTTTTGAGTTGGCACGGTTCTATGTCCTTCAAGGTGTCCTCAGCGGTTTTTAGTGCAGTAGTTGAACCCAAAATGTCCATTGAGATTCGCTGGTGATCAGGTTGGTGCATTTCGGGTTTGAATCTCTAAAGCAAATGGAGGCGCAAAATGGACCCGTTGACCTGTGAGATGGCGAGGGGGTGGGTTGATGAGGCGAAAACCTTTTACATACAAGTCGGTAAAAGGATCGCTTTGGCTGAATTTTCAAACCTTCGCGGCATGTTTTCAGAAGGCGAACTCTACATTTTTGTTTTAAATTGCGAAGGAGTGATGCTTGCGCATGGAGTCAATGAAAGATTTGTAGGAAAAGACTTCATTGATATCAAGGATTCCGAAGGTAAGCATTTTATAAAAGAAATCATCGACACCGCCGTTGAAAAAGGTTCCGGCTGCGTGGAATACAAATGGTACCATCCGAGGACCAAACAGATTCTTCCCAAAGTCGTGTATTTCGAGAAAGTCGATAACCTGATTATTTGCGGCGGCGCCTATGACGTAGCCACATATGGCCACTCGCTCCCTTAAAGAATCTCACCGGGCGCCGTGTCATTCATCATCCATTTTGTGATTGTCTTAACCCGCGCCGATGCCAAGAGAAGCGACCGCCTGTCTATATGACGAAGGGTTCGATTCCCATGCGCTTCCGCCAATTTACAAAACATCAGCTTTTCACAATGCCGTCTCTCGAGTGTTTCCTGTGCATCTCCTGTACACGGACTCAGGTTGAGTGCTTTTTCTCCGATATCCAGCCCCCTCCTTCGAGTCGTCTTGCCGAAACCCCAAGCACCACACTGGGCCTCCATAGAGCGCCTCCCCCAAGTCGAGCGCGCGGACAAACCCAGGCCAAACCTCCACCAGTTCGGCGAGAGACGCCGTTTTTGCGTGCTGTTTAGCTAAAACGCGAGGAGAAAATGTCTTAGGAGGTAGCTTGACCGGCACACTATTTTGTTATAACATATGGTGTAACAAGGAGGTGCTGTTATGCGAGCCACCGTAACTCAAATCGGCAATTCAACCGGCGTTATCCTGCCTAAGGAGGCCGCGGCCCGCCTCAAGGTGAAAAAGGGCGACACTGTTTTTTTAACGGAAACGCCTGACGGTTATGCCATCACGTCCTATGACCCGGATTTTGAAGCTCAAATGAAAGCGGCGCGGCGCGGCGCGGCTAAATACCGTAACGCTCTGCATGAGCTTGCGAGGAAATGACCCGGCGCTGGCTTCTTGAAGGGGTTGTCATTGCCGTGCACGGCGAACAAGTCGCGGAGCATGGCGGAAGCCCTGGCATCCGTGACGCCGGTCTTTTGTCATCGGCCCTTGCCCGTCCGCAAAACCAGGCGGTTTATGGTGAACCCTCAGTTTTCAATCTGGCTGCCGCCTATGCTTTCGGCATTATTCGAAACCATCCTTTTGTGGATGGCAACAAACGCACAGGTTTTCTGGCCGCCTACGTTTTCCTCGATCTCAATGGATGGGAACTGACGGCTTCAGAAGCAGAAGCCGTGGCCGTCGTGCTGGCGTCGGCATCAAGCGAAATGGATGAAGCCGGTTTCGCAGACTGGCTTAAAACCAAGTCCGTCATTCGGGTAATGCAGGAATGACCGGTGAATGACCGGAAACACCTAACTGCTTTGGAGGTGGATAAATTATTATCCGCTTTGTCCCCTTTCCCATTGATGCCCCCCGAATCCAGGAGGCGAAATGACAAAATTCAAATCCCTGCTTTTTATCGCCGTACTGGCCGGATTCGCCGCCCTTGCTTATGCCGGTTTCAATGGCGGTAAAGCGGCTTATGACAGAGGCGATTATGCCAGGGCTTACAAAGAGTTGAAGCCTTTGGCGGACCGGGGACTTGCTGAGGCGCAATATGTTTTGGGACTGATGTGCCAGGCAGGCCAAGGCGTGCCACAGGATTATACCCAGGCCGTCAAATGGTTCCGCAAGGCGGCTGAGCAGGGATATGACGAAGCACAATTTGAATTGGGCTGTGCGTACGCCGACGGTAATAGTGTGCCGCAGGATTATGCCGAGGCCGTCAAATGGCACCGCAAGGCGGCTGAGCAGGGATTCCCTCCTGCACAACGTGAACTGGCAGAGCTTTACGCCAACGGTCAAGGCGTGCCGCAGGATCACGCCGAGGCGATAAAATGGTATCGCAAGGCGGCCGAGCAGGGAGATGACCAGGCACAATTTGAATTGGGCTGGGCGTACGCCGACGGTAATAGTGTGCCGCAGGATTTCATACAGGCGTATATGTGGTTTTCTTTGGCGGCAGCACACGAAGATGATACGTATGCAGAAGATTATGCAGACGATTTCAGAAACAGTCTCGCCGAGAAAATGACACCAGCCCAACTTGCAGAGGCAAAACGTTTAGTAAGGGAGTGGAAACCGAAAGGCCGAGACTAGGAGCTTGCCCAGCTTGCCTAACAGTAAATGACAAACGACCGAAAACACATCACCGTGCGCGAGGTTGAAAAGCTCATGGCCGCCACCAAGGGCAGCCGCTTCGAAGCCCGCGACCGTTGTTTATTGCTGATGATGTTCCTGCACGGCTTGCGCGTGTCGGAGGCCTGCGCCTTTCAGGTTGAGCAGGTGGACACCGAATACTCCCGGCGTTTCCTTACCGGCACCCCTTACAGTGTACAGGTCCCCCCCCAAATGCCTCATGGCTCTATGCGCTAACTGGCTTCCTCCAGTGTGATATAGTCAACTACGGTATTTGGTTCCGGAATCGGCAGGCCATCCTCCCTTAACCCCGCCAGGTGCATTTCAAGAGCCTTTGCAAGCTTTTTAATGGTGACTGCCGGGGTGCGCCCCGCAGCAATACATCCCGGCACGTCCGGAAGATATGCCGAATAATTCTTCTCCCCTTTTTCGATGACAACCGAGTACCGCATGTAACACCTCTTGAGTGTCCAGTTATGCGGCTTATCGGTGGCCGCCAATCCCCCGGATGAACATTTATAGGAAGACATCACGACATCTCGATCTATGCGACTCTTCTGTGCGGTTTAGGTTCGGGAACGCGAAAGCCTTTCTCTCGCGCCACTTCAAGCCAAAGCTTAATTGCCTGTCGGACTTCCCTTAGAGCATCCTCATAGGTTTCGCCCCAAGCCGAACATCCTTCGAGTTCTTCGGCAACGGCTATGTACGCGTAGTCTTCATCGCTCCAAAAAATAGTGATTGTGTAGTTGTCTTCTTTCATAAGTGATGCCCCTTAAGCTCATCCACAACTTTGATAGCCTGTTTGACTTGGTATGCCTTGGCCTTGCCGTCCCTATCCGGTTGGAAGTTAAGCAGCTTTCCTTTCGGATGGGTGAATAAATGGTGACTCCCCTCTACTCTGTCTATGCGCTTGCTGCCGCATCCGGCACTTCATAGACCGGGGCTGTACGAATCGGCTTCCCAGGATTTTTGAGCATAGTTTCAATGGCTTCTACCGAAGACAGCGGCAAAAGGACTTCGCCGCATTCGGAGCACACCTCGGCCGGCACGTTCACCAGCACGATCACCTCACCGTGGTATTTTACAACGTGAGTAATCCGCCTCTCTTCGCATTGGCCGGGGCACTGACGGATGGTACAGTTCTCCATGACCTTTGTCCTCGCGTACAAGGAGTATCTCATCGAATATAACTCTACCCGTAAGCAGTTGTCATTTTTCAAATGACAAAAGCTCGCCCTTTTTTTCGGTTTCACGATTTCAGCACTCACTTCAGGCGCACGTTTAAGAGCATTAGGCAGGGTGATGAAAAAGGGTTCTCTGGTGGGAGAAACGCCTGAAAATTGCTAATGATTTCGTTATTCCGTACCGGCTTCCGCGGGCATGACGGGAATTCCGGCTTTCGCTGGAATGACGTCACCCCGGACCGGATCCGGGGCGGAATCCAGCCTTTTTACCAACTAATTGATTTTAAAGCAAAAGACACTGGACCCCGGCTTTCGCCGGGGTGACATTTATAGGGTTTTTCGCCCTGGCGTAGCCGCAGATCACGGGGGGTCAACAGTCGCGGGGTCGAGCGCACGCGTAGCAAGCGCAACGACGCGCGGAATAGGCTTCGCGCCCTGCTCGTAATAGGCCACCATGCGACGGCTTAACCCAAGCGCATGCGCCGCCGTTTCGAGCGTATAGGCTTTGCGTTCACGCCAACGTTTGAAAGCGTCCGCCGACATGGTAATACCCGCCTGTTCTTGCGCAAGCCGCCAAAGGGTGTCGGCGGCCATGTCTATCTCATCAGACCAGATAATGTCCGTGCCATGCTCGCCAACCCTTACTCGCCCGAACAATTCCGGCGAATCGCGCAACGGCTTATAAACACGGAACGTCTCTACCAGGCCGGAAACATCCACACGGCTTTCCTCGCCCTTGTCCCAACGGATCCGCAAGGTCAACGGCTTCTTGTCCTTTGTCACGGCAAGGATGCGCGGTAAGGTTTTTTTCGGCATGGTCAGCCCCTTTCGTTGAGTTCAGCCCATTTAAGAGCCAACTTCTCCTGATGGGCTCGCGCCCATGCCAGAGCCTCGGCAATCTCAGCTTGGCGGGCTTCTCCAGCAATCACCGTCAAGTCCGAAATCCGCACCAGCACATGGAAGTCCGGCGCAACGATATGGAAGTGCGGCGGGCGGTGATCGTCGGCGTACATCCGCACGCTGACGGAACCAAAGCTTTGCAATATCGGCATACAAACCCGTCAACATCCTAGTGCAACTATTGCACTATCGGGAGCAAAAGTCAAGCCTTTTGGGGGCGATTCATACCTCATTTATGCACGCATAACTATTCTGCACAAGAATAACGCTTGGTGAACAGATTTCAGCGCTCGCCTCAGCCGCCGGTTCAAGAGCATTAGGCATAAGCTGTACGTATCGCTCGGTCGTAGGGGCATGTTTAACTGTGGCAGGCATGAACGTTTTGCCGTTCTTCAGATCAGGATTCCATCAGCGATGCCGAATCTCTGTCTACCAGCCAGTAGAGTTTACCTCCATAACAATCGGGTTTAATCAACCGGGCGGGAAGACGCTCTGGTTCGGGGCGCTCATTAAGCACCGCTCTTAGCACCCCCGCCTTGGAAACGCCGGATGCGATAAAGGCCAAAACTAAGGCCTGATTTAGAATTGGAGCGGTCAATGTGACTCGATAAATTCCCTCTTTTTCACTGTAAATTTCGGTAACCCAGCGGTCCTTCTCCAGTAGCGCCGGCGTTCCGGGGAAAAGCGAGGCCGTATGGCCGTCGGTCCCCAGCCCCAAAAAGACCAGATCAAAGCTTTTCGGGCCGCCGTCAAAAAAGGACCGCAGCAGGGATTCGTAGCTCCGGGCGCCATTTATCGCCGAATCGGCGCAAGCAATGCGGTGGATGTTGCCGGGAGGCACGGGAACATGGTCGAGGAGTTTTTCCCGGGCCATGCGGGCATTGCTCCTGGGATCGTCGGGCGGCACGCACCGCTCGTCACCCCAAAAGACGTGCACCCGGCCCCAGTCAACCTCTGTGTTGAACGGAGGACCGGCCAGAAGCTCGTAAGCGCGTTGCGGCGTGTGCCCTCCCGAAAGCGCGACGCTGAACCGGCCGCGGTCTTTTATCGCCTCGTTTGCCTGCCGCACGAAAAGCTCCGCGGCGGCCCGGCTCACGGCTTCATAATCGGCATAAACGCGGATTACTCCGGCGGTTCTCTTGCAACTCGGCATATTGCAAGGTCCTCCCGGCACTGCAGAAAGGTGGGCAAGGTCCAACTGCGTCCGTCCTGGGCAATGAGGATGTCGGATGCTTCCGGCCCCCAGCTTCCGGCCTGGTAATTAGGAAAATCGGTCGGCCTGACAGACTGCCACATGTCCAGAATCGGGGTAATAACCCCCCAGGCGGCCTCGGTTTGATCGGCGCGCATGAACAGGGTGGAATCTCCCCTCATGATGTCGAGCAGCAAGGTCTCGTAGGCTTCGGGCGAGCGGACCTGGAATGCCTCGCGGTAATAGAACTGCATCATTACCGGGGCAAGCGCCATACTCTGGCCGGGGTGTTTGACCTCGAATCGCAGCAGGATACCTTCCTCGGGCTGCATGGCGATCAACAGCCGGTTTGGCCGGGAGTCCAGAAGCGCTGAAACCGGAAATGTTTGGTGCGGCACGGGCCGAAAATGAATGGAAACCTCCGAGTTTCTGGCGGGCAGCCGTTTGCCGGTGCGCAGGTAAAACGGCACCTCCTGCCATCGCCAGTTGTCCACGTAGAGCTTGACCGCCGCAAACGTTTCCGTGGCCGAATCAGCGGCCACACCGGGTTCAGAACGGTATCCCTTGACGCGGCCGCCTTCGATCCAGCCTCCGCCATACTGGCCCCGGACAGCGCTCTGCTGGACCTGCTCCGGACGAATGACGCGAATGGCGCGGAGAACGTCGACCTTCTTCTGCCGGACTTCATCGCTGTCGAATGAGACCGGGGCCTCCATGGCAATGAGGCAGAGGATTTGGAGGAGGTGGTTTTGAACCATGTCCCGGAGCGCCCCGGCGTGCTCATAGTAGCCGCTCCGGCTCCCGACCCCATCGTTTTCCGCCACGGCGATCTGCACGTGGTCGATGTAGCGGCGGTTCCAAATCGGCTCGAACAGAGTGTTGGCGAACCGGAAGGCGAGGATGTTTTGAACAGTCTCTTTTCCGAGGTAGTGGTCTATCCGGTAGACTTGGGATTCCTGGAAATATTGGGTGAGGAGCCGGTTCAATTCCCGGGCCGAATTGAAGTCGTGGCCAAACGGTTTTTCCACAACGATTCGGGCATGCTCGCGGTCCAGGTTCAGTTTTGCGCCCGCAAGCCCTTCAGCTATGGGCTTGATCATGCTCGGGGGCAAGGCCATATAATAAATCCGGGTCGCCTTTGCGCCCCACGTTTCATCGTAGGCCGAAAGCTCCTTTGCCATCCCCTCGAATGCCTGCGGATCGTTCAGATCGGCTTTCGAAAAGACAATATGAGCGGCAAATTCGGCCCAGCTCTTTTCATCGATTTTCCCGCCGATCGAAAACTTATCCACGCCTTCGCGCAAATGTTGGCGGTAGGAATCATCGGTAAGCTGCTTGCGGGCGACTCCCAGAATCGCGAATCGCTCCGGCATATACCCGTCCAGAAAAAGACTATAGAGGGCCGGCGCCAACTTGCGCCAAGTGAGGTCGCCGCCTCCTCCGAAGATAACGAATACGGTCGCGTCGCTAATCTTGTCGCCCTTCATCAGGTAGTTTCCTCCACCTTCCTCCAGACCGTATGCAGAAATTTTCCCGGCATGTCTTTCCGCTCGTAAGTGTGCGCGCCAAAATAGTCGCGCTGCGCCTGGATCAGGTTCGCCGGAAGCCATGCGCTTCGGTATGCGTCGAGGTAGGCAAGGGCCGATGAAAATCCGGGCGCGGGCACACCGAGTTCTGCGGCCGTGGCGACCACCGTTCGCAGGGATTTTTGCCGGGCATTGACTTCCCGGCTGAAATACTCATCCATCAAAAGGTTCGCGAGATTGGGCTCCTTGCTGAACGCGGTGCGGATGGGCTCGAGGACGGAAGCACGGATAATGCACCCTCCGCGCCAGATCCTTGCCACCGTCTCCAGGTTCAATCCGTACTCGTAGCTTTTTGAAGCCTCTTTGAGCAGGGCGAACCCTTGTGCATAGGTCATGACCATTCCGGCATAGCATGCATTTCGAAG
>JBEKQE010000002.1:0-80686 GCA_049520035.1 Syntrophobacteraceae bacterium | reverse complement strand
GACGGCCTGATTCAGGAAATGTTCAAAGATCCAAAGGGTGTAAACGAGCGCATGATGCGCTGTCTGCTTTGCGGCTCATGTGCGTACAACTGCCCCAGCGGCGTGAAAGTGCTCGATATTTTTCTCAAGGCGCGCGCCATCCTGGTTGGCTACATGGGTCTGCACCCGGCCAAAAGGATCGTTTTCCGAGGCATGCTTGCCCACCCGAGACTTTTCAACAGCCTTGTAAAATCGGCGAGCAGGCTTCAGGGGGTCTTCGTAAAACCTGCCGACGATCTTCTCGGCACGTCTTGCGGGCGCTTTTTCTTTCCACTGGCAGATAGACACTTGAAGACGTTTGCGCCGGATTCCTTTTACTCGAGTGTAGGCCGGCTCGACACAAACGGCCCGTCGGGACTGAAGGTTGGTTTCTTCGTGGGTTGCGTGATCGACAAAATATACCCCAACGTGGGTCATGCGGTTTTGACCGCCCTCGAGCATAACGGAGTCGGGGTCTTTGTCCCCGGCGAGCAGGGCTGTTGCGGCATACCGGCGCTTTCCTCGGGGGACCTCAAGACCTTTCATAAACTGGTGCGCTACAATCTTGACAGGTTCTCACCCGGCGACTTCGACTGCCTCGTGACAGCCTGCGCCACCTGCACATCCACCATAAAGAAGCTCTGGCCGATGTTTGCCGATGATCTGAGCGAAGTGGAAAAATCCCGAATGAAGGAACTTACCGAAAAAACCATGGACATAAGCCAGTTTCTGGTGGACAGGACCGGCGTATTCACGGCAGCTTCCGCCTATGAGGGGGAAAAGGCCCTTCTTAGCTATCACGATCCCTGTCACTTGAAAAAATCCCTTGGGATAGCGGCGCAGCCTAGAACGCTTCTCCGCGCCAATTCCCGTTACGTTTTTAAGGAAATGAGCGAAGCGGACCGGTGCTGCGGTTGCGGGGGCAGTTTCAACCTTCAATATTATGGCATTTCGGCTTCAATCGGTAAGCGCAAGCGTGACTCTATCGTAGAGTCGGGGTGCTCGACGGTTGCGACGAGCTGTCCCGCATGCATGCTTCAGATAAGCGATATGCTTTCTCAGGCGG
This sequence comes from Syntrophobacteraceae bacterium, assembly GCA_049520035.1. Lineage (GTDB taxonomy): Bacteria > Desulfobacterota > Syntrophobacteria > Syntrophobacterales > Syntrophobacteraceae > SbD1. Next base: position 79,602 of record JBEKQE010000002.1, on the reverse strand, counting down.
GTGATCGCATCCAGGTAAAACACGCAATCGAAATATATGCCGATTCACTCGATCGAGGTCTCAATGCTGACACCCATTAAACCAAAGCGCATTTCGGACCTGGTTTTTGAACAGTTACGCGATCTCATTTTTAAAGGACGAATCAAGCCGGGTGAACAGCTCATGACTGAGCGCGAACTCGCCGAGAACCTCAGCGTCAGCCGCCCCACGGTAAGAGAGGCCATAAACCGGCTGGTTGCGCTCCGGCTGCTCGAGCACAGGCAGGGACAGGGCACTTTTGTCGTTTCGCCTTCTGCGGAAAAGAATTCACTCGGCGTCCCGCACGACCTGGATGTAAGCCTGGCAGACCTGCTCGAGGTCAGGCTCGGACTCGAATGCAATGCGGTAATGATGGCCGCCCGCAGGGCGACCGAAGAAGACATACGGGACATGGAAAAAAGTCTTCGGGACATGGAAACCGAGATAGGCGCCGGAGGACTGGGAAGCGACGCCGACGTCCGGTTTCACATGGCCATCGCCTACGCCACAAAGAATATGGTTCAGATACACATAATGAGGAGTTTTTACGATCTGCTTTTTTACGGGATCAAGTCAAACCTCCAGTACTTATATACCGAACCTGTCACTCTCGAAACAATCATCCGGCAGCACCACGATATTCTCAAAGCGGTTTGTGACCGCGATCCGCAGCTCGCCTACAGCGCAATGCGCGAGCACATTATGTTCGTTCTCGATTTCGTGCATGAAAAGAAGGTTTCTTAACCAGCCGCAAGCAGTGAAATATTACCGATTGTCCAGCCTGAACAGTTCGTTAGACCTGGCAAAGCTTAAAAGATAGCGGCCCATGACGATCATTTGTGTCTGGTACTCCAGGAGAGCTTTGCGTTTGACGGCCGCTTCCTCCGATGTGAGGGCAAGCGTGATCCACTTCTCTTTATGAGGATGGTCCTCAGGAGGATCAAGTTTTGCCCAGGTCCCCGAACCCTGGGCCATCGGCCACTGACCGTAATGAATCAGGTAGATAAGCCAGGTGGGTTTGAATTCCGGATGTTCCTTATTCAAATGTTTCCATGCCTGCTTAACGAAAAAGTGAGTCGAGGCATGGTCCGGGTGCGTATCCTCAGGCGCGGTGGTCGCCAACATGTTAGGCCGAAAATCTGAGAGCACCCGTTCGATCTCCAATTGCAGACCCTCACCGGTGTAACCTGTCTGGGGGACAACAACTGCAAGAGCCGATGGACGGTTTTCCCTGGTGGTAGGAGATGTGTAAGCCTTCTGCTTTCCGCCGGGCTTAGAACGAAGGGCGGTCAACCCGCCGTCCGGAAAGCCGAGGAAGATCACATCGCTTTCCTTCATCCCCAACGTAGTCAGGGCCTTCAGGGATTCCCACATGCGATCTTCACCATACTCGCGGTAGTCCCTTGCGGTGGGATTGGAGATATGGTCCCCCATTTCCACTGCTTCCGGGAAGCCGTCTCCGTTTGTCATAAAGACCACCTTCACGCTTCCACCTGTTTTGATGACGCGCTGAATGAGGCCTGCCGCTCCAAGGCTCTCGTCGTCAGGGTGCGGCGAAAAGACCATAAGACGCGTTTCTTTCGAGATGAGCGGCTCTATGGCCCCGGGTTTTTCCGCCAGAGCGCATGCAGGGGCCAGTGTAACAAACGCGGACAGAAGCATAAATAATACTTGCAGCACGTCGACCTCCTCGAATTATTGGGTGTTTCGGGTCTACTCCTGGCGGGGATGGAGATATCGACCGGCAATCTGCAACATTGCAACAAGTTCAAAGAGGGATACCCCTCTGCTCCTTCATATTAGCATCATACAAAGTATCGTCAAGCACGCAGCGCGCAGCATCAGGCCAGAGCAGGGAGCGAGGAGCAAAAGCTTCCCGCTCCCCGCTTCCTGCTTCCCATGTTAATTTGAGAAAATGCTGAGGTACTTACCATATCCTTCCTTTTCCAAATCCTCTTTGGGGATGAATCTCAGGGCGGCTGAATTCATGCAGTACCGAAGGCCGGTTGGCGGCGGTCCATCATTGAACACATGTCCAAGGTGTGAATCACCCAGCCTGCTTCTAACCTCGGTTCTCACCGTGAAAAAACTCCGATCTTTTTTCTCCACGATGTTGTCCGGCTCAAGAGGGCGCGTAAAGCTCGGCCATCCCGTTCCGGAATCATACTTGTCGAACGAACCGAAAAGGGGTTCGCCCGAAACGATGTCCACATAGATCCCTTCCTTTTTGTTATCCCAATACTCATTTCTAAACGGCGGTTCGGTACCCTCCTTCTGAGTCACCTTGTATTGCATATCGGTGAGTTTCTTTCGAAGGGTCTCATCATCGGGTTTCAAGTATTTCACCTCGTGCATGCCTGATCTGGAGGTTTCCGATTCTATTTGAGCGATGCGCATATCCTTACTCCATACTTTTGTAATGAATTGATCACGTCCGGACATGAATCTGTAATACTTGTAGCGCACCGGATTTTTTTTGGAATAACCCTGGTGGTATTCCTCAGCCCTGTAGAATTTCGAAAACGGCACGATCTCAGTAACAATGGGCTTATCGAAACGACCGGAACTCTCCAGTTTGCGCTTTGACTCTTCGGCCGCTACCCTCTGCCCCTCATCATGATAAAAGATGACGCCGCGGTACTGCTCGCCCCTGTCCACGAACTGTCCGCCGGGGTCCGTGGGGTCAATATGTTCCCAGAAAAAGTCCAGCAGTTCCTCGTAGGTTACTTTTGCGGGGTCGTAAATGACCTGAACGGCCTCCACATGTCCCGTTTTCCCGGACGAAACCTCTTCATATGAAGGATTGTCTGTGCGGCCCCCCGTATAGCCCGATATGGCCTCAACGACTCCGTTTACTTTTTCGAAATCTGCTTCGACACACCAGAAGCATCCTCCAGCAAATGTGGCTCTCGGTAACCCGGAATACTCTTCATCCACGGCTAAACTCTTTTCTTTCTGCTTGCCGTTAGAAGATCCAAATTTGAACAGAACAAGTCCTGCCAATACGATTAATGCAGCCATCACGATCATTTTCATTTTAATATCTCCCGTCATTTTACGGCCCCCAAGGTTCCACCATGGGGCCGATTAAGTTTAACTCCTGTTTGGATTAAAGTAATTCCCGGAGGTAATGAAAGCGTCAAGGGAATGTAAAGATTAGGTTAGACAGTGATCTCAAACTGCGCCCTGGGGCGGTGGGACCGCCAGCCAACTTGGCCACTGCCTTCGGCGGTGGCCGCAGAGGTTTCGGCGGGCTTGATCTCCGATCTCGACGCTCCGCGAGACGACTGCATGCAGCCGCGCGAGCTTGCGGGAAAGCAGCAGGCATCCCGCAACCGCCCAACGTGCGTCGATAGACCATTCAGGGGATGCCTGCCGCGCTACGCGAAGCACTGCGCTTTAGGGAGGCCATCGGTAAGGGGCTTTTTTTTAATTAAGTGGTGTTTACTTAGTTATCATACGAGGAGTTTTAATGTATTCGTCGGATGGCCGGATTGATCGGTGAAACAACCTAAGGATGAGACTCATGGCAAAACCAGGCCCCGTTCTCATTGTTGAGGATGACAATAAAACCGCTTCGCTCATCAGCCTCTATCTTAAACGCGAAGGATACGAGACCGCCCTTGCCTTCGATGGTGTCGAAGCTTTGGAACTCGTCCGGCAGAAAAATCCTGTGGTCGTCATCCTCGATCTCATGCTGCCGAGGCTTGACGGCTGGGAAGTGTGCCGCTGGATACGGGAATTTTCGGATGTTCCGATTCTGATGCTCACGGCAAGAGGTGAGGAATTCGACCGAGTCCTGGGGCTGACAATTGGCGCAGATGATTATGTGGTTAAACCGTTCAGCCCCCGAGAACTTGTCGCTCGAATCAAGGCGGTGTTGAGACGAACGAGCATTACCGCCGGGGAAAGGTCCGATAAGCTCAAGGTTGCAGGGCTGGTACTGGATACTCGTAAACACGAAGTTACAATGGACAATCGCCCCATCGTCCTCACTCCATCGGAATTCAAGCTTCTTCGATTGCTCATGAATGCGCCAGGGCGGCTCTTTACACGAGAACAGCTCCTGGATGCGCTCTATCCTCTGGGTGAGCAGGTGGTCGATCGAGTGATAGACGTGCATATAGGCAAGCTGACGCACAAACTCGAAAAAGACGCCGCCAACCCACGATACATATTGACAGTATGAGGCTTCGGGTACCGGATCGCCCAAGACGATCTAGAGGAATCTTTTCCATGAAACAGGGCATGCTCTTGAAACTGCTGGCAATCAATGTGCCTGTGGTGGCACTGGTAATACTTGTCCTCTGGCTGGTTCTCGACACTCTTGCGGCCGATTACTTCTCGGTTCTCATGAAAGAGTACCGGATTAGTCCTACGGATGCACACCAGATGTTTATCCACTCCGTACACCGCTATCTTCTTTGGACCAGCATCGGCGCACTGTTACTGGGCGCGCTGTTGAGCTTCCTGCTGACTCAAATGGCACTGCGGCCGCTTTACCAGATGATAAAAACCACTCGCCTGATTGCCATGGGGGATTATTCCTCCAGAGTGCGGGCGGATTCGCGCGATGAGATCGGCGAATTGGCATACGCTTTCAACCAGATGGCCGCAAGCCTCGAACGCGTAGAACAACTCAGAAGGAGCATGGTTTCGGATGTCGCTCACGAGCTTCGCACACCTTTAACAAACATAAGAGGATACCTGGAGGCGCTTCAAGACGGTGTTGTCCCCCCGACGCAGGAAACCTTCCAACTGCTTCTGGAAGAAACACTGAGACTGATTTCCCTTGTGGAAAACTTGCTGCAGTTGGCCCGGGCCGATGCTGCAAGATTGAGTCTTGACCTGGAGGAGACGGATATTGTCGAACTGGCCTCACGCGCTTTGAAAAAATTCGATCTGGAATTCAGACAGAAAAATATCCAGGTCAGGACGGAGCTGGGTGAAACCGGAGCCCCTGTGCCGGCCGACCGCGAAAAAATCAGCCGGGTGATAGAAAACCTTCTTAAAAACGCCCTGCAGTATACGCCTGAAAGTGGGTCCGTACTTGTCCGCACAGAAAGCTCCGGCCAGGCGTTGACATTCTTTGTCGAAAATAGCGGCCCTGGGATTGAAGCCAAAGACCTGCCATTTATTTTTGAGCGTTTCTATCGGGGAGAGAAATCCCGTTCCAGAGACTTTGGAGGCACTGGAATAGGGCTCGCCATAGTCAAGGAAATCCTGGAAGCCCACGGCGGAAAAACAGGGGTGCAAAGCGCTCCCGGCAAAACCGTGTTCTGGTTCACCCTGCTAAGGGACCTCACACAAACGATATCTCCCTGATCGACCAATTCTTTACCGTATCTTGACTTTTTCTTTAAAATTTCCTCATTATAAACATTTACCATTGAAGCACGCCGGACAAGCAGCGGTCATCAGACACACGGTTTCCATGCGAAAAACGGGTGGAGCTTCCGGACGAACGGAGATAACACAAATGACTTCCTTGCCAAAGAGACTAACCGAGTTTGTCTTTGCTCCGAGGAGCAGGATCGTCTGGCTGGCGCTTGCCGGGTTTTTTCTGGGCAGTGCGCTATGTCCATTTAACCCTCCTGCCGAAGACGGACCACAACCAATGAAACAGGGGGAAATAATGAATAGTCCATCGGAAAGCCGGACGAGCGTGGAGAATAAGCACTTCGCCGGCTTAACTTCAGCGACGGTGGAAATGCAAACCGCGACTTTTGCTCTTGGCTGATTTTGGGGTTCTGATGCCCAGTTTGGCAGCATCAAAGGAGTGATTCGTACGCGGGTCGGCTACACAGGCGGAAATAAAGAAAATCCAACCTACCGCGCTTTGGGTGACCATGCGGAGAGCATAGAGATCGACTATGACCCGGCCGTTATTTCATACGGGGAATTGCTTGAAATCTTTTGGAAGAGCCACGATCCGGGAAGCCGCCCGTGGTCGAGGCAGTATATGTCCGCAATCTTCTACCACAATGAAGAACAGAAAAAGCTGGCTGTTGAATCCATGGAATGGGAGGAGGCAAGAACACACAGGAAGATATACACTGAGATATCGCCTGCTTCAAGGTTCTACCGGGCGGAAAACTATCACCAGAAGTACTACCTGAGGCAGAGGCCGGAATTGATAAGAGAACTCGAGGCGATGTACCCGTCCGAAGAGGACTTTGTCAATTCGACGGCCGCGGCGCGCCTGAACGGCTATCTTGCAGTAAGAGACACCTACGCGGCCCTTCAGGCGGAACTCGGAGATTTGCTGCCGCCCGAGGAAAGCACAAAGCTGTTGGATATTGTCCGAGGCCCGGACCGTTGATCGTTCGGTCCAGGCAAGCGGCGGGCAGGAGGTTCAGGGTCTTTTTCAAAAACCGTTAATCCAGGCGCCATCCTGAATTGACATTTAAATTGACATTGGGGATTACCGTGTTTAGAAGTAGAAGTTGAAATCCTCATGAAGGGCGAGTTCACTGTCAAAAGGCTTATTAGCATCAAAAAGCGCGTTTTTCCGGGTTATTACACACGCTGCACGTAATTGGAGAGGGGGTGATTGCACTACAGAACCATAGTGCCGCCGGATGACAAAAGTCAGAGGTCCGTCATAAAGCTTCGGTTTCACATCAACGCAAGATAAGGAGATATTACCATGAAAAGTCGCAGCAGGTTTTTGGCAACTTCTTTAATCGTCCTTCTGTCCATTGGCGTTTTCGCTGCCGGTGGATATTTACAAGCTGCTGATGACCAGGGATTGAAGGAAGGTCAGAAGGCGATAATGGAAGGCGCAAAGAAGATGATGGATGGAAACAAAATGATAATGGATGCAGTGGCCAAGAAAGGAAAGGCAAGCGAAGAGTTGACGTCGGCCGACAAGATGATGACGGAAGGCTATGGCATGGTGACCAAAGGCGATAGCATGATGACCGGCAGCACAATGGCTGAAGGCCAGGCAATGGTGAAACGTGGCTCAAAAATGATGCTGGATGCACAGAGAATGACGACCGCCGCCGTTGAGAAGATGGGACCGGAAATGGTTACAGTATGTTCAATCGGTCTTGACACGTGCAAGATTGGAGAAAAAGACGTAAAACAAGGTGCTTTGGACTGGTTTTTTGGCGGCGTCGGCTATTAGCAGCAACACTGCCCGCTCAAGCATGAGAACAGGATCTCTTCAGGAATTCAAAACCCCCTTAGGCAGCTCTCTGCAATCCTAACAGGGTGATGAAAAAGCATTGGAATTCCCACATCAGGGTGAAAAACCTTATAGATGTCACCCCGGCGAAAGCCGGGGTCCAGTGTCTTTTGCCATAAAATCAATTAGTTGAGGAAAGACCTGGATTCCGCCCCGGATCTGGTCCGGGGTGACGTCATTCCGGCAAAAGCCGGTACGGAATGTCGAAATCATTAGCCATTTTCAGGCGTTTTTCCCACCAGAGAACCCTTTTTCATCACCCTGCCAGGGGGGCATGCACCGCTCAGTGCGATACCGGTCGATTTGGATAACATACAAATCGGTTACCCGGGATTTCGTATTTCTGCCGGCCCGGCTCAGGCCATGTCTAAACCTTTTTCAGACGGAGATTCAAGTGAGACACTCGAACTTTAAATACTGCCTTTCGGCATGCCTTATCGTGATTTTTGCGGCATCTTTGGTTGGCGGCGCCGAAGGAATTACCTTTATCAGTACGGATCAATTGAAAGAAGATCTCACGAAGCCGGATGTGGTCGTAGTTGACGTGCGAACTGACCATGACTGGGATTCCAGCCAGTGGAAAATACAGGGTGCGCAGCGGCAGTCGCCTGACGAAGCCAAAGAATGGATGGGCAAATACTCCAAGGACAAGAATATCGTTTTATACTGCGCCTGACCCCACGAGGCCACCAGCGCCCGTGTGGCGCAACAGCTCGCAAGTGCAGGCTTCAAGCAAGTCGAGGTACTCAAGGGTGGCTGGGATGAATGGGTTATGAGCCAATATCCGGTAGAGAAGAAATAGCCTTTCCCTGCGAACTGCTCCCCTTTAAAGATCGTAAATGAGGGTCTCAGGCGAATAGGGGAGCATCTATGAAACCTGAATCCACTCAACCGGACACCCCAGGCGATTTGTGCCGTCGCAACTTCCTCATACGATGGTGTTGCCGATATCTCCCCGGATACCTGGCAGCTTAGGATCGAAGGACTGCTGGAGAAGCCGATGGCCCTCAAGCTGGGGACATGGAGAAGTTGATGGATAAGACGCAAGCCGTAACACTCGCCTGCATCGACAATCCGGTGGGGGGTGATTCCATTGGGAATGCAATCTGGGAGGGAGTGACGCTGAAAAAGGTCCTGGAACTTGCAGGTCCAAAATCGGGAATCAGTAAGGTGGTCTTCTACGGGGGGTAAGGCTACACGGATAGCATCCCTTTCGATCTTGGCGTGCTTCAAAACTCTGGATTCCGGCTCAGAAACACTGCCGGAATGACGACTCCCGCAAATGTCAAACTTTTGGGAGTCCACCGGCAGAGCCGGTGGTTTACCCTGATCGATCAGGGAGCCTGCTGGCCCGCTCCTATCCTGACGGAGCCAGGGGCATCCATGAGATTAAGATCAGTGTAACCTGATTTGGTCTTTCCCCGCCTCCTGCCAGGTGAGCGCATTACTGCCCATGGTTTGGCCGAACTTGCCGTCGGGGGCTTATGCCAGAACTGTGAATCGTGCAGATATCCCGATTGCGGTTTCGGCAAAGGCAGTGTCTGAAGTAGCAGAGAGCGGGTGGTTTGGCGCTACAGTGCGACAGTGCGATTGAGTTATTGTTCTTTGAATGCTTGAACGGACTGATGCACTTTAGGAGAGTTCGATGAAAGCGGATACCGTTCCACAAGTTCTGCCAATGGACCAGTACAACAATGTTTTGGTTGCCAACCTGCATCCGCCTGAATGGAGGAACCCGGAACCCTCCGGCCGCTATGATCTCGTAGTCATTGGAGCCGGCACCGCGGGTCTGGTAACGGCGGCAGGTGCAGCAGGGCTGGGAGCCAGGGTCGCTTTGGTGGAAAAGCACCTCCTTGGCGGCGATTGCCTTAACGCAGGATGCGTTCCGTCCAAATGCATAATTCGCTCCTCACGTGCCGTTGCGGATATCCGTGCTGCCGCCGGATTTGGCGTCTGTCAGACCGATACGGTTGAAGTGAATTTCCCCGCCGTTATGGAGCGCATGAGACGACTACGGTCGGGAATAAGTTACCACGATTCGGTCAAGCGTTTTCAGGACCTGGGAGTCGACGTGTTTCTGGGGGAGGCTCAATTCACCAGACCGGATTCTGTCGTTGTGGGAGACAAAGCTCTTCACTTCACTAAGGCTGCAATCGCCACAGGAGCACGAGCGGTAGAACTGCCGATCGAAGGCCTGAGAGAAGCGGGATACCTCACTAATGAAACGGTTTTTTCTCTGACGGAGCGGCCCGGACGCCTTGCCGTCATCGGAGGCGGCCCTCTTGGATCCGAACTGGCCCAGGCCTTCCATCGGCTGGGATCGCAAGTCTTCATTTTTCAAGGGCCTGACCATCTCTTAAATCGCGAAGATGCAGACGCGGCTGAAATACTCCAGAGGGCTTTTCTCAGGGAAGGGATTGAGCTCATCCTCAAGACCCGCCCCACAAAAGTAACTCCCACCCGGCAGGGAAAGCTGATTACCCATGAGCGAGACGGTAAATTAGAGAGTTTGATTGTGGATGAAATTCTCCTTGGCGTTGGGCGGGCCCCTAATGTCGAGGGGCTCAATCTTGAGGCTGCAGGGGTCGAATACGACGGCAAAGACGGGGTCAAAGTGAATGATTATCTCCAAACGACAAACCCTCGGATCTATGCTGCCGGAGACATCTGCCTTCAGTATAAATTCACTCACATGGCAGACGCCGCCGCTCGCATTGTGATTCAGAACGCACTCTTTATGGGGAGGAAGAAACTGAGCACACTTCACATTCCCTGGTGCACTTACACTGATCCGGAAATCGCTCATGTCGGGATGTATGAAAGAGACGCTCAGGAAAAAGGCATTCCTTTGGACACCTTCATCAGACCCATGAAGGAAGTGGATCGGGCCATTACGGACGGGGAGGAAGAGGGATTTGTGAAGGTGCACGTGAAACGCGGCACCGACAAGATCCTCGGGGCCACCATTGTGGCCCGTCATGCAGGTGATATGATCAGTGAAATCAGTCTTGCCATGGTGGGAGGACTTGGCCTCAAGACCATAGCCAACGTGATCCACCCTTATCCGACTCAGGCTGAGGCCATCCGGCAGGTGGCCGATGAGTACAACCGCACTCGATTGACTCCATTGGCAAAGTCAGTTCTACGATTGTGGCTTGCCGGGAGACGGATCATACGGAGGTAGGAGGCCAGAGGACGGAAAGAGGATTTCCGTCCTCTGGCCTCTGTCTTCCGGCCTCCGTAAGAAAAGGCCGAGTTTCATGGAATCTCACGAAAAGCGCAGGGGAGCAGTGATAAAGGCGGCCGTGTTGGTTCTCTTCGTAATCACGGCCGTGGTCATTGTTCGCTTTACGCCGGTGAAAGAATTCCTTACCGCCGAAAGATTAGGCCGATTTCTGGAGGGTACGGGGTTCCTGGCCCCACTGGCGTACATGATTGTCTACGCGGTAGGGGTATGCCTGTTTGTGCCGGGGACCCTTCTCACCACCCTGGGGGCTGCCATATTCGGACCCTATTTTGGCTTTCTCTACGTCTGGGTGGGGGCCATGTTCGGATCGAGCATGGCATTCTTTATCGGGCGCTACCTGGGACGGGATTTTGCCGCATCACTCATCGGCGACAGGCTCAGGAAATACGATGAGGCCATCGAGCGAAACGGATTTGCCACAGTCCTTTACCTGCGCCTTGTCTACTTCCCGTTTACCCCAATGAACTTCGGCATGGGGCTGACCCGGGTGCGTTTCCGGGATTATCTTACCGGGACAGCGCTGGGTATCATCGTGGGCACCTTCATTTTCACTTTTTTTGTCGGGACGGTCAGAGACGTCTGGGCAAGCGGCGAATGGACAGGGTTGGTTAGCTGGAAGGTATTCTTCTCGCTTGGTCTTTTTGTCTTTTCGTTCTTCATTCCCAAGATCATTGAGAGGGTAAAAGCATTTAGGAGAGTTGATGCGGGATAAGTTCCCCGCCAACCTTCAATCTTCTTTAATGAACAGTTCGTTAGACCTCGAAAAGCTCAAAAGAAAGCGGCCCATTACGAGCATCTGAGTATGGTACTGGAGGATGGCTTTGCGCTTGGTTTCCATTTCCTCGGGTTTGAGGGTAAATGAAATCCACTGTTTCCCCCGATCGGGAAAGTTCTCAGGGGGGTTAAGGCGCGACCCGGTCCCCGCCCACTGATCAAGCGGCCACTGTCCATAATGGATCAGGAAGGCAAGCACCATGGGTTTGTGATTTGCATGTTTCTTATTCAGATGTATCAATGCCTCCTTAACGAAATAGTAAGTTGAGTTATGGTCCGGATGCTGATCCTCGGGTGGGGTGGTCGCCAACAGGTCAGGCCGAAAAGCAGAGATCGCCCGTTCGATTTCTCTTCTCAAGTCTTCGCCGCAGTAGTCGGTGCGAGGCACAACAATCTCGAACGCCGGTGGGCGAGTTTTCCTGGTAAAAGGAGACCTGTACGCCATCGGGTGTGCGCGAAACTTTAAACGAAGGTAGGACAACCCGCCGTCCGGAAAACCAAGGAAGATAACGTCGTGCTCCTTCATCCCCAGGGTGGTGACGGCCCTCAGGGCCTCCAGCCGGCGCTCTTCACCATACCTGGAGTAGTCCTTTGCGGTCGGATGGGAGATGTGACTCTCCTTTTCCACCCCCTCCGGAAAGCCGTCTCCGCTTGTCATGAATACTACATTCACCCTTCCACCGGCCGCGAGAACGCGCTGAATCAGCCCTCCCGCTCCAAGGCTCTCGTCATCGGGGTGCGGCGAAAAGATCATAAGGCGTGTGTTATGCGAGATGAGAGGCTCTATCGCTTGCGGCTCTTCTGCGTGTGCAAAGGCGGGAACCAGTGTGGCAAGCGCGAGTATCAGAATCCACAATACTTTCAAAAACAAGTCAAACCTCCTCCAACTCTAAACCTCGTTTTGATTGTGGAACTCCTGCCTCAGGTTTTCGGCATAATCGGCGAGCATACGGAACTGCTCCTGAAGGGCATGTTTTTCGACCCCGATCGGCGCTTTGAAAAAGGAGGCGAGGTGGGTCATCACTCCGGCTTCAGCGCGCCTTTTCGCCAGTTCGGCCAGACGGACCAGATCGAGCACCAGCGGGGCCGCGAGGATGGAATCATATCCCTGCCAGATGAATTGAAGCGACATTTTGGCCCCCAGAAACCCTTTGAAGTGAATAAAATCCCAGGCCGTTTTCTGGTCGTCAAGGGAGGGGACATAACCTATGCTGACCGAAGTATGAGGGGAATATCCAAGGATTTTGCACAGCACATGGTCTTTGGTCCGGATTTTCGATTCGCGGTTTTCCTGATGATCGAGTATCCGGCCGTCCATGTTGCCCAGTATGTTGAAGCCCTCCCAGCTCATTATCTCCAGATTTCTCCATGCAAACATGGGAGCCAGGGCTGATTTCACCAGCGTCTCACCCGTTTTTCCGTCGTTTCCCATGACAGGGACGCCTTTTTCGGCTGCAAGCTGTAAAACCGCCGGGGGAAGAGCGGCATTCGACGGCGTAAAGTTTATATATGCACACCCTTCCAGGATTGCGGCACATGAATAGAGTGTGCTCGCCCGCAACTTTTGCGTTTCGTTGCCGGCGATCAGTTTTCGCAGCGATGCAAGTTCGCAGTGGCAGGCATCGAGTTCCAGGGGCGGCTCCGTTGACGCAACATTTACGACAATTACTTCATCGAGCCTGTGTTTGAGCCTGAATGTGCGCAAACTGTCGCGCATGTCCTCTATTTCTTGCTCAAGGTTTTTTTCTTTCGCACCTAAAGGATAAACAAGATTCTCTATAGCTTCGCCACAGTTTTTTGCGCACCCGCAATCGATATCATGATGAAATTGGTCCAGTTCAGCTTTAATTTCCATCAGAATTCCAGGCGCCACCGGGGCCATTTTTTCAAAAATATCACGGGAGTTTGCCTCCGTTCTTATATCGCAGCCGCCGAAAACAAGGTCTGCAGGCTCGATAAGATCTACTCCATCGAACATGTGCGAGCAGGTGACCATTCCAGTTGGCGGCGCCAGCTTCTTTTTCAACGCAAAAGCGCCCGCCGCCACCGTTGAGGCGATGGAACCGAGCGCCCCTATGAGGTAAACCCCTGTTTTGTTGACAGACGACATGATTCACAGACTCTTCTGCCTGGGTCCACAAATGCCGAAATCCGGACTGCATCCACGTCTTGGGTTTGCGTACGGTTGACCGCAAAGATTCCGGCGAAGCTGTACTAAAAGACTTATTTCCGCTAATTGTCAATTGTTTCAGCTCAAGGAACTCAACTTCCCATCTGGTTACCGGCCTGCTTCGGTCTTAAATTCTTAATCACCGGCCCCGCTTTTGTCTCATCCGTGCTATCTGAATTGATTTCGGAGGCCCAAATGTTCAAAAACATTCTGGTACCCTCGGACCTCACCGAGAGAAACCGCAAAGCGATGGATATAGCCGTCAAGATGGCGCTGGAAAGCGGAGCTGCCGTTACTGTGCTCCATGTAATCGAAACCGTTGAGGAAGTCGATTCCGAGGACTTTCAGAAATTTTACAGGCAACTTGGCGTTCGCGCCGGCAGGAAAATCGATAAACTGTTAGCCGAATACAGCCGGGAAGGCCTTAGGATGGAAAAGCAGGTACTTTACGGGAGGCGAGTTTACGAAATACTCAATTTTGCGGTCGCACACGGTGTCGATTTGATTATAATGCGCTCACACAAACTCGATCCCGAAAACGTCGCCGAAGGCTGGGGGACAATCAGCTTCAAGGTAGGGGTCCTCTCCCACTGTCCGGTTATGCTTGTAAAGTGAAAAATCCGTGACAAGAAGAATAATGCACCTGGACATGGACGCCTTTTACGCCGCCGTGGAACAGTCGGACAACCCCGAGTTGGGCGGAAAGCCTGTGATAGTGGGCGGCGCAATGCGCGGGGTGGTTTGCGCAGCATCCTATGAGGCCAGGCGTTACGGCGTCCACTCCGGTATGCCTGTTTTTCAGGCCAGAAAGCTTTGTCCGCAGGGGGTTTTCCTTCCCGTCCGGATGAACCGTTATAGAGAGGTCTCCTGCGTTGTCATGGAAATCCTGCGCGGGATATCGCCTCTTGTCGAGCAGGTATCAATCGATGAAGCTTTTGCAGATATTTCCGGGACAGAAAGGCTCCACGGTCCTGTTTACGCCCTGGTCCATCGGGTAAAAGCGGCGATCCGCGAGGCCACTTCCCTTACATGTTCAGTCGGGATAGCACCAAACAAATTTCTCGCCAAAATCGCCTCCGATTTCAAGAAACCTGACGGGCTTACGATACTTGAGGAAGAGCAGGTCAAAGAATTTCTGAAACTCCTGCCTGTTGGTAAAATTCCCGGAGTTGGCAAGAAAAGTGGGGAGGAACTGCGCAAGCTTGGCATTATTTTCGCCTCGGACATTCTGAAGTTTCCCGCGCAGTTGTGGGAAAATAAATTCGGCAAATGGGGCGCCGCCCTCTACGCAAAGGCGCAGGGAATAGATAATTCAGCGGTTGAGCCTTACAGCGACCCCAAATCTATCAGCGCCGAACACACCTTTGCTCAGGATACCTGCAACATGGCCGAGCTTGAGAAGATGCTCCTCTCTCAGGCCGAGGAAGTGGGCCGGGAAATTCGCAAACTCGGGTTCAAGGCAAGAACGGTAATTCTGAAGATAAAGCTCTCCGATTTCAAAACGATCACCAGAAGCCGCACTCTTCCAGAGCCGTTCGACACCACGGACGTTCTGTTTAAGACCGGACATAAGCTCTTAGTGGACCTGAAGCTGACGCGAAAGGTGCGCCTGATAGGAACAGGCGTAGCGAACCTTTCTTCCGGCCCCTGTCAAATGACTATTAGTTCATCAAGGCAGAAAACCGACAGGCAGGAGAGGCTCGACCGTGCCCTGGACCGAATCCACAGCCGTTTTTCCGGCAATATGGTCGTGCGGGGCCGAATGATTGACGAGGTTTGAGTTTTACGTGGAGATCGAGGAGGACTAACTTGCCCGACGAAAAATATAGATATCTTCGCGAGGACTTCGGCGAACTTCCCATACATCTGGAACATCTTGACATATATCTCAACTTCCTGGACGACAGAGTCGAAGCTGCAAACTGCCTTCGCATGACTGCCGGGCAGGAGCTTGACAGGATTGCGCTCGATGCCCGCGACCTTGAAATAGTGAGCGTCGAATGGTGCTCGGGCCCCGATTCAGCCGGGAACTCTCTTAGGTATGAATATCATGCCGGGCAAAACAAGCTGATCGTCCTGCTGCCGCGCAAAGTACCGGCGGGAGAAAGCTTTTCCGTGCGCACCAGGAGCGTGTGCCATCCTTCAGATTACGTCCTGGAAGGCATTTACAGGGACGTCACTCCACCCGGAGCGCCGCAGCAGTATATGTCCCAGTGCCAGCAATGGGGCTTTCAGAGAATAATGCCCATCTTCGACGACTGCCGCGCCAAGTGTACATTTAGAACGACCCTGGAAGCCGGCATCGCTTATACGCACCTCATAAGCAACGGAGATGTAGACCCGGCAACCAACCCGGACGGCGTTCCCGTTCGCAAGCCGGGTCAACCGGACAGGCAGACCATCACTTTCAACAACCCCATTCCGATGCCCCCCTACCTTTTCATCGCCTGTGCAGGGACATGGGACGTTCTCAGGGGCCGTGCAGTCTATGATAACGGCCGCGCCATAAATCTTGAATACCTTGTTCCTCCGGGCGAAAGCAGGGGCGCGCAGGTCCCGATGAAAATCCTCCAAAGGTCGGTCCTGTGGGTCAAGGCGACCCAGGACTATGAATACGCGGGAGATACCTATCGGACCATCTGCATGGGCAGGTCCAATTTCGGAGGCATGGAAAACGCCGGAAACACCACAATCGTCACAGATGCGGCCCTGGTCGGCGAGCACACCATGGACCAATTCCTCCTCTACGCCCATGCGGTGATAGTTCACGAGTTCGAACATAACCAGTGCGGCAGTGAAACGACTATGGAGACCCCCTTTGACGTCTGGCTCAACGAGGCATTCACTGTGGACGTAGAGAGGCAGTTCATGGCGGACGTTTTCGATCCGGCGGTTGTCAGGTTGAACCAGGTTGAAAGCATTCGAAATCCGCTTCTCGGCCCGCTGGCCATAGAGGACTCCGGACATGCCGGCCGCATCGTCCGCGATGGCTTCAATGACCCTGACGAACTGATAGACGGGGTCACCTATGTCAAGGCCGCAGAAGTTATCCGCATGCTCCGCCTGCTGCTCGGAGAGGAAAAGTTCAAAGCCGGCAAGGCCCTCTATTTCACGCGTTATCGTTTTAAGAATGCAAATACCGATCAGTTTTTCGAATGCTTCGAGGAGGTATCCGGCAGGCGGCTCCATGAGTTCAAAAAACAATGGCTTTACAGGATCGGCTACCCCAGGGTGCGCGCTAAAACTTTCCGGGACCCTGAAAAGAAGACGTTTCGCATCAGTTTGCTCCAGCAAAATGAGGAAGCGAAACCCCCTTTTGTCGTTCCAATCCGGCTCGCGCTGGTCGATGCGCACGGCAGGGACATTCCCGGAACAGATCGGGTGTTCGAGTTGAACGAACCGGAGGCCGAACTTACTTTCGAAAATCTCCAGCAACCGCCCGCTTTCGCATCGATTAACAGGGATTACTCCTTCTACGGCACTTTCGAAGACCAGAGCGCAAACGTCGATACGCTCATCATGCAGGCGAGGATCGACCCGAACCGTTACTGCCGCGTCGAGGCAATGCGCATGCTCACCGATATCGAACGCAAAAAGCTACTGCTAGGTGAGACCAAAGAAATAGATCCCCTATGGCTGGGGGTGTATGGAGAAATCCTTTCGGACAGCTCCCTTCCGTCCGCGCTGAAGGCTTTTTTTCTGAGAATCGACGAGCAACCCATGGACAGGACCTACAGCGCATGGTTCCCCGAACTTGTGAATGCGAGGGAACAGCTCATGCTCTCTATCCATAATCTATATCGGCAAGAGTTACAGGAGCAGTTCGACCGTCTTGACACCTACGCGCTCTGGTCCGCCAAGACACTGCTGGACGGGCTCGAAGACAGACTGCTCAAAAACGCGCTGCTGGAGTTGATAACTGTAAAGGACTCCACTGAGAGCCACATGACCATACTGGATCACTTCCGCCGCGCCACTGCCGCAAATGACAAGGTTTCCGCCCTCGTCGCCCTCAATCGCAGTTCAGCCCCCGAAAGGCTTGATGTTCTGGGGGAAGTATGCGGCCAGTGGCATTCGAATATAACGGGATATGCCAATTACCTCCGTGTTGTCGCCAGCGGAACGTGCAAGGACGTGTTCGAACAAATCGAAAGGGAGCGCAGCAGGCCAGGTTTCCAGATCACTCAGCCGACCTGGTGCCGCGCCCTCTTCCTGACCATGGCCAACAATAACAAGATGATCTGGAACGAGCGCGGAATAAACTGGATTGCCGACAGAGTGATCGAGCTTGCGCCAATCAACTACACGAACGCCTCGCGCATGTTGAACACATTTCAGCACGTACGCAAGATGAAACCCGGTCTCCAGCGTCCGGTGACTGCCGCCCTGGAGCGGATCGTCAGCAATGTCTCCGACCGAACCAGCCCCGCTGTCCACCGTCAGGCAAAGGGATACTTGAAGGTGTGAGCAGCGGCGTGTGACGAGCTGATTTGCACCGCAGGATGGATGTTGGGCAGTAAAAAGAACCCCGGCAAAACCTGAGCGCCGGGGTTTGTAGTGGATTCGATCGAACTTTCAATGTTTGAATGATTTGCCGTCAGCCATTTTCAAGCCTGGATCGGATGGGCAGGCCCCGCCTGACTAATACTTTCCTGTGTCTATATTCCTGTCGTCAGAAACCGCCGGTCTGTCCACAGCCCGCCTGTCCACGTCTCTTGCGCCACAACTAAAGCAAGAGGGCCAGTGCCAGCCGCAAGGGTTTAAGTTCCAGCTACAAGGATTCCAGTTTATGTGCCAGCCGCAGGGATTGAGGCCACAGTCTGCCTGCGCGCTGAAAAGGCCGCCGCTGACAAGGACCAGCGAAAGCGCCATTGCAACAATCAGTTTTTTGCTCATTTCTATCTCCCTCCTGAAAATCCAAAAAGTCATTCTTCTAAATGCAACAACCACCTGAGAACGCAGTACAAAAACTCTTTAAAAAAACGTAAAGGCAGTTTCGGTTGATGTCAACGGCCTGGAAATCAGATATTGCGTTTCACTGTGATATCATATGGTTAGAACAATTTATAAAAAGCAGAAGCGTAGGTTATGGGTAATAGGTTAGAGGTTATGGGCGACCCCTCACCCCTCACCATTCACCATTCACGATTCACCGCCCCTATCCGCTTCCCCTTCACTCTTCACTGTTTTTTCTATTCACGATTCACGATTCACGATTCACCGCCCCTCCCCGCTTCCCGCTTCCCCCTTCACTCTTCACTGTTTCTTCTATTCACGATTCACGATTCACGATTCACCGCCCCAATCCGCTCCCTTTGACTACCGAGGCCAATTATGATAGAAGTTTTGGCCATGATCATGAAAGGAAGCCCCTTTTACCTCGGTGTAGGGGCAAGTGAGGCGTAATTTGACGATACCAGGGCAGCTTACCGATTGTTTTAAGTGCCTGGGTGGTGGAATCGGTAGACACAAGGGACTTAAAATCCCTCGGTCGCAAGGCCATACGAGTTCGAGTCTCGTCCTAGGCACCAACACTTTAGGGGGTTATAGTGGTTTTTGGCAGGAAATAATTCTTCCTTCTAGCCCCACTATAGCCCCGCTTAAACATTTTCCATAAGTGATAAATGTTCTCCCACAATCGGCCCTGCTCAAAAAAATGCTCTCTGGAATCCGAATTGAATTTTTTCCAATTCCCTGACGAAACTCACCGCTTCTCGTAAATTTTTTTTCCAGTATTGAGGAAACACTCATAATTTCGAAAATCACTTTTTGAATCCGGCTTTTTTCCGATCCAATTAGTTTTGTGAATTCTGATAATTTTCTTTCTGTCGATCCTGCCCTGAAATTGCTTTCTTGAATCCCAATTTTTTATTTGATTTTACCCGGTCTTCTGCTAGACAGATGATGATGCTGCCCACTTTCCCAGGGGGAAAAGAGTTAAAGCAAAGCCTTATTATTCCCAAGGATGCATTTGAATATCGATGGGAGGCGGATTAGACCAAATAAAACCGAAAACTTCAATGGAATTCAGGCATCCAAAATAGAGTCCAGAACGAAACAAGAGAGGACTTAATGCTTACCAATATACATGACACTTTGAACATCATGGATGGTACACCACATGCTTGATATCCTGCTTGTTGATGATGAGACAAACATTCATCTATTATATACCGCAGAGTTGAAGAGTGCCATTCCAAACTGCTCTATTACCAGTGCTTACTCAGGTGAAGAGGCTCTGGAAATGATGCGGCGTTACACGCCAGACCTCATTCTATTAGACATTAGAATGACTGGGATGGACGGAATAGAGGTATTGCAAAGAATAAAACTCATTAATCCATTTATTCCCGTATTTATGGTGACCGCATTCGACACATATTATGACCACATTGCTGTATGGAATGCAGATGAATATATCGTAAAATCGTTCAACTTATCGGAACTCGTTTCCAAAATAAACTTTTATTGTGTAAATAAGACAACACCAACAAACATTTTCATAAATGCCTTTCCATTTCCAATTGCATATAATTTCACTTGTATTCGCTCGAAGATTTCATCAAAAGAAGTGTTGGACTACCTCTTAAATCTCGCTGAATATATTATAAGATATCTCGGTTGTATTTTGATAGCACAGAATATGTCTTCACATCCAAAACAGTGTGTTGATCTGCTGTCGCAATACAGAAATATAAATATGACTATGGGTAAATGGTGTGAGCTGTTGAGGAAAGCGTTTCAGTTGAACAATAATCCCAAAAGCCATTTCATGCCTGAGCTAATCTCACTATTGTCTTCTAGCGAGAAGGATACACCATTCCAACTTTTTGACAAACTCATAACTATCAGGAATGAAATCCATAAAAGACCATATTCAGAGAGGACCTCTGAGGTTGCATTTTCTAGTGTAAAACGCATAATAAGGACACTTTTAGATAGGTGCGTTTTTTTAAAGAACTATCCATTGCAAATAGTAGAATCTGCTCATCCTAACGGTGGAAAACATATGTTTATATATTTTATTAAACTTCTCATGGGGTCCCATCCCGAATTTGTGGTTATTCCCATGCACGAATCATCTGTCTTGCCATATCGCCAAGTGTTTATTACAAAAGCTAATGAAACCATGTATTTAAACCTTCATCCTTTCATCGCATTCGATGTTTGCCAAACTACCTTCAAAGATGATGTTTTTCTATTTGATCGTATTGGCACAAACACCTTATATAAATCATCGCAGCAGGGACACATTCTTACAAAAGACTATGATTTGCTGGCGGATATATCTCACACTTGACGCGATAAACTATCATACAACGATTTTAAATACAGTCATTGTCATAATTTTCCCTTGACAATTAACCGCTTCCTTTTAGAAAATCAAAGTTCCCGAATCCCGCTTTACTTTGTTCCTTTACCACCTTTGAATTTAATGATTCCGCACAATTCCCAAAAATTTCAGCTTGCGGAAAAATTTCAGATAAAATAACATCTTACTAAACTGATTCCCCAAAACAAACTCAGAGGGGTTTCCATGAAATATTGGATAATCGTTACTTCGCCGGAAAACTTCAGATACGATAGGGAATTCCTCCAATTCAAGATTCAGGGAATTCCTAACCGATTTCGCAAGCAAGTCCAAAAAATGTTAATCGGGGATAGAGTAGTTTATTACATTATGAAACTACAAAAATTCGGGGCAACAGCCACAATTACCGGAGAGTATTTCTTTGATGAGTCGAAAGTTTGGATTGACGAAGACGAAATGTGGCCTGCCCGGAGACCTTCAAAAGCTGATATCATTTTGCAGGATGATGAATTGATTGATTCCAAGAAGCTTGTACCGGATTTGTCGTTCATCGAAAAGAAAGAGAATTGGGGTGTCTACTTCCAAGGTAGCTTGAGAACCATCCCGGAAGAAGACTTTCGGCTGATCGAATCAGAAATGAAAAAGATTATAGCCGAAAGGCAAAAATCCCAACCAACCGATCCTGATTTGCCGGATGATGGACAACCCGAAACGGAAAATGAATTTGAGCAGGCAATAATGCAACTGCCACTTAATCAGAAATCCCTTCATGATAGAATCGGAGAAATGCTTGAACAGATTGGCTCTTGGATGGATTACAATACGCAAGTAAAGCACAAAATCATTCCCGGTCATGCATATGAATTGGATGTGGCTTGGCTGTCAGGCAAGAATCCCGAAGTTGCAATCGAAATACAGATTTCAGGTAATTTAACCGAAGCAAAGGACCGATTAGCCCACGCCAGGAAATTTAATTACCGCAAAGTAATCATAGTTCTGAAAAACCAGGACCTAAAACGACTTAATTCGATCATGAACTATGAACCCGATCTCAGAGCATGGATGGAACCTTGGTCAATCGGCTCAATTTACAAAATGTATAAATCTGGTGAGAGATTTTTCAATTATTCTCGAAAATTTAAAGAATCTATATACAAAGACAAAAAAGAACTCGAATTGGTAAATTAAATAATTTTTCGTGACTTTTATTATCCTAAATAAGTTGAGGCAGGCTGGATGGAAGATTGCTTCATAATCGAATGGACTTACACTCCAAATGATTATTTTGAGGAATCCTTTTCCATTTCCCAGCAAGAGTGTGAGGTCGAAATCGGGCAGGGTAAGGTGCAGGCCAAAGTGGAAACTGTATCTTACCATGAGGCCTGTGCAATAAGCGACAAGCTCCACGATTCATTGCTCTCCCGTTTCCTTGCGGCCCAGGTTGTAAAACATTTTAGCTTTTCACTTTCAAAAAGTCATATCTGTCGCCAATATGCTGACGGCCATAAGGATCTTTTCGTTTCTGTCAGTGGGGTCATTGGGGTTAGTGTTTCGGTTTCCCAGCCAGATATTATTATTACAGACCAGAATGGGAATGTTACGTCAGATACCCGCAGAGAGAGAATTAATTCAATCCAAAGGTTGGGAGATCTGGCAGATAAATTTAGAGGAACAGATCTTACCGCCGATGCTGTCCTGCGGAGCTATCAAGCAGCCGTAAACGATCCAGGCAATGAACTCATTCATTTATATGAAATCAGGGATGCTCTAAATGAGAGATTTAAAAAGGAGAAAGTAGCAAGAAAGGCTCTCGGGATTTCTCACGATGATTGGAATCGGCTCGGACAATTGGCGAATTCAGAACCCCTGAGGCAAGGTAGACACCGTGGGGAAAATGTGGGTAATTTGCGCGACGCAACTGAATCAGAATTAGACGAGGCACGAAAAATTGCCCGTGCTTTTATCCAGAAATACCTAAATTATCTCGATCAGCAAGGCCCATCAAAATGAATTCCATCACAAACTTGATTGCCACACTGTGAACCGGCAGTTCTATTTCTCATCCTTGCTAAGTCGAAGGACGACCTTCTCTTCTAATTCAGCGAGAATCGCCCTCATTGTTTCGCTGGTTTTGATCGGGCCCGAATTGTTCCAGCCTCTGAACATTGCCTCCTTTTCCTTCTCCCTGAACTGCTCGACGCTGGAAGCGAACAATTCCCATATGATAAGTTTTTGCAGGATGTGACGCTCCGGAGCGGTCAGGTCTTTGTCGGTATCGAAAGATTTTCCATCCCTTGTCGTTATTATCATACCAACCGTCCTCATCTTCTCTCGTATGATAGACTAAGAAACACCACTTAATCAAAAAAAAGCCCCTTATCGATGGCCTCCCTAAAGCACAGTGCTTCGCGTAGCGCGGCAGGCATCCCCAAAATGGTCTATCGGCGCGCGTTGGGCGGTTGCGGGATGCCTGGCGGCTCAATGCCGCCCGCCGTCTGCGGGAAAGGCCGTTTCCGTCATGGAGAATAGACCGGCTTTACCGGTCGCTTTTCGAAAAGTAAACCTATTATATTTCTTGCACAGCTTCAAATGGCAGGTTAGAAAATCGGCATTGCCCGGGCACGCTCCTGCGTCGATCTCAGGCTCCAGGAGGTCCCGTGTGACTGTATCCAAAGGTAATCGGTAAAGGTATTGTTTATGAACGGCAAGAAACAGAAACTTAATCTTCCGAAGACCGCATTCCAGCTTAAGGTCGCACTTCTCGGAATCGATCCTCCAATTTGGAGAAGGCTCGCTATTCCATGCGGCATCACATTCCACAAGCTTCACAAAATCCTGCAGGCGGCCATGGGGTGGGAGGATTATCACCTCTATAATTTCACGGCAGGTCATGTCGACTATGGCATAACCGACCCCGAATTCGAGTTCGACGGCAAGGATTCCCGAAGGACTAAACTTGACCAGGTCCTTGAGAAGAAACTGAAATTCATTTACATCTACGACTTCGGCGATAACTGGGAGCATGAGATTCGGGTTGAGGAAATTTTACAGGCAGAGCGAGACAAGTTCTATCCCGTTTGTTTGGGAGGCGAGAGGGCATGCCCACCTGAAGATGTTGGAGGCGCCTGGGGATACAGCGAATTCCTGGAAGCCATCTCGGACCCGGACCATGAGGAACATGAAAATTTGCTGACCTGGGCTGGTGAGGACTTCGACGCTGAGCATTTCGATCTCCAAGAGGTGAACGAGAGATTAAGAAAACTGAGATAGCGGCTTTGGCCTTATCCGTATTTTATCCCCCATCTGTGCCCCATAATCAACCCAAGCATCCACTTTGGCCGGATTCGGGCAGGCCGGCGGCAGTACCGGCAAAAATACCGTATAATGCAACGGACCCTCAGCGCGACCCGGCTCGGCGTGCAGTTCCATGCCGACGGAGAGAACGAATCATTTCTCAATGTATTTAGCGATCCAGACGCCCGGAAGCAGGCTGTATAGCAGATACATTTGCCTCTACCCGCGTTCAGGCCCTGCGAGCAGGAGATTTACACGCTGAAGATCGGCTTCGGTATCCACCCCCACTGTGTCATAAGGAGTCTCCACAACGTAAATCGCCACGCCGTTCTGCAGGAAGCGCAGTTGCTCCAGCTTCTCCGCCGATTCCAGGGATGATTCCGGCAGCGAATGAAAAAGGGTGAGCGCCGCCCGCGTATACGCATAGATGCCTATGTGCTTGTAGCGCTTAACCTCGCCCGTGCCATCCCTGTCGAAGGGAATCGGGCAGCGCGAAAAATAGAGGGCTCGTCCTGAATCGTCAGTTACGACCTTCACGTTATTGGGGTCCCGTGCACCGGCCTCGTCAACGGCAACTTTGAGGGTGACAACCTGGGCGCCTCCCGTCAGAAACGGAGACGCAATTGCCTCCAGGTGGTCGGGGCGCAGCATTGGTTCGTCCCCCTGAATGTTGATGTAAATGTCCGCGTCAACCCGCTCCATTACCTCTCGCAGCCGGTCGGTTCCCGAAGGATGCCGGCCGGTTAGAATGACGGGGATTCCCTCCCGCCCGCAAAACCGGACTACCTTCTCGCTGTCCGTGGCTACCAGCAGGTCTGCCAGCAGCTTGCACTGACGAGCGCTCCTATAGACCCAGTAGAGCATCGGTTTGCCCGCTATATTCCGCAATACCTTACCCGGAAGGCGGGTGGAATCGTACCGCGCCGGTATTACCCCCAATATTTTCAAGCTGTCAGCCATGTCCACTCCTAAGGATTGGTGTAAATTCATTTGGAGTTTCTACTAATTTTGCCAGGGTGTCAAATAGTCCTCGTATGATAGACTTTTACACTACCCTTTACGATGTACTTAACACTTTGAGATATGCTTCGCGGAGCGCGGAAGGCGACTGCCGTACGGTCTATCGGCCGCGTTGGGCGTTCGCGGGGAGCCTTCGGAGGCCCGATGAAGGCGCCGAGGCCCGTTGTTCCAAGCTGGGGGATATCGTTTCTGCACATTTTCCCGGCATAAAGGAGGTACATTTTTTAACCGGCCTGCCAAGAAACCGGTCAGAACGAGTCTTCAAACGATTCGTGGTCCTCTCGCTATTTTGACCCGTTCCCGGCTGTTTTGCCGTGAGGAACTTTCTGTTGACACCCAGTTGAGTGTGACTATACTCAGCGCGGCAATCACCCGAAGCAAAATGGCTGGACGATGAGCAGACATGCGCATCTGACGATGGAACAATTGAAGAGCGTGCATAAAAAAAACATAGAGAATTGCCGGAAATTGAAAAAAGCATGATGGTTCTTTACGATTTTGCATTCGCCCTTTCCATGGTCCTTTATTTGCCGATCCTAATGCTGCGGGACAAGTGGCACTCGGGTTTCCGGGAGCGTCTGGGTTTCATTTCGCAGGAAATGATGGAAACTCCGGCCGCAACGCGAAACATCTGGGTCCACGCCGTGAGCGTGGGGGAGGCAGCGGCGGTCGAGGGCATCATAACGGGGCTGCGGCGGGACTATCCAGGGCATCGTATCGTGCTTACGGTCACCACCAAAACCGGACATTCCTTTGCTCGGCAGAAGTATCGCGATATTGCCCTGGTCCTCTGGTCGCCACTGGATCTTAGCATTGCGGCCGGCAAATTCGTCAGGGCCATCCGTCCTGTGATCTATATTGTTGCGGAAACCGAACTGTGGCCCAACCTCTTTCTGCGTCTTTCTCAGGACCGCGTGCCTATCGTGATTGTGAACGGCCGTATCTCCGACAGGGCCTTTCCGAGGTACCGCTTTGTCAGGAAACTGCTGCAGAACACTCTTCGAAGAGTAAAAATCTTTGCAATGCAGAGCCGCCTGGATGCCGAGCGGATCATCGAGATGAAGGCTGATGCCGATAGGGTCCATGTGACCGGCAACCTGAAATTCGACAATGTCCCTGAAGGCGTTGCAGCGGCGCCTTCCGACTACGGCCTCGATAGTGAGCACCGGGTGCTTTTGGGGGCCAGCACCCATCCGGGGGAAGAGGACATCCTTCTCGACATTTTTCAGTCGCTGAAGAGCACAGACCCGGCGTTGCGTCTGGTCCTGGTCCCCCGCCATCCGGAGCGAGCATTTTCCGTAGCCGAGACTGTGCGGAGAGCCGGGTTTGCGCCCGTGCTTCTTTCGGGCAACCCTGCCGTCATCCGGCAGGAAGAAGTCCTTATTGTCGATTCCATCGGCCATCTTGCGGCGCTCTATTCCCTGGCCGGGGTGGCTTTTGTGGGCAAGAGCCTGACGGTCAATGGCGGGCACAACATCATCGAGCCGGCCGTTTTCGGCAAACCGATCGTAATCGGGCCGCACATGCAGAATTTCCACGATATTACCCAGGCATTTCTTACCGGGAACGGAGTGATCCAGGTGAAGGATGCCGCCGGGCTGAAGGCGGCCATCAAAAAACTGTTCGAGGAGCCGGATACGAGCCGGGGTCTGGGTGATCGCGCCAGGATGATCGTCCACCGCCACCGAGGGGCAACGGAGCGCACGCTTGACCTCATCAGGGGGGTGATGCCCCAATGAATTGCCCGCCCGGCAGTCCTCTATCAACGCCTGACAGGATAAAAAGAAACTATCCCCGCCGACCGTGCACCGGATGATTCTCAGATTGGAGCAAAAGGGCTTCATTCAGAGAGTGCCGGGTGCACGCAGGTCCATTAGCCTTTTGGTTTCTGAAAAGGATCTCCCCCAACCGATCTGCAGGTCCAGCCTCTATTCCGAGATTGCAAAAAAATACCTGCATCCGCACATCCGCCCGTACCCTAAGGTAATTTGCAGAAGGTCTCGCAAAAAGAGCTGAGTCAGATACCTCCGGCAAAGGCGGAGACCTGGAAAATCATGGACCGCTCAAAAATGTCAATTCATTTTCATTCAAGTTTCCTGATGGGGGTACCGTGTAATCTATAGACAATGCGCGTTCCAGGAGGTTTCTCGAATGGCATCCGGTTCCGAAGGGTTCTTCGGGATCTGTCGGTCAAGTTTATGCGTTATTCAAGTTGGGACAGTTTATCCCTATAGGAGGATGAGAGATGCACCTGCGAAAATTCACACGACATATCCTGGGTCTGAGTTTCTTTTTGATCCTCGCGTTTACCGTTCAGGCTGGATTTTGCGGCTATACGGCAGATTGCGGCCAGGCTCCAACGTGGGAAACGGGTTCCTGGACAAAAAATGATTGTTTGAACTTTGAGAAGGCAAACGACAACGCTGCGGATCCTGCAACACCCGGTAAAATCTCCAACAGGCTGCTTGCGATTGTGCCGCCTCGCCAATACGCGGGGTCTTGGCCTGAAGACCCTATCAACACGGTAAGACTCAATGGAGGCAAGATAACCTGGGAAGGAACCCCGGGAAAGTCGCGCATCCGTGTGGCAGCGTTTATGGACAAGCAGACTTACCTGGACTGGTATTATCCGTGTATGTTTGGTGGACAGGACAAGGGCGGAGTTAATCACCCTGATGGCGGTGAGGCAACATCTGTCTTGAAGCGGGGTTTGTGGGTGACAGTGGTGCCCGAGTTGCGAAATTTCTTTTGGACTCAGTTCTTAGTATCCTGTCCTCCCAGCAAAGAAAGGACCGTGCAGTTGATGGGGTTAAACCCGAGAAGGGCCTATGATGTGATCCTGGAGATGTGGATCAACCAGGAAGATCTTTACAGGCCGACACCCGACCCGGGGACCACCGGTCATACGGCCGAGTTGGCGGTTCAACTCGATGAAACTATCAATGTATGGGGGATGGACTGCAACAAATGGGCTTTTTCGAACCCCTATCTTTTCTTTTCCACCGACCAGACATACCAAATGTGGTTTGCGTATAATGCGGCCACCACGTACTACAATCCCTCTGCTCCGCAGAATACCGCTCCGTGGACGCGGCTGGGATATACCTATGACTGGGGCAACTCGAATAGTCATGTCGGCGCGAGTGAGTTTATGATCAAAACTCACCCGAATCTTGATGGGCAAGGGACCACAGGAGTGTATGCGACCTATATCAGAGCAATCAAAGCCTACGATAAGTCATGGCACGAATATTTCCGGTGTAGATGGCGGGGTGACAGAATCTCTGCGGACAATGTCCCTGATGCGGACGTTAATCTTGCTGCTGAAAGCCGGTAATGAACGCATTTGAGCAGTATAACACAGCGAGCGATCGGGATTGAAGCAAGCCGCAAAACGTAATACTGAGTTCCCGGCGGATCGTCTTCGAACCGATCTATGACCTGATACTGAGCACCTCATAGGTTTTCATCGCATTGGCTTTCCGCCTAAGACTGCCAGCCTGAACCACTCCTCGACTTTCTTCTTCAGAGTTGCAGTCAGTGTCTTTTTTGGCATGCACTTATCATCCACAAATTCCCGTTGACCCGTAAACCTTATCGGCGTAGGTGTATGCGCGCAAGGCAAAATCTCAAAGGTCAAAGCACTCTTTAAGCTGCTTTCCGTCCGGAAAGGGTCCCACTTTCCGGACGGAAACCCCGGATCAGGTCCGGGGCAGGCTTGCAGGCTCTCGTGGGGCGTGGAGTTCTCATGCGATGCTTTCCGGATGGATACCAAGCCGGATGATTGATGTCTTAGATGTTGAATGACGAAATCCTTCAGAGTGCCGAGAGGTATCTTTTTCGCAGCATTCACCCGCAGATCTCCATCGGAACGGCAAGCGACCGCTACAGAGGCTGGACCGGCCAGATTTACTCCGAAGAGCTTTACACTGAGCAAATAACCAGCCGTACCAACCGGGTCGGAAATAAAAGCTTCCGGGAGGAAGTGCTGCCCGTGGACTCGGTTCGGGAATATTTCCAGCACTTTAAGGTACTCGAAATAGATTACACCTTTTATGCCCCTCTTATCGAAAACGGGGTCCCGACGCACTGTGCCAATACGCTGAAGCAATACTCGATGCGCATGGGTCCTGAAGACAGGGTCTTTTTGAAGGCGCCGCAGATGTTTTTCGCCCAGAAGTTGAGGCGCGGAAAGGACTACGCTCCGAACGAAAGCTTCCTCGCCTCGGATGCTTTTACCCGGCAATTCTACGAACCGGCGGTCAGTCTGCTCGGCCCGAACCTTAAAGGCATAATTTTCGAGCAGGAATATCAGAGACAGTCCGAGCGCATCCCTCCCGTTCAACTCGCAACCCAACTCGACCGCTTTTTCAACTCGATTCCTCGTGACAACAGGTACCAGGTGGAGCTGCGAACCGAGGCATACTACTGCAAACCGGTAATCGAAGTTCTGGCAAAACACGGCGCAGGACAGATACTTTCACATTGGACCTGGCTCCCTGCCCTCAAAAGGCAGTTTTCCAGGGTCGGAAACCGATTTATAACCGCCGGGGGCCAGGCCGTCATTCGGCTAATGACGCCGATCGGCATCCGTTACGAGGACGCCTATGCCCGCGCCTTTCCTTTCGACCGGCTGAAAGAGGAAATGATCCAGCCCGGGATGATTGCCCAGACCGCTCAGTTGATGTGGGAGGCACTCAGAAGTGAGGTTGAGATCAATATCATAATTAATAACCGGGCGGCCGGAAACGCGCCGCGCCTTGCCCAGAGGATCGTCAGAGAGTTTGTGGCGATGGAAAGGAAAAGAGAGGGTCTGGAGCCGTGAAACGAGCAATCAGAAGCGTGGGGGATGGTGGGACATGCGGGGCCCCCCACACCCCCTGCGCCGGGCCTCCCGCGAACGCCCCGTCTCTGGTCATGGACAGTGATCATAGACAGGTCAGGAATGGAGAGCGTCGAGAATGGCGGCGGTAGGCCTGCCCGCTACGCGCTCGCACGACGCAGAGTGGTTATTTTTTTCGGTAGGGTACTATATAATACCAAGTTGCGTTCAAGAACGTGCTAGAAGCGAGCATACGAAAGTAGTGGGCGCTTGGAAGTGCGGACGGGCACAAGGCCCTATGCTACATCAACTTGAACGCAACTTCGTATAAGTCTATCATAGGAGGATGCATACGTCAGATACCTCCGGCAAAGCCGGAGGCTTGAAAATGTGGGCCGCTCAAAGCGGCTGTGGGTATTTGTTCGCTTCTGACACTATCCGCAAAGGAGATGACTACCGCACCCCCGTCATTCCGGCGGCGCTTCTGAGCCGGAATCCAGCGGATTTTCGGAAATTATCACGCATGACCCAGTTAGTTCAAATAGCCAAGGGAAGCAGCCTGACGGTCTTGGCGTGCTTCAAGACTCTGGATTCCGGCTCAAAAACACTGCCGGAATGACGACTCCCGCAAATATCAAACTTTTGGGTGTCCACCGGCAGAGCCGGTGGTTTACCCTGATCGATTAGGGATTTTTGAGCTTCCAACCGCCGTCACAATCAAGGATGGTGCCGGTGATGAATGTATTTGTCGTGAGCAGCATGATGGCGGCAGCCAGGTCTTCCGGTTTCCCAATTCGACCAACCGCCACCTGCCTGGCCAGTTGCTCGAACAACTCTTTTCGCGCTTCATCAGGTACGCGTGACCACCAGGGAGTATCAACCACCCCGGGCACTACTGCATTAACACGCAGTGGGCGCAGTTCAGAGGCCAGGATTGGCACCATAGCCTCGATCGCTGCATTGATTGCAGCCAGACCTGAAGTCCCCGGCTGAATAGCACGCGATGAAATTGCGCTGACAAATGTTATTGAACCATCCATGCTCAGCGAACCCAGGGCAGCTTTCGCACAGATAACCTGCGGCCAAAATTTGCCTTCAAAACCCTTTCTTAACTCACCAATATCCAGCTCGCGAAATGCACCTGCCCCAGCGGAACCTGACGCACACAGAACCAAGTGGTCAAACGCACCAACCTCGGAGAAGAACTCATAGCATGCCTTTTGATCTGAAGCATCGAGTTGGGCAACCGTTGCACCGACAGAGGTTGCAACTGGGAACTTAGAAGAATCACGGCCTGCTGCGATAACAGTATGCCCGGATTTGACTGCAAGCTCGGCAGTGGCCAAACCAATGCCAGACGTACCTCCGACGATGACATATTTCATATTTGAGCTCCAGCACGACCCAGTTACTTCAATAAGCCGATGAACCAAAACTGACGGTCTTGGCGGGCTTTAAGGCTCTGGATTCCGGCTCAAAAACACTCAAACACGGAATGACGACTCCCCTAAGTGTCAACCCTTGGCGTTTCCAGGCAGAGCAGGGGTTTACTATGATTAATCACCATGTTGAACGCACCTCGGTTATCAGTTCTTTACGGGCACCTCCAGGATAAAATATGGAGAGCGGCCTGGAAAACGGTGCTTCAAAACTGCAACGGAAACATTATATACAGGTATGTTTGCGCTGGTCTTACCTTCAAAGTATCCTTGATGAGCGTGGCCATGAAAAACGGCAGTCACCGCAAAGCGGTTCAAAGGCTCCTCCAGGCGGCTCGATCCCAGAAAAGGGAATAATTCCGGCGGCTCACCGGCCACAGTGTCACGAATCGGGGCATAATGCATGACCACAATCCGCGGACCCATGTCCAGTTTGGAAAGCCCGGTTTCAAGCTTTTCCGCCTCGATGTCTGCTTCCTTCACAAAGTCCTTTAAAACCTGCTCGCCCCATGGGTGGACGGCCAGCCGGCCGAATCCGCCCCCGAACCCCTTGACTCCGGTAAAGCCAACGCCGTAAATCTCCAGGTTATCCCCATCCATCATAATCAGACCGGCCCCGGAAAGCTGTTCCCACAGCGCGTCTTGCCTTCCGGATTCGAAATCATGGTTTCCAAGCACACAGAGAACCGGAATTTTATTCAACACAGGCACGGCTTGTTCCAGAAAGACACAAGCCTCCTCGGGGAGGCCCAGATGGGTAATATCGCCGCAAACCAGCAGGACATCCGCCTCACCTGCAATTTGATCGAAAACCGGCCTGAGCACCTGTTTAGAATCCCGTTTGCAGTGAACGTCGCTGATTGCAGCTACCCTGACCACATTTTTTGCGATGCTTCCGGTCCACCTGGTCGATGCATTCATTTATCAGATAATCATTTGAAATTGGGGGTAAAAAGAATACTTAAGCCGGTCGGAAAAAGAGCAGAAAAAGGCGCCGGACAGATCACCTTGGCGGGAACAGGTACAGCGCCGGAATTTATTCATCATTTGCGGTTTTCATTTTCCAGTTTCACCAACAGGTCCAAATTCCGGCGAACCTGCTTCTGCCCGGTTTTCCTGTTGATTTTATTGGGTGCGTGCTTTCTGTGCCTGATTATTTCGGTCTTTTGAGTTTTTGAACCCATCTTTGTCTCCTTGGGCACGAAAAAATAAAGACCCGGGGACTCCGGATCAAATTCATCCAGTGGTGGCGATAGAGGCGATATAACAGATAAGATCGATCATGTCACCAGATTTCCTCACCCGTTTGATCTCCGGTAATTCAGGCCGTGCCTGCGGATAGCTGAAACCAGTTTGTCGAGGAGCGGCAGCCGCATCCGGCCGAATTTGGACAAATGCCGCGCCAACTGCTCAAAGGCGAACGGAATGTAGCACAGAAATTGCCTCTTGTTCTTCGTCACCCCCAGGAAACCAAAGGCGCCCAGCATTTGAAGATTTCTGGCGAGCCTGACTGCTTCGAATTTCCTGATGAACTCTCCCTTTGAGGCGCCCAGGTACTTCCCCGCAGACGACCAGTACATTGAAACAAGTCCAGCCTGCAATCCTTCAGGCACCCTAACATAAGGGTCAATCAACAGCGAAGCAAGATCGTAGGCCGGAGGCCCGAACCGCATTCCCTGAAAATCCAGCAGCCAGAGCCTTGCGCGGCAGACCATGATATTGCGGCTCTGGAAGTCCCTATGAAAAACGAATGAACTCTTGTGCACTCCGGCGGCCTCCGCAAGCGCTTCGAAATCCGGGCGGAGTTCATCGGGAGCGATTTCAAACCCCAGACAGCCGTTGACAAAGGACTCTCGAAAATACTCAAGCTCACGCTCATAGACAAAAGAAGGATCGTATAAAGCTGTATCGAAGCAAAACCCCGGCTCGAAACCCTTCGGGGCTTTCCTG
Source organism: Syntrophobacteraceae bacterium (assembly GCA_049520035.1). Taxonomy (GTDB): domain Bacteria; phylum Desulfobacterota; class Syntrophobacteria; order Syntrophobacterales; family Syntrophobacteraceae; genus SbD1. The sequence continues at coordinate 46,364 of JBEKQE010000002.1, read as the reverse complement.
TGGAGCGCTCCAAGTATCGTAACGACATGAGCGTATATAGATCCCAGGTTTGTCCGGCGAGAGTGAACGAAATTCTGCAAATGCATGTCTCCGGCGTCTTCGAGGAGAAATCTTCCCTCACGGGCGTCAGCATAGAGGATGCGCGGTACAGGCAACCCTTTCGAATGCAGGTGGTTGCCTATTAGAAGATACGAGTCGTTCTCATCGGTGGAGTCCTTTCTTGCTCGAGGTGAAATCAGACCAACCAGCGAAGAAGGTCCGCAAAAGATCCGAAAAAACTTCCTGTCGGACCCATCGCCGAAAAGGGGAGAGACCCGAATCTTTTCAGAGGCGCCCGAGATGGTTCGAGCTTTTTCGATCAGGTCGTCAAGTCCGGGCAAATTATGGATGATCGAGGTCACGTCACTCCCGGCGCGAATATTTTTCCCGTATGGCTGCCCGAAATACTCATTCCATCCGCCACAATGCAGTCTTTCAGGAAACTGCCTTTTTCAATCCGTATGTCGTCCCACAATATGACGTTCTCAAGACTGACTCCTTCGCAAATTCGAACCCCCTTACCCGCCACAACCGATCCTTTTAAGCTGCAGTCCGGGTGTACAACCGCTCCCGGGTCAATTGAAATATTCTCTCCGGTTCTAACAGGCAAAAGGAACCCGGGATCGAGTTGAGCGAGCTCCCTGGTAACTTTTCCGTAGCTCTGGACCGACCCCACTTCGCGCCAGAAAAGGCCCCGCTGTGTAATCGCCCTGGGTGAGGCGCCCTGCGCTATAAGCCTTCGGTAGATGTTGAGAATATCTCCTGTTACTCCAGCAGCAGCGCCAGCCAGGGCCGAAGGATTTATGAGATGAATTCCGGTAAAAGCCATCAGTCTGACGCCGTTCCCCCTCTTTTTAATCTCTTCCGCCTCGCGCCCGAATCCGAGCACAAATCCATCCTCACTTACAGCTACGTTATTGAATTCGGGCCAGTCGTGCAAAAGGAGGCTGACTTCAACGCCCGCGAGTTTGTGGCGCTCATACAAAGTGTTCAGGTCCACATTGCTGATGATATCGACGTTTATCACCGCGAAAGGCTCGTCTGCAAAGTGCCTTGCCGCAGATCTGATACCGCCTCCCGTTCCGAGGAGCACCGGCTCATTAAGCACTTCAACCGGCATCGGCCACTGCCTTTCCGATACCGCTGCGGCAAGGCGGTCTTTGAGATGATAAGCGTTGAGAAACACGGTGTCGAACCCATAGCGATAGAGCCTCTCAATCCAGAATTCGAGCAACGTGACTCCGCGAAGCGACACCAGGGCCTTCGGACGGCAGTTTGTAAGCGGCAGAAGCCGGGTACCAAGCCCGGCAGCCAAAATCATCGCGCGCATGGGTTATCCAAAGGCGGTGGGACCGCCGGCCAGGGCGGTGGGACCGCCGGCCAGGGCGGTGGGACCGCCGGCCAGAATTGACGAGACCTGACTCGCCGCTACCTTCGGTGGCGGCGGAGCGTATCGTGTTATCATGACTCTAAAGCTCTTGCAATCCAACTGCGAAGAATCACAGCATAATTCGGGTCGGTGATTTCCACGCGCGTCCCGCCGCCCGGCGCGCTTTTCAATGCCACATCTCCCTGTGCAAGCCAATTGAGCACCTGAGAATATACTTCGTACTCAAGCGATAATCCCCGCCGGCGAATTTTATCGATATCGTCATCCGGCCAGATTGGATAGACAGCCTGGGCGATAATGAGCCCCGTGTCTTCGCCTTCGTCGGCGAAGTGGACGGTGACGCCTCCCCACTTGCAACCATATTCGAAAGTATCCTCATAGCCGTGCTGTCCCGGAAAGCAGGGAAGCAGTGCCGGGTGGATGTTGAGGATTCTCAAGCCGCTTGCATTGAAATGACTTATGAAATAAGGCGTTACCAGGCGCATGAAACCGGCCAGGCAAACATAATCGGGCCTGTAAGAATCTATTATTCGAATCAGTTCGTGTTCGGCCAGCACCAACCGCGCGAGCCGCTCCCGCCGTTCGGCCGGGTCGGGATTTTTCACTATTCTCTGCCTCCGGTCCAAATCAGCGAGATCGACCGGCAATTCGACCTTTTCGAGTTCCGTGGGGGAGTTTTTCAGGAAAGCTTTGTAATCCACATGGAATGCGGGGATATTGGCCCTTGCGGCTCTCTGCAGACCGAAAGCCCCCGGCTTGTCGCTGAGCACCACAACGATCTCGGCACTGAGGGTCCCGGCGACGGACCTGTCTATCATCGCCTGCAGATTGGTCCCGCCGCCCGAGATGAGCAGGGCGAGCCGCAGTTTTCGAGCGGAATGGGCCATAAGCCGATCTTTTAATTGAGCAGCGTGTCCGGTTATTCAAAATAGCGCACGGCATTCCGAAAGAACTTGATCCCCTCCCCTTCTTCCGGAATCGGTTTGCCCTCGCGTTTATATTTTTCTTTAAGAAAAGTCCAGTCGGGGTGATTCGTGAAATGGTTGAACGCCTCCGGATGAGGCATCAGCCCGGCGACTCTGCCTGTCAGGTCGCAGATTCCTGCAATATCTTTTACTGAACCGTTCGGATTGAAGGGAAACTCTCCGAGAGCGGGGCTGCCGTCAGGCTTTGCATAACGCAAGAATACCTGCTGGCGGCCAATGAGCTTTTCAATAACGCCTGGTTCGGCGAAAAACTTCCCCTCACCGTGACGTATCGGCAGCTCGATACTCAGAATATCGCGCGAAAGAAGGCAATGTGATGCCGGGTTGACAGACAGGTTCACCCACTGGTCGCGAAACCCCCCGCAATCATTGGCGATGAGAGCGACTTCCCGCTTCATTTCGCCCCACTGGAATCCTGGCAGAAGTCCCAGATTAACCAGCACCTGGAAGCCATTGCATATCCCGATCACAATTCCGCCGGTGTCCACAAATGCCGCGATCTGGTCCTGGAGCCGGTGTTTGAGACGCATTGCCATAATTACGCCGGCCCCGTGGTCGTCACCCCAGGAAAATCCTCCGCCTATCACGAAGATCCGGTAGGGGGTCAATGATTTTTCGCCTGAAATGAGACTGTTGAGGTGCACTCTTTCCACCTCCGCCCCGGCAACTTCCAACGCATACGAGGTTTCGAGATCGCAATTGAGACCGAAACCTGTCATCACGAGAGCTTTCACCATTTCAAACTTAAACTCCCCAAGGCCCCCCTGGAATATCACGGGCAGAAATCCCGGCCCGCCTATTCCAGACCGATGTCCTTTCTGTAGTAAATTCCCTCGAAGCGGACCTTAGCCATTTCTGAAAGAGCCGTTTCCCTTGCTTGCTTAAGAGTGCTTCCCGAACTCACTATACAGAGCACCCTTCCGCCGGTCGTAACGAGTTGGCCGGAAGCGTTTTTTTCCGTACCGGAATGAAAAACCAGGCATCCTTTGTCGATCTGGTCCACTCCATCTATAGGCACGCCGATTTTGTAACGGTCCGGATAACCCTTGTACCAGCCTTTTTTGCCCTTGGTGGGACCGCTGGCGCCAACAAGGCACAGGCGGTAGTCCGGGTCCCACTCCGGCCTTATCCTGTTGAGTGTGCCCGTTGTAATCGCCTCGCTGATGTCCACCAGATCGGTTCTAAGCCGGGGAAGTATTACCTGCGCTTCCGGGTCTCCCAGACGGATATTTATTTCAAGTACGTAAGGAGTAACTTCCGTCCCACTTTCTACAAGCATCAGTCCAAGGTACAGTATCCCTCGGTACAGGATATCGTATTTTTCCCGCACTCCCCTTATGAGCGGCTCGGCGACCTTGGACATGATTGTTTTTACAAGAGAATCATCCAGCCAGGGGTGAGGCGAATAGGAACCCATTCCCCCGGTGTTTTTCCCCTCGTCGTTTTCTCTTGCACGCTTGTAATCCTGTGCTGCAACCATCGGAATTATCGTGTAGCCGTCAGTGAAGCAAAAAAAGGAAAGCTCCCGGCCATAGAGCCGTTTTTCTATATCGACCCGCTCACCGGCGTCGCCGAATATGCGCTCTTCCATAATTGAGCGCACGGCTTCTTCGGCCTCCCGAACAGATTCGCAGACCAGAGAACCCTTGCCGGCAGCCAGACCGTCTGCTTTGACAACAACCTGATATCCGACGCTCCGGATGTAGTCGCGGGCTTTGCCGGGTTCGGTGAAGTTTTCGAATTCGGGCACCGGAATTCCAAGCTCCCGCATTATCACCTTGGCGTCACATTTGCTGGACTCCAACCTGCTCGCCCTTTTGTCCGGACCAATGATCGGCAGCCCGCAAGATGCGAATAGATCGGCAATGCCCGCCGAAAGGGGCTTCTCGGGGCCCACGAACGTCAGGTCGATTCTCTCCTTTTGCGCGAAATCGGCCATCTCTTCGATGCTTTTCAGGTTCACACAGTCGGCAGTTTCCGCTATCCCCGCATTTCCATGCGCGACGTAAACCCGGCTGACTCGCGGACTTTGAGTGAATTTCCACGCGATGGCGTGATCTCTGCCCCCCGTACCTACCACCAATACTTTCATCAAAGATCTTTCAAATTATGAGGCGTGGTCATTTTCTGCTTGTTACCCCCGTGAGGTATTCGCAGATATTGGCGTCATAGCTGCTGGTCGTGCAAAAGGCCTTGCAGGCCAACCGCAGGCTGGTCTTTGTCGATATACTGCCTCTGAGCGTCTGCATTTCCTTCAGGACTTCAGGATAATCGGAAGTGTCCGTGACCACCGCCACGAACCTGTTATTCTTCGCTGCGGCACGGATGAGGGTCGGCCCGCCGATATCTATATTCTCGATTGCCTCTTCCAGCGTGCATCCCGGACGCGCAACCGTCTTTGCGAACGCGTACAGATTCACAACGACCATGTCGATCGGCTCAATTCCGTGCTTAGCCATAGTCGAGGCGTGCGCCTGGTTGTCACGGATTCCGAGTATTCCCCCGTGAATTTTGGGGTGCAGCGTTTTAACTCTGCCGTCGAGCATCTCGGGAAATCCTGTGTAATCGGATACCTCGGTTATTTCGATTCCGGCATCACGAAGCGCCTTGGCAGTGCCTCCGGTCGATAGCAATTGCACGCCGAGCTCCCGCAGTCCCCTGCCGAATTCGGCCAGTCCGGTCTTGTCCGTAACACTCAACAGCGCGCGGCGCACAGCAAACATCCTCTCCTCCACTTTCGCAGTCAAAAAAAGATTACTCCAGTCTATCCCGGTTATTGAAAATCCAGTCGAACAGCCTATCGGCAGCCTTTACCATCAGGGCATCATCGGGAAGCATTACGGTAGGTTTTCCCTCCAGATCGAACTTTGAAATCAGCGGGTCGGAGGGAAGACAGGCTATCTTTTGCTTTCCAAAAACACGGTGGACATCTTCAGGCCAGCTTGCCGGTTCCTCCCGGACCTGGTTTATCACAAGCACGATCTGCGAGACACGCATTGGCAGAGTCTTGACCAGTTCGGCTATGCGGCATGCAGCGGAAAGCCCTCTCCTGCTGGGGTCGGACACCAGGATCAAAAGGTCTATATCCTTCTGTGCAAGACGGCTGAAATGCTCCATTCCAGCCTCGTTGTCAATAACAATGAACGGGTAGTTCCCGATGAGGCGATCTATAAGGCTGCTCAGAAGATTGTTTGCCGCACAATAACAGCCAGGACCTTCGGGACGGCCCATCGCGATGAGATCGAACCCCTCCGTCTCGACAAGGGCCTGTTCGAGCTTCATCTCCATGAATATATCTTTTGTCATACCCACCGGAACGCTCGTCTTCATTTCTTCGCGCGCTTCCGACAGTGTTTCCTCCAGCGGCACTCCCAGAACATCATTCAAATTCGAATTGGAATCGGCGTCTATGGCAAGAAGCGGCTTCATCCCGTGATTGAGCATGTATCGAATGAGAAGACCCGCTATTGTTGTCTTGCCTGTTCCGCCTTTCCCGCCCAGTGCAACGGCGTAGCCCAAATCCACCTCCCCCGATCTTTCTTCTGCAGATCAAATCATCCCGCATCGCAACAAATAGCGAAAATGACACATTTTTTAAAGCATATTAATAACATAACGACGCCGGCCTACCCTTCGCGAACCCGGTTTGCTTCCGGAAGAAGGTGGTCGAGTATTCCATTGATAAATGCCCCCGAATCGGGGCTGCCAAATGTTTTTCCCAGATCGATGGCTTCGTTTATGGACACTTTTGGGGGAATTTCGGCACAGTAGAGCATTTCGTAAAGGGCAATCCGAAGCACATTCCTGTCGATTATCGACATTCTTTCGAGCCGCCAGTTTTCCGAGGCCGCGACGATCATTGCGTCAAGTTCGTCCCGGTGAGCATGAACGCCGTATAGGAGCTGCTCGGCAAACGGGCGAACAGCCTGCGCAAGATCAGGATTTTTATCATCATCGGCCGAAGCCAGTTCGTAGTACAAATCGATGACCACATGCGGAGGCTGTCCGGTCATCTCCATCTGATAGAGCATCTGCAATGCGATCTCTCTTGATTTGCGCCGCTGGCCCATTGGAAAACTCAATTCAGAAAGTCTGATCGTAAATCCGGTTCGGTAAAATCGTTCAATACTGGTTTTGCGGCACATTGAGCAACAGAAATCAAGCCGACATCTGCTTTATAAGATTGGCCATCTCTATGGCGGCAAATGCAGCGTCCCAGCCCTTGTTGCCTGACTTTGCTCCGGCCCGCTCGATCGCCTGCTCCAGCGTATCTGTGGTGAGCACCCCGAAGCTGATTGGGACACCGGCTTCGATGGCCACATTGGCGATCCCCTTAGAGACCTCCGCCGCCACATAATCAAAATGAGGCGTCCCTCCCCTGATTACAGCGCCAATGCAGATCACGGCGTCATATTTGCCGCTCTCCGCCGCTTTTTTTGCAATCAAAGGTATTTCGAATGCTCCGGGGACCTTGAAGATATCGACATTTTGCTCGTCAGCCCCGTTCCTTTTGAGGGCGTCGAGCGCGCCTCCCAGGAGCCTCTCTCCAATAAAATCGTTGAATCGGCTGACGATGATTCCAAACCTGAGGCCCTTGGCCAGCAATTTCCCTTCGAAAACTCTCATGAAGCTTCCCCCTCGGCGGATATGCAGCTCAAAATATGACCCATTTTGAAGCACTTCGTAGTCAAGTACTGGCGATTACTCTCGTTTGGCGGAATTTCGATCGGCACTCTTTCGGTTACTGTGATGCCGTAACCCTGAAGTCCCACGATTTTGGTCGGGTTGTTTGTCATGAGTCTCATCTTTTTTATGCCGAGATCGACGAGCATTTGCGCCCCTATTCCATAATCGCGCAGATCGGCCCGAAATCCAAGGGCCGCGTTGGCTTCGACCGTATCGTAGCCTTTTTCCTGGAGGGCATAGGCTTTAATCTTGTTTAGGAGACCTATTCCGCGTCCCTCATGATTCCGCATGTAGAGGAGCACTCCTCTTCCAGCACGCCCGATTTGAGTCAAAGCCGCCCGAAGCTGCGCGCCGCAATCGCACCGGAGAGAGCCCAGGACATCGCCCGTGATGCATTCCGAATGGACGCGCACAAGTATTTCCTCATTAGGGTCGATCTCACCTTTAACCAGCGCCAGATGACAATATTCGTCTATATCGTTGGTGTAAGCTATTATGTTAAATTCCCCTCCAAACGAGCTCGGCAGCTTGGCCGTAGCCGCCCTGTGGACGAACAATTCGGTCTGCATTCTGTACTGGATCAGGCTCGCGATTGTTATGATCTTGAGTTCATGTTCCGAGGCGAATACCTCCAGATCGGGCATCCGCGACATGGTCCCGTCCTCGTTCATAACTTCGCAGATGACTCCAGCCGGCTTCATCCCGGCGATCCTGGCAAGATCGACCGATCCTTCGGTCTGTCCCGTTCTGACCAGAACACCGCCCTTCTTTGCGCGAAGCGGGAAAACGTGGCCGGGGCTCACCAGGTCTTCGGGCTTCACATCGTCGGCGATGGCGGTCAGGATTGTATGCGCCCTGTCCGCTGCGCTGATGCCCGTCGTCACCCCTTTTCGCGCCTCGATAGATATGGTGAATGCGGTTTGAAAAGGCGATTTGTTTTTAGTAACCATCATCGGGAGATCAAGCCGATCCACCAAGTCAGGTGCAAGGGCAAGGCAGATCAGGCCGCGCCCATATCTAGCCATAAAGTTGATGGCTTCCGGTGTCGCTTTCTCTGCAGCGATGCACAGATCTCCCTCATTTTCGCGATCTTCGTCATCCACTAGAATGACGGGCTTGCCCTGCCTCATATCCACAAGCGCCTCGGGGATTGTTGCCAAAGGCATCCGGGTGTTCTCCTTTCCCAAAAAGTCTGCATCAACGATTTGCAAATCCGTTGGACATGTATAACATATTTCAAATAATTTCTTCAAGTTGGCTGGTTGTATCGGTTCATGTAAACCCGTGCTGTTTCAAAAAATTGAGATCAATATTATCTTTGACGCCGCCTTTCTCGAATCTGTTTTCCCACGAACAAACCAGCTTTTCCACGTATTTTCCGATCAGGTCTGTTTCTATATTGACCTCGCTGCCGATCTGAAGACCGCCCACAGTGGTCATCAAAGCGGTATGAGGAACGATATTCACATCGAAACCAACACTTGAAACCCCGTTGACCGTCAGACTTATTCCATTTACTGCGATGGAGCCTTTCTCGATAACGTATCTCATAATTTCCCGGGAGGCGTCAAAAAAGAGCCGCAGCGAGCGGCCCTCGGACTTGCGCTCTTTAAGAACCCCAATCCCGTCAATGTGTCCGGTAACCAGATGGCCGCCGAGACGATCGCCAAGCCGAAGCGCCCTCTCAAGATTGAGTCTGCTCCCAGGGGCTCTACGGGCCAGGGTCGTGCGCCCCAGCGTCTCGGCGGAAACGTCCGCCGTGAAAGCGTCCTGTTGGAAATCAACCACGCTCAGACAGACCCCGTCAACGCTTATACTCTCACCCAAAAGGGAAATCTCCATACTGAAATCGGGACGAATCACCATCCGCGCGTCCAGTCCGTGACGCTCCATTCGCTGCAAAGTCCCAGTGCCTTCTATAAGACCGGTGAACATAATTCTTCAGCCTCAGTAAAGCTGCTCGCGGAATCTGCCGCAAACAAGCAGGTCCTCTCCCAGCTTTCTAGTACTGATCCCATAGGCCCGAACGCAATCAGCTATCTTTAGCCTCGGCCGCCCGCTCAACATGCATACCCCCCTTGGATCGGCAAGGATTTTGGGGGCGTAGAAAAAATAAAACTCGTCCGCAAACCCGTTTTGAATGAAAGATCCCAAAACGCGCCCACCGCCTTCTACAAGAATGCTGGAGATACGCCTTCGACCAAGTTCTTTCAGCAGCCACGGCAAGTCCACACCGAACTGTCCCGATGGGACCCTTATCACTCGGACACCGGCGCTTCCAAGAGTTCGCTCTCTGCCGGCCGAGGCGTCCTGGCGGCAAACAACCCAAACCGGGCCTGCGGACGCAGTTCGGACCAACCGGGAGTCAGGCGGGACCTTAAGCTCGCTGTCGAGGACAATCCGGGTCGGTTGGCGGCGATTTTTTCCCCCACGCAAACGCACAGTCAAAAAGGGATCGTCAGCAATGACAGTTCCGATGCCGACCAGGATGCCGTCGGCATGGGACCGAAGCCGGTGCGCAAACTGCCGAGACAACTCGCTGGTGATCCACTTTGAATCACCGGCCGAGGTTGCGATAAAGCCGTCGAGTGTAGCCGCAGCCTTCAGCATAACATATGGAACCCCGGTAGTTACGTATTTTATGAAGGCTTGGTTGAGTGCCCTGCATTCCCGCTCGAGAACGCCCCCTTTGACCTCGACTGCCGCCCGCCTTAAGTGTTCGGCCCCCCCACCGGCAACATCGGGGTTCGGATCGGCCATTCCGAACACAACCCGTGCGATCCCGGCATCAACAACAGCTTTCGTACACGGAGGGGTCAGACCGTGATGATTGCATGGCTCAAGTGTAACATAGAGGGTCCCGCCCAGGGCGGCGGCGCCCGCGGCTGCTATCGCATTCACTTCGGCATGCGGCCCACCCAGCGCCTGGTGATAGCCCTGACCAACAGTGGCGCCGTCTTTTACTACAACGGCCCCAACCATCGGGTTGGGACTGGTCATACCGGCGCCTCGCGCGGCCAGGCGCAGGGCCCTTTTCATAAACTGTACGTCGGGATCGGTTTGAACCATATTCTCAAGGCGTTGCTTTCCATATCGAAATCAAATTGGGGCGGCATAGCGCCAGCCCCATACAAGCTTCCGGAAGTTCCCGCCTCTTGCGAGCCGTTTTAAACTTTATGCGTGCAGGGAAAAACCGGAGCAGAATTCCGCGGCCTCACCGGCCAGTGATTTCAGCATTGCATCGTTGCCCACCGATTGGAGAGCGCGGTGCATGAGACTCCCGATTGTCTCCATATCATCGGCCCCCATTCCGCGGGTCGTTACTGCAGGCGTGCCCACCCTGATTCCGCTGGTCACGTTCGGTTTCCGGGTGTCGAAAGGTATAGAGTTCTTGTTCACAGTAATTCCGGCCTTGTCCAGGGTTTCCTCTGCGACGTCTCCGGTTAGCCCTTTGGGACTTAGGTCCACCAGCATCATATGATTGTCTGTTCCCCCGGAGACGAGCCGATATCCATGGCTGGCCAGCACCTCGGCAAGCCGCCTGCTGTTCGCAAGCACTCTCTCCTGATATTGCCTGAACTCGGGCTGAAGGGCTTCCTGAAACGCCACAGCCTTGGCGGCTATTACGTGCATGAGAGGCCCTCCCTGAATTCCCGGAAAGATCTGGCTGTCAAGCATTTTGCTATATGAGGCGTGAGACAGAATCAAACCACCGCGTGGTCCTCTTAAAGTCTTATGGGTAGTGGAAGTTACGAAATCGGCGCATGGTACGGGATTCGGATGAAGACCAGCGCCGACGAGACCGGCAATGTGGGCCATGTCCACCATCAGGTAGGCGCTGATGTGCTTTGCAATCTGACGAAAACGTTCAAAATCGATAATTCGGGGGTACGCGCTGGCTCCGGCTATTATGAGCTTCGGCCGTTCCTCCCTGGCAATTTGCTCAACACGGTCGTAGTCGATCTGCTCGGTGTCATGCCTCACTCCGTAGGAAACGACCCGGAAAAGCCGTCCGGAAAAACTCACCGGACTTCCGTGAGTGAGATGCCCCCCCTGGCGTAAATCCATGCCTAGTATAGTATCACCCGGTTGGAGCGCAGCGAAAAGCACAGCCATATTTGCCTGAGAGCCTGAATGAGGCTGAACGTTTACATAATCGGCATGAAACAGCTCTCTTGCACGGACCTGCGCCAACCTTTCTGCGACATCAACATGTTCACATCCGCCATAATACCTTTTCCCAGGGTAGCCTTCAGCGTATTTGTTTGTCAGAACGGACCCCTGAGCTTCCCGTACAGCTCTGCTGACAAAATTCTCGGATGCGATCAGCTCCAGGCGCCCTCTCTGACGTTTTTCCTCTCGCTCAATGACTCCAGCTATTTCAGGATCAATTTGCTGCAAATAAGACATACCCTTACCTCTAGGGACAAAATACTTAAAGGCCCCCCGTCTCGGCCTGAAATTTTACCGCCATCGTCCGTATGTTTACTAACGGGAGCGGCGCCATAATTTTTCAATAATAGCTCAACGGAGCGAATTTAGCCACAGATATTGCCGCGATTGCCCTTCACAAGACCAAAAGCATTTGCTTCATTTAAGGCGGATTTCCAGATTTCCATTTATGCGGGAAATAAGCTAATGTCGCCTAAAACCGTCGGCGCCATGAGCACCCGTGATCGGAGCAGAACTTTGATCTATCCGAACGGACGTGAGGCATGAAAGAACTCGACTTCAACTATCAGGTCAGAAAAAGCGCCAGGAGCAAGACACTTAGAATTGTCGTCCATCCGGATAACCGGGTCGTCGTCAGCGCGCCCGCAGCTTATCCCCAGAAGAATATCGTGCAGTTCGTCGAAAAAAAAGCGGACTGGATTCGAAAAGCAATTCGAGCCAACCTCCAAAGGGGTCAGCAAAGCCAGGCAAGGATATTCGAAACCGGGGAGAAATTGCTTTACCTGGGCAGAGAATATGTTTTGCGCGTAGAACGTGGAAATTCTTCGCAGGTCATCCTGAGAGATGAGGATATTTGCGTGCGGCTGTGTATGATCGTGGGCTCAGCGCCCGAACCTTCGGTGGTAAAAGAGCATCTGCTCAAATGGTATCAGGCTCGCGCCTTGGCCAAGGTTAAAGAAAAGGTCCCGATTTACGCCGGTCTGATCGGCGTTAATCCTCGTCTCGTGACAATCAAGACGTTAAAGTCGCGGTGGGGTAGCTGCTCCATCCACGGGCGGATCAGTCTCGCCTGGCACATCATGATGGCGCCCGAACCGATCCTTGATTATCTCATAGTTCACGAGCTCTGCCACATGGTTCACCACAACCACTCCGCGGAATATTGGGACTTGGTTGCAACCATTCTCCCAGACCATCGGCAAAGCAGGAAATGGCTGCGTGAAAACGGGAATCGTCTGAAACTGTAACGCGAACCTGGCTAGTGCATTGTAACGTGGTCCATCGCACATACCATTGATTTTGTAGTGAAATCACCGATCATAGCCTCTTCACTCTTCACTCTTAACTCCCATATGATAGCCGGTTTGGTTGAGGACAGCCTCTATTTCCCGGATATGCTCGAAATTGCGCGTCTCGATTTCAAGTTCCACCAGGCTCTGATCAATGGACATGTCGGCCCCGCCCCGGTTGTGATAGATCTGAAAAACGTTGGCCTTCGCGCCCGCGATTATGCCCAGGAGCTTCGCCAGTGCGCCGGGCACGTCATCGAGCCGGACACTGAACCGCATAATGCGTCCGTTCCGCGACAAACCCTTCCGAATGACCCTGTCCAGCAGAGAAATATCGATATTTCCCCCACTGATAACCAGTGCAGCCTTTGCCTCCGGGGGGGCCTTTATCGTCCCGCTCAGCAGAGCAGCCACACAAACCGCTCCTGCCCCTTCGGCAAGTATCTTCTTGCGTTCCAGCAGCATAATCACAGCTTCCGCGATCCGGTCTTCACTCGCCAGGACGATCTGATCGACCTCTTTGCGGACTATATCGAAAGGAATGCTTCCGATCTGCTTGACCGTTATTCCGTCGGCAATTGAGCGGATCGCTTCGACCGTGATTCTTTCGCCGGTTTCGACGGCCTTGAGGGCTGAAGGACACCTCTCCGCCTGAACCCCGATGATCCGAATCTCCGGCCTGACGGCCCTGGCAGCCACTGAAATTCCGGCCACCAACCCTCCTCCGCCGACCGGTACGGCTATCAGGTCCACATTCGGCAACTCTTCCATTATTTCCAGGCCAATGCTCCCCTGTCCCGCTATTATCGACGGATCGTCAAATGGATGGATAAAAGTCTTGCCTTCTTTTGCCAGCTCCAGCGCTCTTTTTATCGAATCTGCAATGCTCTGTCCCTCGAGGATGACTTTCCCGCCGTAGCCGCGCGTTGCTTCCTGCTTTGAAATCGAAGCCCATTCAGGCATTACGATGGTGGAGGTCAGCCCTGCCCGGCTAGCGGCCAGAGCGACACCCTGAGCATGATTGCCGGCCGATGCTGCAACGACCCCTCCCTTCCCGATCCGGTCAAGCTCAGTCAGGATCTTGTACGTTGCGCCTCGAATCTTGAACGACCCGGTTACCTGCAGATTCTCTAATTTCAGATAGACTTCGAACCCGGCCAGCCTGCTGAAGGTGGGAGAGTATACAAGAGGGGTTCGGATTACACGGCCCTTGAGGATGCCGGCCGCCCTTCGGATTTCGGCGGCCGAAATCACGTTTCAAACCTCACAGACAGTACTCTGATTATGAAATCCAAACCGTTGACCATCAATGAATAGATTAAACCGGTTGTTTAGGCAGGATAAAAATAAAATCCGAGCCGTCTTGCCTCGGTTCGTACCACATGTCGCCTTCGTGCTTTCGGATGATTTCCCTTATCAGGTACAGGCCCATGCCGAACCCATCTTTTTTCTCGGCCCCGTCGTCTATGTGGGTAAACTTGGTGAAAAGCCTGTCCCTGTATTCCTCCGGAATCGGATTACCACTATTGTAAACGTTCAATCGATAAAAAGAGCCGTGATCTTCGAAGCCGAAAGCGATCCTGCAGCACTTACCACCGTATTTTATGGCATTTTTGAAAAGGTTTCTGAACACGGCTTTTAGCCACATCATATCGGCGCCGATTGGAATAGTTCCGGCTGGAATCGCTCCGAGCCGGTTGTCGATCACTATATGCCGTTCGGTAATCTCATTTGACATCTCATCGAGCACCGCATCTATGATATCCTGCCGCAGATCCACGAATTCCTTTTTTTTGAGAAGCACACCCTCGAGAGAATGCGCGCTCCCAAGACAGTCCTCAGCTAAGCCGATCAGGTGCCGAACCCGCGCCATCAAATCCGAAACCGTGTTCCATACTGATTCGTCCATTCGTCCGAAGGACCCGCGCATGAGCAGCTTAAGAGTGGCGGCAATGGAGACAAGAGGTCCCCGGATATCGTGAGACATGATCATCAGCATGTTGAGAATATGCTGGTTGAGATCCCGGATATGCCGCTCGGATGCCGAAAGCTCCCGGTTATGTCTTTCGGCTTCCAGATATGCCTCCTGGAGTTCCTTTAAGCCCGATATGTCCCTGAGCGCCCCCTCCCACGATATGGAACCGTCTTCCTCGAACCACAGGGTTGCCGTAATGGACCCGCTGAAAACGGTCCCGTCCTTTTTTTTCAACTCCGCTTCATATTCTTTAAGAAATCCGTCCGCTCCGAGCCGCTGTTGAAACAGGCGCCCATCGTCGGGATCGGAGAAAAGCAGGCACACACTGTCTAACCCGAGCAATTCCTCCTTGCTGCAATAGCCGAACAGTTCTACCCCCGCCTGATTTACATCGAGCAGTTTGCCGCGCCCGCTCGATATAAAACGCATGTCACCCGCCCCATCGAAAAAACGCTTATACATCATACCCACATGAAAATCGGAAACCTGAAAATCAGAATAAAGAGGATTTTTGTCTGTTCCATGGGCCATCTCGCATTCACCTCCGCAAGCCTTCCGCCTGCTCCACCGGTGACGGGTCACAATGGACTGGATGCATGACATTATATTTGTTTTTGCCATAATTAACAAGAAAATGACAAAAGATAATCAAAACGTAAAAACAAAGTGTTCATTCGGTCAAACCCATTCCAAATTCTCCAAGGGACTCCAAACCCGGAAAGTCGGGACCGAACCTGTATTGATCTTCGGCCCACGTCCCAAACCTCAGCGACTCGAGTATCCTGGCTGTTTTTTCCTCAACTTCCGGTATCGTATGGACAATGGCCCTCAAAGATTTGAGCACCCTCAGCATCTGTTCTTTATGAGAAACCGGCAGGACCGGGTGTTCAACCAACTGGATCACTTCATCCAACTGAAAGAGGTTACCCGATGTTATCTGCACATATGCAAGTTTAGACCACTGGCCAAGAAGCTCGGATGGCAAGCCGTCTATCTTCTTTGAAAAGTCGTAGTTCATACCTGTAGGCAATGCATTTGCAAGCCGGTCCAGCAAAGACTCAATTGCTGACTGATTCCAAAGGCTGGTCCCGGAAAGGAGTTTTTCCCACTTTGGGTGAATCTTGTTTTTGACCCACTCCCGCTCCTGGTGAGGAGGAAGATAAAGCGTTGCCAGTTCTTTTTGTTCAAGGAGCAGTTTTTGACTTACGGCAAACAGGTCCCCGCAAGAGCGCAACTCCGCGACTTTTTCGCCTAATGCGCCGCACAGCTCGTCGAGAAGAGGTCCTTTCCACTCAAGTTCCGGTACGTACTCCTGGAGCAGTTCTTCCCACCTCGCCCGAAGAATGCCGATTTGTGCGTTTATCGCCGAGAACACAAACCCCAATTTGACCAATGTGTTCCTGAGTTCATGGGCCAGGAATTCGCAGCTTTGGAGGCGCTGGCGGGCAAAGTGCTTACTTGCCTGGTAGAGTTTTTCTCTGAACCATAAAGTGAGCAGTTCGGAGCCAAGGCTTTGGGATAAATCCCTGATGATTCCGCTCGAACGATCGCCGCGCTTCAATGTCCCCGGCTTAAAATGAATCTTTATAACGGCTGCAACCACGTTTTCGCTATCCTGCCAGATAGGGTTTCCCTGCCAATCGACCGGATATTGAATCTTTTCGACTGAATAGCCATAGAGGCCCTTCTTCCCCACCAGCACAGGCTCCATGTGGAATTCATCTTCCCGTTCACCCGAGAGCTGTTTTCTGACGCTTCGGGAGTCTTGAATCGGGTTGTCCGCAGTCCAGCTCATCTGCTTTTCGACACACCAACCCATCGCTTCCAGGGCACGGCCAGGCTGGTCCCGGTAATGCTCCCATTTTTTGCCTGGGGGATTGTAATCGGAGACTGCGGGCAACCCCCACTCCAACTCATCCGAATCTTGTTTTCTGGCGCCGGACAGGACGCGCATAGCGATCAGTTCCGGCATCAGGCCGATCTTGTAAATTGTGCCCTTCGTCGCGTTATCCAGGCATGAAAGGACTGTCTTTATCATTGTCCGACAGGTTGCAACGAGCAGATCGTCGGTATTTTCCATGCCTTTCTCCAGAATATATTCAGATGCCAAGGTGTAAAACATTTCATATCAAGATAATCGAACATCCCGGGCAATCCTTTAATGTAATTTTTCAAAGGGAGGCGGCTGTTCAGATGTCAGGTTATAGACCGCTCAACTGGTCGATCATCGGCGCCGTCAATTCTCGACGCCGGCCTTTCATAGGCGTCGCACCATCCAGCGTCCGCGTGGAGTGGTCTGACCCGGTCCGCCGAATATTCTCTTTTGAAGGCCCCTTCTTTCATGCGCCCCGCTAGAGCTTGGGCAATTATTTGCTTCGGCCATGGTTCTACAAAGATCTCAAAATCAACATGGACAATGAAAAGGCAGTATGGCTTAATATGGCCCGCATGCATCCGAATCCGGATCCTCGCCAAGACCATGAACGACATCATCCCCTGCATGGTGGACTACAATATGAAATCAATTGACGAGCTTCGAAAGATCCTTGGCGAAATGAAGGAGGCGCGCAAAATCCATGTTGCCCTTCTTTACGGGTCCTTCGCGAAGGGCGCACAACATGTTAGATCGGACATCGATCTTGCCGTCTATCTCAATGCGGCGAACTCCGAAGAAGAATTAGACCTGATCGACCGTATCCTTATGTCAGTCGATCGGGACGTCTCCATACTGCGATTGGACGACCAGGACGAATCTCCTTTTGTGGTGCAGGAAGCCCTCAAGGGAATTCACCTGGTGGACCCTGACCTCGAAATACTCTACGACGTAAGCCACAGAGTGCTGCACGAATGTGAGACCATTCGTTTTAGAAGGGAGAACAGCCTTGGATAGGTCGACTCGGCTCCTGGCCTTCATGGACGAAACTATAATATACTTTCTCGCAAGAAGTGAAAATGTGGATCGGGATCGCTACTTCGCGGATCGAGACATTCGCAGTATTCTTGACAAAACCATAAACGACATCATTCTCTGCCTCGTGGATATTTCGGAAGAGTGCTTGAAGAAAGCTAAAAGGAACATCCCGGATACTTACAGGGATACCATCCTTGCATGCCATGAATTCCTAGGCGAAATCGTTCTCAAAGTGGCGCCCCTCGTAAGACACCGAAATGAAACCATCCACCAGTATCTTAAAGTGAATTGGCAAAACATAGTGACGGTTAAAAGCAAGGTCCCGAGCATAAAGGAATTTGTCGAAACAGCGCGAGTGGTCCTGACAGAAGAGCCAAACTAGGGCCGGCGTGGGCAAGGCTGCCTCTCAAAATGTCAACAGGCAACGCGTTCTGCGGTCAGGCTGCGAGCAAATTCAGAATTGAGGAATTGAGAATTACAGAAATGGCTATTTCTAAGTCCTGAGACCCCGGTATCAGCCCCCGTCCAACTCAAAAAGGCAGCTTGCCGGGGGTGAAAAAATGCCATGCTTCCGGCGCCGCTCATGGCGTTGTTCGGCCCTCCTCTTGCGCGAGGCCGATTTCCTGGTATGAGAACTCATTGAGCCGAGCATTGGTGCGTGCATGCTCGATTGTCATGCTGATCAGGTTTCCCTGCTTGTCGAGGTCAACATATATATTTTCGCTAATCTCTCTTGTCTCCATTACCCCGTGGTCTGTAAATTCAACCAGCGCAGTATCAGTATCTGAGAAGTACTTTACCCTCATTGCCGACTCTCCTTAAAGGATCTGTCGAAAAAAGCATTATGAACGGTCTCACAGTCCTCCAGAAGAATGACCCGCAGAAACATACCCTCCTCGGCGACCCATGCCCACCTGCGTATTCTGCCATCGGATTGGACTTCAGTTTTTCCGGCGACTGTATTACTCGGGTTATCCGCTCGTCCCGTATTATTGACCTGTCGGGCCTTTTTCGCATGTGCTCGAAATACCCGGTGGTTTTCAAATCCGGTCCCCCTATGCATCGCATAATCGGTCGACCTCGGTGGATACCCCCGAGCAATCACAGCCTCAACGCTACGATCTAATCCAAAACACGCTGGACGGATAGATGTAAAGTCCAACGGCCCGCCAGCACCGGCAATGACTCAATTTTTCAACCATTTTAGACAGTTAAGACTATGCTTGAGGCACGGCGGAGTGTCAATGGCACGGGCATGCAGAAGAGTGAAGGGTGAAGCCGGGAATCGGGAAGAGTGAAGGGTGAAGAGTGAGGAGTGAAGGGTGAAGGGTGAAGGGTGAAAATAATCTGTTCATTCCTCTCACCGGCTTTAGCCGGCAGTTCACCCTTCTAACTTCACCCTTCACACTTCAGATTAATGCCCCCTCTCAATATTCTACATCATCTTCCCACTCCAGACTCCTTTGCCCATAGCAGTCCCGTCCCGTCTCCACGTAGTAAGAATGGTAATGATAGGACGGACGGTAGTAGTAGTACACGGAGCGTCGCTCAACAACCACCGGTCCCTCGTAAACGACGGGCGGCGTCCGTTCCACCACTACCGGGGGCGGAGGCGGCGTCCGTTCGACAACCACCGGGGGCGGGGGCGGCCTCCGTTCGACCACCACCGGGGGCGGATACACCACTTCAGGAGGAGCCACGGCATAGCCCGGTGGCGGAACATCAATCCCAAAGCCAAAATGAACGCCTCCGGCATAGGCATCCGATGACATGCAACAGACAGCAAAACCCAGGGTGATGAAAATCGCCGAAGCATAACGGCATATCGAACATCTCCAGTTTCCCACAATCAGCCTCCTTCTTGAGGTGACCAGCATTGATTCAGCCCTTTTTCTAAAGGGCTTCGCCCCGTTCCGGAATTCTTCAGACGGGTGTGGGAGCAAACGGCGTACCACGGGATTGAGGGATTGAAGGATTGAGGGATTGCAAAATCCGTAAGTTCAGAAATCGGCATTTTGCCGGCCAAATCCAAATTTTACGATATTTCAGGATCGCGCTTCGGGCAGCGGCTATAGGTCATGGATTTGCGGTAACTAATTACTTTGACCGGGCCGCCGCGAAATAGTATATGCCAGGGCTGACATAACGTCTATTTATTCTGATGTAATCCGAAAGGCTGCTGGTCCGTTTTGAAACCATTGCTGGTTGCCAGAAATCTTCGGCGGGCAGACTCCGCCAGGGAGATTTTCAGCGTCGATTATTTCTCCCTGAATCAGGGTGAGACCATCGCGCTCATAGGTCCGAACGGGGCAGGAAAAACAACTTTCCTTCTCACTTTGGCCCTGCTCTATCAGCCCACCTCCGGATTCATCGAATTTGACGGCGTCACCGCCGGCCCAAACAATCTTCTTCAGTTGCGCCGCCGAATGGCCGTCGTTTTTCAGGAATCCCTCCTGCTCGATATGTCTGTACTTGGCAATCTCACTACGGCTTTGCGCATACGCAAAGTGCCCAGGAAAGCGGCCCTTGCCAGGGCGCAAAAGTGGCTCGACCTTTTTGGTGTAGGGCATATTTCGTCGCAACAGGCAAGATCGCTTTCAGGAGGCGAGGCTCAACGTACGAGTCTTGCCAGGGCGTTTGCCCTCGAACCTGACCTGCTTTTCCTGGATGAACCGTTCGGATCGCTTGACTATCCCACCCGCAATTCGCTTCTTAACGATCTGGGCAAGATTCTGAAACAGATGAACATGACCACCCTGTTCGTTACGCACGATTATACCGAAATTCCATTCCTGGCCGAAAAAACAGCGGTCATGTACGAGGGCCGTATAAAAAAATGCGGGTCAAACCAGGAGATCTTTGGACAGGATTTTTTTCAGAGAAACCACTGGAGTCCATGGACAGATTGAAGCGGGAAGCGATGAGCGGGAATCAAGACTCCCGAAGGCGCTGAATGTAGGCTGCCAACTGCGCTGCGATCCCATCCAACGCCTCTTGAAGATTGGTTGTATCGCCGTATCCGAGATCCCGGGCCAAGATGCAATAATACCGGCACTCCTCCACCGATCCTTCGGCAGTGTTAAAGAAACGCGCTTTATCGGCCCCCGTGTATTTTCGAAACTCCTCGGCAATATTGGCCGGAATGGACACGGCCGCGCGCCGGAACTGGATGACCATTTAGAAGAGTTTTGAGTTTTTAGTTTTGAGTTTTGAGTTACTAAAAACTGACAACCAGTAACTATAAACTCTTCAGCTTCCCGCTTCCCGCTCCCTGCTCCGCGTTTGGCGGCGCCTTCAACACTGTTCGAGTATCTTCTCAAAAAGCCTGCTGAGTATTTTTCCTGAACTGCCTGCTGTTTCTATGATTTGCTCGACAACGGCCGGCTTGTAGCAATCGGGCAGGTTGACGTTTGTTATTGCCGATATTGCCAGGACCTCCATGCCTGCGTGAACCGCCGTTATGACTTCCATGATGGTGGACATGCCGACGGCATCGGCCCCCGACATTCTCAAAAAACGCGTCTCGGCGGCGGTCTCCAGACAAGGGCCGAGCAATCCGGCATATACGCCTCTGCGGAGCCCAATGCCCGCTTTGAGCGCCGTTTTTTCGGCAAGCTCAACGAGGCGACGGCTATATGGCTCGACCATATCCGGGAACCGCAAGCCCCACTCATCGACATTGGGTCCAACCAGCGGGTTTTGCCCGGTGAAATTTATGTGGTCCGTTATCACCATCAGGTCCCCTGCCTTGAAATTCGGGTTGAGCCCGCCGGCGGCATTCGAAAGCACAAGTGTTTTGGTTCCCAATGCCCGAAGGACCCTGATTGGAAATGAAATCATATGGGGCGAATAACCTTCGTAGAGGTGAAAACGGCCCTCCATGGCAATAACCGGCTTTCCCGCCCACCTGCCGCATACCAGATGTCCCTGATGACCCGGGGCGGTACAGACCGGATGATGAGGTATCTCCCGGTAAGGCACCACGACAGCCTTATCGATCTCCTCCACAATGCCGCCGAGGCCTGTCCCAAGGATTAACCCCACTGCCGGTTCGCTCGTCAGGCGTAGTTTTATCGAATCGGCGGCTTCCTGCACCCTGGCTTTTAACCCAATCATTGACGTCCTTCCGTAGCAGGCGGAAAATAAACCGGAATGTTTTGTGGGGATTATAATAAAATCTAAAATATTGACTCAATCAAAATGGAGTGGTTAGACTCACATTCGATGGCTGCTTCCCCTTCCAAGAGAAAATATTTCGACATTGCCGCCAGTCCGCAAGTATTTGTGCCCTCCTACCCTGCCGAGCTGCCTATTACGGAATGGCGGGAAAAGATCGTCAGCGCTATCCGCGAACATCAGGTCCTCGTCATTACGGGTGAGACAGGGTCGGGTAAGAGCACGCAGATCCCCAAGTTCTGCCTGGAGGCGGGAAGAGGCAGATCGGGCCTCATCGGTTGCACCCAGCCGCGCAGGATCGCGGCGATCACCCTTGCCGCACGCGTGTCCGAGGAAATCGAACAGAACGGACCCGGCCTCGTCGGATACAAAATACGTTTTCAGGATCGCACCGCCCGCACGACCAGAATAAAATTCATGACTGACGGCATTTTGCTCGCTGAAGCGCAAAAGGACAGATATTTCCGCTCTTATGACACGATCATCGTGGACGAAGCGCACGAGCGCACCCTCAATATAGACTTTCTCATCGGCATTCTCAAACAGACGCTTCCCAAAAGACACGACCTTAAGGTGATCATTACGTCGGCCACGATCGATCCGCAAAAATTCTCCAGCGCATTCGACGGGGCGCCTATCATCGAAGTTTCCGGAAGGACCTGGCCGGTTGAAGTGTGGTATCGGCCCGCCGCTCAGACTGAGAATGAGGAAGCCGGAGATGTGAACTACATCGATCAGGCAGTAGCAGCGGCAGACCTGTTCAAACTCAGCCCCGGCAAAAGAGGCGATATTCTTATATTCATGCCAACTGAGAGCGACATCATGGAAACGGTCCAGCGCCTCGAAGATCAACGCTATGCGAACACCGCCGTCATGCCGCTTTTCGGTAGAATGGCGGGATCCGACCAGCAAAAGATTTTCGCCCCGATTTCTGAGGACAAGATTGTCGTTGCCACAAACGTCGCGGAGACCTCGATCACAATTCCGCGAATAAAGTACGTAATCGACACAGGACTGGCCAGAATAGCCTTGTACAATGCACGGTCGAAGACTCGCAGCCTTCCGGTGGCGCCAATCTCCAGGGCGAGCGCCGACCAGAGGAAAGGGCGATGCGGCCGCGTGAGGGCGGGCATCTGCGTGAGGCTCTATTCCGAGAGAGAATACCTTGAGCGGCCCCAGTATACGCCACCGGAAATCCAGAGGTCCAACCTTGCCGAGGTAATACTGCGAATGCTCTATCTAAAGCTGGGCAGAATACAGGATTTCCCTTTCCTGGATCCGCCCTCTCCGGCCGCAATCAAGGACGGCTTCGCAGTTCTGCGCGAACTCGGCGCGGTTGACGATCACCACAGACTTACCCCTATTGGCAGAATGATGGCCCGACTGCCACTCGATCCGCGTATCTCCAGGATGCTGATCGAGGCAAGGCGAGAAAACGCCCTCGGGGAACTGATGATTATCGGCGCTGCCCTGAGCATCCAGGACCCGCGCGAGAGGCCGCTCGATCAGGAAACACAGGCTGAGCAGGCGCAGGCTGTTTTTCGAGATCGGCGCTCCGATTTTGTGTCTCTTTTGAAGATCTGGCAGGGCTGCTGGCAGGAACCGGTCACAACCGAAACCATGCCCGAAGCGGCCGGCCGGAAGACGACGGTCTCCCCGAACGGCCGCGTGGGTCTGAGCGGTAATGCCGGTCCCAGCCGGAGCGATGAACAACGGTCCCCCCGCAGAACTTCAAGCCAGGTCCGAAGGTTTTGCCGCGAGCATTTTCTCTCTTTTCGGCGGATCCGTGAGTGGCGCGACATTTTTGAGCAAGTTCGCTCCATTCTCAACGAACTCGGCGATTTTATCGAAAACTCCACCCCAGCGAGCTATGACGCCATCCACCGCTCGATCCTGAGCGGCTATCTGAGCCAAGTGGCCCTACTCAAGGAGAAAAACATCTACTCGGCCGCAAGGGGCCGGCAGGCGATGATATTTCCGGGATCAAACATTTTCAACAAGGGCGGCCAATGGATCGTCGCGTCTGAACTGGTACAGACCTCCCGGCTTTTTGCTCGCATGGCGGCAAACATTGACGCCGCATGGATAGAAGAGGTCGGGCCGCACGTGTGCAGATACAGTTGGTCGGAGCCGCACTGGGAGAAAAAACGCGGCCAGGTCATGGCTTTCGAAAAGGCCACTGTCTACGGCCTCACCGTAGTGGACCGACGCAAAGTCAACTTCGCACGCATAAATCTTGCGGAAGCGCGCAACATTTTTATCCGTTCAGCGCTCGTCGAAGCAGACCTTCCCGGCAGGTACGCCTTTCTGGAACACAACCAGGCCCTGCTCTCAGAAATTGAGCAACTCGAAAGCAAGACCCGCCGCAGGGACCTCCTTGTCGACGACGAGGCCTTCTTTGGATTCTATGATGCCCGTATTCTCCAAATCGCAGATGTCAGGTCCTTTGACATGCTCATCCACGACAGGGGAGGAGATGATTTTTTGAAAATGAAGAAGGAAGACCTCCTTCGAACCGAACCTGATTTCTACTCGATGGAGCAATTCCCCGATACACTAAGGGCAAAAGGGACCGAACTTCCTCTTCGATACACGTTTCGCCCCGGTGAGGAGGACGACGGCCTCACGCTCACAGTACCGGTCCATACCCTGCCGGTCCTGCCTGCTGAACCCTTCGAGTGGCTCGTTCCCGGCATGCTCCCGGAAAAAGTGACTGTCCTGCTCAAGGGTCTTCCCAAAGGCATTCGCAGGTATCTGGTGCCGGTTAACGAAACTGCCCGGCGCATATGGCAAAAACTTGATTTCGGACAAGGAGACTTTTACCGCCGGCTTAGCGAGGCGGTGTTCAATATCACGGGAATCAGGATTACACCCGAACAGTGGGACACAGAGCAGTTGCCCGATCACCTCAGGATGCGGTTCGAAGTGCTCGGACCTCAGAGAAACGTTCTGGCCTCGGGACGTAACATCGAAACCCTTCGGCCCTTTGCCATTGAAAAGCACGAGGACGTACTGTGGAACGAGGCCAGAAAAAACTGGGAACGGCATGAACTCGCAGGCCCTGATTTCGGGGACCTGCCGCAGAGCATAGAAATTGGATCGGATGCGTTGGGGATTCGGCGGCTTGCCTATCCGGGTTTGGCTGACGAGCAAACAAAGGTTGCTGTTCGTCTCTTCGCTGAGCCTGGCAGCGCAAGGGAATCGACCCGCGCAGGGCTCATGCGTCTTTATAAACAGACATTCGCCGCCGAACTCAAAGAATTCCGAAAAGACTGGGCCTTTCCGGATACATTTGCATCGAGAGTTCTTTTCATGGGCGGCATAAAAGAGGCTTCTTGCGCTCTCTATGATTATATTCTCCGCGGCTTGTTTGCATTGGACTCAGCGCAGCATCCCAACCGGGACGGTTTTCTGAAAAATGTTGAAAGACTAAAAGGCCGTATGGGAATTCTCGGCAATGAGATTCGAACACCTGTTCTCGAAGCGGTGGGGCAGAGGCATGATACGCGCGCTGCACTTGACCGGTTTATGCGCATGGCGGGCGCAAACCGGGCTGTCATCGACCGGCTGGCCGTGATCGCCGCAGAGCTTGAAGCACTTATTCCGCCCGATTTTCTGTCTCGCTTTACAGATCGCCGAGTGAGACTCTTGCCACGCTACCTCAAGGGGCTTAGAATTCGGGCGGAGCGAGCCTATGTGTCCCCGGAAAAGGACCGTGCCAAAGAAGCTCAGTTCGGTGTATACAGGGCTGAACTCGATGAGTTAAGAAAGCGGATTCTTGCCCGCCCCACGCAAGAGGGGCTTGATTTTATAGAGGATGTCAGCCAAATGCTCGAGGAATTCAAAATCAGTCTGTTTGCTCCCGAAATAAAGACCCTGTTTCCTATCTCGGGCAAACGCATAGAGAAAAAGCTACACGGTTTTCCGACATGAACAGTCCGCCGGCCGACCTGAACCTGGTATTCGATGCCGCCGCTTTGCGGGAGCGCGTGATCAGCGTGCTCTCAAAGCTCGGCGGCATGGAGACCCTTTTCCAAAACGAGGATTGCCGGTACGGCGTTCGCACGTCAAGCGTATTGCTCCTCCTTGGGTGGCTTTTTCCCGAGGAAGGCGGCATACCCGAGATCTGCATTATCCTGAACAAACGCTCAAAGGAGATCAAACAGCCTGGAGACCTGTGCTGCCCCGGCGGGGCCATTGAAAAACTCGACCATTTTCTTGCCCGTCTTCTGGCGTTTAGGGGTTCAAGCCTTTCGAGATGGCCCTGTTGGAGTGAATTGAAAACAGGACAGCCGCAAAATGCCGAATTTCTCTCACTACTTTATGCGGCGGGGCTACGAGAGGCCTGGGAAGAAATGGGTCTTAATCCTTTCGGGCTGACTTTCCTTGGCCCGCTTCCCACGCAGTGCCTCGTTCTCTTTCGCCGGTCAGTCCATCCGATGGTTGCATGGGTTTCCTACCAGAAACGATTTCACTTGAGCTCGGAAGTCGAAAGGATCGTGCAGTTTCCCTTGCGTGCCCTTCTCAACCCGTTTAACTACGCCCTTTACAGGAAGTTCGTTCCTCCCCATCTGGAGTGGAGATTCAGAGGGGCGACCGTGGATTTCCCATGTTTCATTTATAAGATCGGAGAGCGGGCCGAACTTTTGTGGGGAGTAACCTTCAAGATCGTTACTCAGTTCATGGAGATGATCTTTGGGTTCCAGGTCCCGGATATCGAAAAGCTGCCTCTGGTCCCGGCAAGCCTGGACGAGGAATACGTGATCGGACGGACGCGAAACGGCGCTCGTCAAAATTATCTGTCCTATATGCCTCTGGATCATTGAACCGAGGCGAAAAATCGCCGGTCCGGGTACTGTCTTTCCGCATAAAGTGTATACTGATTTTAACAGGTCCAATTCGGACCAAACAACCGGAGGTTACCGGCAGGCATTAATGACCAAAGTTGGGGACGTCGTTCTCGTATATATGGATAACAACCCGAGCTTTTTTGCCAGAGTCGACGAAATATCCGCCGACGTAAAGCCGGGTTGGTTTCACGTGAAACTACTGGTGCTCCAGGTCCCTCTGCTGGTGGTAACCTGGATTTTGCGCGAGGCCTATTACAACGGCGGGGAATTCACGATGGGTGGCCGGCCAATGCGAATTGAAAAAGTGAACGCTCCCGCCGAAGAACATTCTCAAACGAAGCCTGAGGACACAAGAAAAAGCCCGGCAAAACCCGAATTGGTCGTGCACAAAAAACCGAAAGACGAAAAAACCCGCAAGCAGGGTAAAGTGATATCGATATCCGATCACCGAAAGAAAGACCCCGAATAGTTATCAAAATTATTCTTCGGGATTTTTCCCCCACCACTCATCGTGTCCTTTGAACCACCAGTCTGTTGAATCGGTCGTCAGGATTTCTTGGGCGATCTCTTTAGCAATCGAAGTAATCAGACGCTGTCTGGCAAAGTGTATCCATTTTGCGGCGTAGGAATTTCCGAGGTCATTTTGTTCCTTGAGCTCCAAAATCAGGTCAAGCTGGTCGGCATCGTGAACGAGTCCGGCTTCAACTGTCCCGGACTCCCTGTACTCTTTGAGAAGCTCCATTATCTCGTCCCCAAAGGGAAGTGAGTCGGCAAGATCAGCTATTGCACCGGTTTCGTCTACTGTGACATATCTCTTGTTGACATAGTTGCGGTCCCCGGTGCGTGCTTCCGGCAGATCGTGAACCAGGCACATGCAAACGACCTTGAACGGGTCAACGTTTGAGTCCATTCGCGCGAGAGCAAAGCCGATCATTGCCACACGGAACGAATGGTCGGCAACGGATTCGCGGCCGGACCCCAGAAACTGAAAACCCGAGCGAGGGGTTTTTTTGAGCATCCCCAGTTCGAAAAAGAAGTTTATGATTTTAGCGTAGCCCAATTGAATCTCCTTTTGTAGCTATTGCGCTTTAAAAGCTCAGTCAATGTTGATATATTTCGTCCAAGCCATGTAAATTCAACATGCTTCCAAAACTCAGCCGGAGGTTTCAAATAAATGGATAAGCACACCCTTTCGGTGCTGGTTGAGAACGCTCCAGGTGTTCTGACTCGAGTTGCAGGCCTATTTGCACGCCGCGGCTTCAATATCGACAGTCTTGCGGTGGGTCGCACCGACAGAGATGATGTCTCCCGGATGACCATTGTAGTGGAGGGAGACAAACCCCTGATAGAGCAGGTTACCAAGCAACTCCACAAGCTTATAGATGTTATCAAGATCAGTAATATAACGGAAGACGAATATGTCGACCGGGAACTGGTCATGATCAAGGTTGCGGCCGAGCCGAGCCAGCGCGTTGAGATCATGCACATCGCCGGGATATTCCGGGCTCGTGTCGTTGACCTGGGCAGGAAGACCATGACTTTCGAATGTACCGGGAATGAGGGCAAAATAAACGCACTCGAAGAATCCTTTCGCCCATATGGGATCAAGGAACTCGTTCGCACGGGAAAGATAGCCATGCTTCGGGGAAGCAAATTCGTAGCCCTGGGCGGGGGCGCCCCGGCGCGGGAATTGGAAGGCGATTAGAACGGCGGACCGCAGGTACGGCCATTTGCAGAACTTTCCGGAGGTGTTTTCGTGGAAATGACGGTTGCCGAGGCCCTGGTTGAGTGCCTCGAAAGAGAGAACGTGGAAATTGTGTTCGGCTATCCGGGCGGGGCAATCCTTCCGGTTTACGACGCCCTGTATCATTCGACCAAAATTAAGCACGTGCTCGTGCGGCACGAACAGGGGGCTGTGCACGCTGCCGATGGATACGCCAGGGTTACCGGCGGCGTAGGTGTGTGTATTGCGACTTCCGGCCCAGGGGCTACCAATCTGGTTACGGGCATTGCAAACGCGTATATGGATTCGGTCCCGCTCGTTTTGTTCACCGGACAGGTCCCAACGATACAGATTGGAACGGACTCCTTCCAGGAAGTGGATATCACCGGTATTACAATGCCGATTACCAAGCATAATTATCTTCTCAAGGACCCGCACAAACTGCCGACCGTGGTGAAGAACGCGTTCCATATCGCATCGACCGGCCGGCCCGGACCGGTACTCATAGATATTCCAAAGGACGTGGCTCAGGCCAGGATAAGTTTCAAATACCCGTCGGCGGTGCGACTCAGAGGATACAAACCGACCTATAAAGGGCATCCGGCCCAAATAAACGAGATCGCCAGGCTCATAGCAAAAGCCAGAAGGCCGGTTATCTATGCGGGAGGCGGGATACTCGCCTCGAACGCATCAGAAGAACTCTTGAAGTTTGCCGAGGCGATAACGGCACCGGTAACCAATACCTTCATGGGCCTTGCCGGCTTCCCCGGCGACCATCCGCTTTTCCTCGGCATGCTCGGTCTGCACGGGACCCGCTACGCCAATATGGCAATTACGGAGTGTGACCTTCTGATCGGCCTTGGCGCGCGGTTCGATGACCGGGTCGTAATGAACATCAACAGCTTCGCCCCGCACGCCACCGTAGTCCACATCGACATCGATCCGGCAGAAATTGGAAAGGTGATCGCTACAAATGTGCCCCTGGTCGGCGACGTAAAACTCATTTTGAAGGCGCTCCTCCCGCTTATTGAAAAAACCGACCGTTCCGAATGGCTCGCACGCATCAAGTCCCTTAAAGCTGAAAACCCTTTGACCTACAATCGCGATTGTGGTCTAAAGCCCCAGTTCATTATCGAGCAGCTTTGGAACTGCACCCAGGGCGAGGCCATTATCGTAACCGACGTCGGCCAGCACCAGATGTGGGTAGCTCAGTACTACCCTTTCAAGAAACCACGCACGCTGGTTTCCTCCGGCGGGCTGGGCTGCATGGGATTCGGCCTGCCGGCATCTATTGGCGCATGCTTCGGCGCTCCCTCCAGTAAGGTCATCCTGGTGACCGGGGACGGCAGTATCCAGATGACCATGCAGGAGCTTGGCACGATGATGGAGCAGGGTCTCAGCGTTAAAATCATCATCATGAACAATTCCGTTTTGGGCATGGTGCGCCAGCTCCAGGAATACTACTGCCAGGGGCGCTATATGGCCGTGAATTTCTCATTTCATCCGGATTTCGAAATCCTTGCGAAGGCATACGGCATCGCGGGATACACATTCAGGACCGAGGAGGACATAGTCAACGGGCTGCCCGAGGCGCTGCGAAAACCTGGGCCGGCAATTATCAACTGCATCATCCCCTCAGATGAGAATGTCTTGCCCATGGTTTTGGCCGGCAAGGGAATCAGCGAAGCAATTGACTGTGGATAATACCTAAGTGAGCATCGGCGGAAGTCAATATAGGTCTTATATGACCTTTGAATTCAAGGAGTCCGCGGAAAATGAAAACTTTGCTTCTAAATCCTCCGTCATTCGAGAAATTCGACGGGGGCGCCGGCGCCCGGTGGCCTGCACGCCGCGAAATCGCATCCTACTGGTACCCTGTCTGGCTCGCCTATGCCGCCGGATTGATAAAGCAAAGCAGGCTTGTTGACGCCCCGCCGCACGGAATCAGCTTTGAAGAAACTATTCGCATCGCAAAGGACTTTGAATTCCTCGTTTTATTCACCAGCAAGCCCGGTTTTCACAACGACGTCCGCCTTGCCGATAAGATAAAGGAAGTCAATCCTGCCGTTAAGATCGCCTTTGTCGGCCCGCCGGTTTCCGTCCAGCCCGAGCAGGCATTGAATGCGTCATCGGCGATCGATTTCGTTGCAAGAAAGGAGTTCGACTACACCGTTGCCGAATTCGCCTCAGGAAAGGACCTCAAGCAGATCGCCGGGGTCAGTTACAGGGAAAACGGGAAAATAGTTCACAATGCTGACCGGCCGCCCATCGAGGACCTGGATTCACTTCCGTTCATCGTGGAAATATACAGGCGGGACCTTGATCCGGCCAAATACAATATTCCTTTTCTAAAGCATCCCTATCTTGCGTTTTACACCTCACGCGGATGCCCGGCCAGATGTATCTATTGCCTCTGGCCGCAGACTTTCACCGGGCATCCCTGGCGCGTTCGCAGCAACGAGAGCGTAGTTGCCGAAGTGAAGCGCGCGCTTGAACTTTTCCCGGAAGTAAAAGAAATCTTCTTCGACGATGATACCTGGGCATGGGGCAAGACGCGTGTAATCGAGCTTTGTAAGCACCTCAAGGGGATCAATTTCACCTGGTCCTGCAACAGCCGGGTGCACGCGGACTACGATATGCTCAAGGCCATGAAGGAAGCGGGCTGCCGTCTTCTGGTAGTGGGCTTTGAATCCGGCGTCCAGGAAGTTCTTAATAACATGAAGAAGGGCATCACCCTCGAACAGTCCCTCACCTTCATGAAAAACTGCCGCGAACTGGGTCTGACCGTCCACGGAGATTTCATGATCGGCCTGCCCGGTGAAACCAAAGAGACCATAATGCGCACCATCGAGTTCGCCGAGCGACTCGATCCGGAAACCATCCAGGTCTCTCTGGCGCACCCTTTTCCGGGCACGGAATTTTATGAATATCTTCAAACCAATGGCTACCTGACCGAAGACGACATGTCGGACGAGCTGGGACATCAGCTCCCCAACTACGAGTACCCCTGGCTCAGCCGGCAGGAGATCGTGGATGCGGTCGAGTACTTTTACGGCCGCTACTATTTCAGGCCGAAGGTGATCTACAGGATAATTCGGCGGGCAATCTTCGACAGCCATGATCGCAGCCGCCTTTATCAGGAGGCCCGAGATTACCTGAGACTGCGGGCGCGGCGCAAAAAATTTACCGGCAACGTTTTCGAGAAGACCAGGTGAAACAACATCGCGATCTCACGTTCGCTTTTGGCAGCCGCAAGAGATGAAACCCCGCCGCCTGATTATAAATGGGGATGATTTCGGCGTTTCCAGGGAAGTTAATCAAGCCGTAATCCTTGCTCACCGCCGTGGCATTTTGACAAGCGCCAGCCTTATGGTCTCTGGCCAGGCGTGCGAGCATGCGGTAACTCTCGCAAAAGAAAATCCCCGCCTTGCTGTAGGACTTCACGTCACCTGCGCCGATGGACACCCGGTTATGCGTCCATCGGAAATCCCGCACATTGCCGGTAAAAATGGAACTTTCCCATCCAGCCCGGCTTGGGCCGGCCTGCGGTATTTTTTTTCCCGCAGCGCGAGAAAGGACCTTTTCAATGAAATCGCCGCTCAATTCGAAAAATTCAGCCAAACCGGCTTAAATTTTTCTCACGTGGACAGCCACTGCCACCTGCACGTACATCCCGTCGTCCTTGATGCAATAGTAGAAATCTCTGAAAGGCACCGCATAAAAAGAGTGCGAGTCCCGGCCGACAGTTTTTTTTCAGCCCTCCCCTTTTTAGGTTCACCCCTATTAGCAGCCGGAACTGCTCTTGTTTTCAAACTCCTCACGGGGAGGATGAAGCGAAAACTCCGAAGGCGAGGATTTATTTTTCCGCAGAGGGTATATGGGAACCTGATGACCGGCAATATGAGCCTCGAGTACGTCTTATCGCTGCTCGACAGCCTGCCGCAGGGGACCAGCGAAATATACTTTCATCCCGCCCTGCCCTGTTCGCCATCAACGTACGATGCAAGGCAATTACAGCGATTCAGGGAATTCTCCATCTTGATCGATCCCGATGTGCGTTCTAAAATCGAACGGCTTGGAATAATCCCTTCCACCTGCTTCGATCTGGAAAATGATTTATGAAAACAGCGTTGGTAATTACCCTGGCGGTCATTGCGCAAGCAGCCGCAAATACACTGCTCAGCAAAGGAATGAAAGTAATCGCTTCGATGCCCTCATTCAGCGATGGCTTCTCTATCATGATGCTGGCATACGCGCTGAGGAGCCCTTTCATCTGGGGAGGAATCGTTCTGCTGATCGTTTTTTTCGCCTGCTTTCTTTCCGCTGTTTCGTGGGCCGACCTGAGCCTCGTGCTTCCGGCAACTGCGATCGGATACATTCTGAACGTATTTTCCGGCAACTACTTTCTGGACGAACCGGTTTCGCCTGCGCATTGGTTCGGCTCTGTGCTTATCGTTCTGGGGGTCTTTCTGGTTTCACTCTCAGGCGCAGGAAAAGATAAAACGGAGGGCGCGCTTCCCAAAAGCGGCGAACATGGACCTGGGGGAGTTGCATGCTGACCGCCCTGATGGTCCTTATGGTTGTCTTTTCAAACGCCGCCGGGGACGTTCTCCTCACCAGGGGCATGAAGCAGGTCGGCGACGTCTCCGCGCTCAGCCTGCTTGAGCTCCTGCGAACAATCAAGCGAATAGCGGGCAACCTGAACTTCATTCTTGGCGTTGCATGCCTGGCCGTAAGTTTTTTTTCTTTTTTGACCGTACTCTCCTGGGCCAACCTGAGTTTTGTGGTTCCGGCGACTGCAATCGTGTATGTGGTAACGGTCCTGGGGGCAAAATTCTTCCTGAGGGAGCAAATCGACCGGATGCGCTGGGCGGGGACCCTTCTGGTCTGCTTTGGCGTAGCGCTGATCTGCCTGCCCGAAGACCAGACCTTATCCCTCTCGAGTCTCCTCGATCCGGTCAGGGTCTTCCTTGGCATCCTGACTGCGGCTTCCGCCTGTTATTACCTGGTAAGCATAATTGCCGCCGAGAAGTTCTTCGGACACGGGGACACGGAGAGGGAGCGACACGGGGAGGGGGAGAGGGTTTTGTCCCCGCGTCTCCGCGTCTCCGCGTCCCCGCGTCGGCTCTTTCCCTCGTCCCCCTGTCTCCCTGTCTCCCCCTCCCCGTATCTCCCCCTCTCCGCGTCTGTCTCTAAAGACCCTGTTTCCATACTGATTCCTCTTTGCGGAGCGGACTTTAGGGCCTATCAAAATTATGCATCCCTTTGCCGCCAGGAATATCCGGAATTCGAAATCATCTTCGGCGTTGGCGATTCGCGGGATTCGTCTCTTCCGGTTATCGCCGGACTGCAGGCAGACTTCCCCCAAGTCCCCATCAAATTAGTGATAAGCGCCGGCGAAATCGGCCCCAATCCGAAGGTAAGCACTTTAAACAACATGCTCCTGCAAGCCAGCCATGAGATTCTCCTGATGCTGGACAGCGACATCCGGGTTGGACCGGATTTTATCAAGGCGATCTCCGGGGAATTTCCGCCGGATGGGCTGCTGACCTGCCTCTATCGCGCCGGGGAGGCGCCCGGAACACCCTCAAAACTGGAGGCGGCTGGAATCTCATCGGAATTTGCCCCTGGCGTGCTCGTGGCCCAGATGGCCGGTGGGATTTCTTTTGCCTTCGGAGCGGCCATTGCCATCAGTAAGAAAACACTCCGGACCATAGGCGGATTCGCGGCCATTGCTCCCTACCTGGCGGATGATTACATGATGGGCAGCCTGGTGCGAAAGGCGGGTCTGCCGGTAAAACTTTCCAGGTACGTGGTCGAGACCGTTCTATCGAGGCTGAGCATAACCGATTTTGTCCGGCATCAGCTAAGGTGGGCCAGGGGCATACGCGCCTGTGCTCCCTGGGGACACGCCGGCTCGCTGATTACTAATGGGACGGCCCTCTCCTTTCTCTATTTCGCCTTTTCCGGCTTTTCGAGATTTGGACTGTTCGTTTTCGCATCAGTGAGCGCCTTAAGGCTCTGGATGGCCTGGATGGTGGGGGTACGACGACTCGGGGACACAATTTTGAGACACCACCTGCCGCTCGTTTTGCTAAGAGATTTTTTCAGCCTTTTCATCTGGTCGGCAGCCTTTTTCGGCAATCGAGTGCAGTGGAGAAACCGGGTATTCCGGCTTGAAAAAGACGGCAAGATCCGACCGGAACAAATATCTCTGTGAGGGGAAGGAGAATTGTGGAACTCCCCAGAATCTTTCTTCTTATTGTGTTTGTACTTCTGCTCTTCGCCCCTTTCGCTTCAGCAGAGGGTCCGGAACCGAAGAGTATGGTGGTCACCAAAGAGGATAACGGAAAAGAAATCGCCATATTCGCAGGCGCAATTTTCGAAGTTCGCCTGGAACACTCAGCCGGGACGGGATATATGTGGCAAATAGCCGAGCCGGACGAAACGCACCTGAGGGTGTTGGAATCCACTGAAATTCCACTCAGGGAGGGGCGGATTGTCGGCGGGCCGTTACTCAAGACATGGAAAATCAAAGCAGTGAAGGTGGGACAAACCGATCTCAAGATACTTTTGTACCGCCCCTGGGAAGGCACTGAAAAAGCGGCGGACAGCCTGCATGTCAAGATTCAGATCAGATAAAAGACTCGCTCCCGACTGAAAATCGGACTCCAAGGAGTTCATCCGATACTGCACCGATGATGCCGCCGAAAGTGTGATATCTAGCTCTTACCGCAGAAGGGTCCCTGCGGCTGGAGAAAAACCCGGAGAAGAATAGTGCCTCCGCCGGCATCGCCCCCAATGAGACACTCAGAATAGGTAACGGCACGGGACGAGGCTTTCGTTCAATACTTTCGATGCTCCCTAAGCCCATAATCCGTTTTGGCAAGGTATTGAAATTTCAGTATTTATAGGTGTGACCCCTTCTGTGGGATTGTCTTAGCGCCTCCCAGAAAAAACCGGCGGTATTGGCCCCCTGAGAAGCCAGCAGTAAAAGGCTTAGCAGAGAACCGTACATATTCCTCTGCTCCTTTATGCCGGAGAGAATCAGTTTAAGGTAAAAAGAAGGTGGGTTCAGCTTTGGTACGCGACAGCTCCTGTCAACACGTCCTTCTCTCAATCGGTAACTGCCTCCACCGTAGCAAAAATGGAGCCGCAAAAACGATGAAAGCCTCAACGGATGTGAATGGTATACCACAGCTTCAGGAATAGAGCGAAACGGATATCCCCGTAAGGCCCAACGAAAGCAAAAATCGCGGTCCTCACCAAATCGGAGGTTCGGATCGAATCCGCCCATCTCCAGAAATTTCACCCTGGGCACAGCGAAATTATCTGTTGGGTAGAAGCCGCCTAGATGCATTTGCGGACTGTAGTGCTGATGAAGGAAGTCTAAAAGTTGGTGGCTGGCAGTCGAGTAAATGTTGGGGCTGAGAAGATTGAGCGTCCTTCCTCCACAGATAGCGAGCGGGGTCTCCCGAAAAGTTTCTTCCAGAGCTTGCAGCCATCCGGCATCCACCACGCAATCATCGTCCGTAAAGGCGAGGAAGTGCCCCCCGGCCCATGATGCACCATGGTTGCGAGCCGCAGCCGGACCTGAATTAACCTGCTTCAGCAAGGTGATATGTAAATCGGTGGAAAAGGGAGACACAACAGGCTCCAGAGACACTTTGCTGCCGTCATCGACTACAATTACCTCGAACCGATTGGCGGCATAGTTCAACCCGGTCAGCGAAGAGAGAAGATTGGCCAACTGCTTAGTTCTACAGTATGTAGGAATGACTATGGAGAAGTTCGGTATTGATCGCATCGCGGCGGGCCTTTCAGCTATAGACTTGCTCTAAGACTGGATACCGCCTTCAAATCGTCCTCATTGATATGGAGATGCCGTTCGCTCTCGAAGGCAAATAGCTGCTCCCTCGCCTTGGCTGCCCCAAGTGCGTAGCCGAGCATTTCACCTGCAGATCCGGCACACAGGTTTAGAACCAGGGGTAAGGAAGCGCGGAAGAGCAGACTCGTTTGCAGCCTGACGGGTACTGTCTCTTTGAGGATACGCTTTAGCCTGATCAGCGGCAACAAGGGTGCTCCCAGGGTATAGAGCATCTTCCTAAATGCTCCCCAATTCCTCGCGCGGTCGGCCCCGAAAACCCTTGCGGCAAGTAAATGCTCAAAAAGCAATGGTTTTAGGCGTGAGAAGTTAAGATGATAGATTTTTGCTGCCGGTTCATGATGGAGCCTGTAGCCTCTTCTGAGCAGATCCCAGTGGAGCAGGCTTTCCGACTGCAGCATTTGCGGGAGGCGTGAGCCGTACTCCAAAAGAGTACTCCGCTTATAGCAGGAGTGGTTTGACGGCAGGTGTTCAACCCTTTTGCGAGGAGCCATCCAGTGGCCGTAGAAGACCAGAAAGCAGCCCCAACCCACGGAGCTGCGGGGGTTTGCATTCAGCATGACCGGACCCGCGACGGCGAATTTCCCGTGTAATGAGCGTTAATAAACGCCTGTGCACAATCAGGGGCAGGAAAGGAGTGGTCTTCGATGAAGGCCACCAGCGGGGCAGTGGCTGCTGCGACGCCCGCAGCCTTGACTAACCCTGCATCCCTGTTGGAGCCGGTTTCAACAATCTTGATCCCCCAAAAGCCTTCCAGCTCTTCTTGCCGAAGATTCAGCCTTTCTCCTGATGCAGTCACCACAATCAGTTCCATCCGTTGGGATACGGTCTGCTCTCTCTGGAACTCCAAGGCCATCCTCAGATTTGGTGAGTCGCAGTGTGCGACTATTATAGCCGACAGTAGCGGGGATGAGTTACGATCCAAAGCCTAAGCTCCCTTCGAGTGATCTGTCTGCTCGCGGGTTCAGGTGCATTTATGCCTGATCAGCCATTCCACTTCAGCGTTGCTGTCTTGGCCGATATCACCCTTTTCAAAGCCATAAGTGCATATCCCACAAAGAGGCAGTTCCTGCCAATGATTTCGGAACTCTCGCCTGAGGTCCTGAAAATCCGCACCGTTCCAGATATCGCCGAACTGCTGCCTGGCCAGGAAGCCCAGGGGATGTTTTTCACAAGAATCCGCGAAGCAGGAACAAACCGTCCCGTCCCAGTGGATGGTGGGGCAGTTCCAAAGGTTTCTGCAAGGATTTCTCGAGATGCGCACCGGTTGTCCATCCTCATCGGAATACGCCGGTATACGGTATTTGACTTCGCTTGGCGCGTATTGGCTCTCCCATCCGGCAGAGCTCTGGTGGCCGCTATGGGCCGTATGATATCTTCTCAGCACCAGCATGTCGACCCCCAGTGAGCGGGCAAATTCCCTCAATGCTCCGATATCTCGTTCGTTATGTCTCATTACGATGTAGCGAAGGTTTACAATAGGACGCTTCACTTTAAGACGTTTCTTCTCGGCAACGACCTTCCTTATTCCCTCAAGCACTGTCTCCAACCTGCCTTGATCACGGTAGCGCCGATAAGCCTCTTCAGTAATCCCATCGACTGAAAAGATCAAGGCATCCAAACCTGATTGGACCACTTTTCTGGCGTGATCCCCTGAGGCAAAAACGTGTCCATTTGTGCTGGAGATCACTTTTATACCGCACTGGCAAGCATAATGGATCATTTCGTAAGCATTGGGGTTCAGGAAGGGTTCTCCCCAGTCCCAAAATAGAATTAGTAACAAGTAATCGCGCAGTTGATCGATAATCTCCTTGAACATATCCAGTTTCATGTGCCCGAGCTCGCGACCCATACCTAGTGTGACAGGACAAAATGGACATCGAAGGTTGCAGTGGTTGCTGGGCTCTACCTGTATGAGAGTCGGAAATCCCCACGGTCTGGAAGGCTTGAAGAAGACAGAAGCCTCCGTCAGCACCCAGTTGATGATTTTCTTTAAAGACACGTTTTGGACCGCGACAGGAATTCCATCTGCTTCGAAACAGATCCTCCTCATTAAAAAAGCTCTGCACACATTGGACACATGAGTCAACATCTCGATTGTCCTCCACCTGCCTCATCTCAATTCAGTACCGACACGTCCCGCCACCGTTTACAGCATCCCAAGACTCTTGTACATGGCAAATGGGGTGGCAAATGGGGTGGCAAATGGGGTGGCAAATGGGGTGGCAAATGGGGTGGCAAATGGGGTGGCAAATGGGGTGGCAAATGGGGTTGCGCCAGGACAAATATTTGCATCTGTTGCAGAAATTACCGAATTCCCCCATTTTTCAGAGCTAAAATGTTGTTTTTGCCGTCCAATAGACCAGTTTAAGACGGTCTTGATTCTCAAAAGGCACTCCAGAGATGCCATAGTTGTAAACATCACCCGGAATGACAAACAATTGCGGGATTGAGGGATTCAGGAATCTAGAGATTGTAAAACGGGAAACGTGAAGCGAGAAGCGAGAAACAGGAGTGAGTGGGAAGCTTTTTTTCCCGCTTGCTGCTTCCTGTTTCATGTTCTTTTGCTCCCCGAGTCCCCGCATCTCCGCGTCCCCGTGTCTCCCATCCCCGCATTCCCGCCTCCCCGCGTCCCCGAGTCAGACCTTTCGCGTCTTCGCGACTTCGCGTGCAACATTTCCGCGCCCTCCGTTCCTCAGTCCCCAGTCCTCGGTCCTCAGTCCTCTGTTCGGAGGTGTTCCAGGAAGGCCGAACAAAGCGGCGATATCTCTCGATTTCTTCTTTGCGCCAGAAAAAACGGCCTGTGAATACAGATTTCTTTTAGAGGAATCGCACAGAGACTGTTTCTTTCGATGTCCTCCTTCACAGCGTATGAGGAGATTATAGATATTCCGATCCGGGCCTTTACCGCCTCTCTTACCGCTTCAGTGCTACCCATTTCCGCAACGACATTCAAAAGCGAGGGGGCAAATCCGGCCGCATCGAGTGCCTGGGCCATTACCATGCGCGTCCCCGAAGATCTTTCACGCAGGATGAAGGGCATCCCTGCCAGTTCATCGAGTTCCACATTTTCGCGCCCTTCCCATGGATGGCCCTTATAGACGGCCAGCACCAACTCATCGGAATAAATCTCTTCAAACAAGATCCTCTTCTCATCCCACCTGGCGCCGATTATTCCAAACTCGACTTTGCCGTCAAGAATCTTCCGGACTATTTCGCCGGTGCCTCCAATTCTAAGCGTAATCTGGATCGACGGATAGCTCGCCTTAAATGTCCCCACGAGCCGCGGAAGTATATAGGTGCCTGGAATTGTGCTCGCCCCCACATGCAGGGTTCCCGAGAGGCTGCCCTTGAATTTCCCGATGGCTTGCACCGCCTTGTCCCGAAGCTGGACCATCTCGCGAGCATACCTGTAAAGGACCTTCCCCGCCGGAGTGGGCAGGATTTCGCGTCCCAGCCGGTCTACGAGTCTTTCTCCGAGCGACTCCTCAAGGGCCCGGATATGCTCGCTTACCGTGGGCTGCGTAAGGCTGACAGCCTCAGCCGCTCTGGTGAAACTTTTCAGATCGATAACCTTGCAAAAAATCATGAGCCGGTGGATATCCATCTCAAATCCTTTGGTAGCGAGAAGCGGGAAGCGGGAAGCGGGAAGGGGGAAGCAAGATTACCGAACCCTGCCCTGCCGGGAAGATTGCTGTCAGGCGATAGACACCAGGCCTCCCGCGAACGCGCAACGCTCCAGATAGACGTGTCGCGCGGTCGGCCTGCCCGCTAGGCGCTCGCACGACGCAGAGTGGTTATTTTTTTTCGGTAGGACACTATATAAGTCTATCATACGAAGCACGAAGGCGTGCGAATTCTTCCAGACCTCCAAGTCCTGAAATGTTTTTGCCGGGGTCCTCATTCCCGCTCCCCGCTTCTCGCTTCCCGCTCCCCGCTCCCGTCTCTGTTCGCTTTTGCACCCGCCTCACCGCATCCCTCCCTGGCCTGTCTATGACCAGTCACCGTGTCTGTTCTTCCCCGCTCCCTGCTTCTAAAATTTTCCTCTATTTGCTCAAGCTCCAGAACTTTTGCTTCCCATTGGCCGGTTAGCTCGTGAATCGTGTCCTGAGCCTGCCGGTATTGGGATTGAATCTCCACGGCCAGTCTTCCCTGCCTGTAAGTCTCAGCGTCGGCGAGCAGATTTCTGAGGCGCTCCAGTTCAGCGTGGCAGGAATCCAGGTCTCGCTCGATGCTTTCAATCCGGTCCTGAACGGGTCTTCTGACACGAAAAAGTTCCTTCCTCCACTCCGCCTCGGCTCTTTTTTGGACGGTGCGCGCTTTTGCGCCTGAACCGTTGCCCTCTGGTTTTCCCTTTGCCGCGTTCTGAGGCGGGACATCGAGGCGAGTTTTCCAAATGCGCTGAAAGTCGTCGTAATTGCCGGGAAAAATGTGAATCTCGCCCGATTTTACCACCAGAATTTTGTTTGCCACTCCGTTTATGAACCGCCGGTCATGGCTGATAAAGCAGATTGTTCCGGGGAAATCACCAAGAGCTTTTTCCAGCACCACCCTGGATGAAATGTCGAGATGGTTTGTCGGCTCATCGAGGAGCAAAAAGTTTGCGCGTTGAAGCAGGAGCTTGCAAAGGACCAGGCGCGCCTTCTCACCTCCGCTCAGCACCGCCGTTTTCTTCAGAACGTCCTCCCCGCGAAACAGAAAGGCCCCCAAAAGCCCGCGCAACTGTGTCTGGAGCATGTCGCCGCATACCCATAGCGCCTCCTCGAAGACCGTGGCGTCGGGATTGAGCTGCTCCCATTGATGCTGCGCATAGTAGCCGGCCGCTGTATGAAAGCCCGCTCGCAGTTCTCCGGAACTCGGCGGGACAACCCCGGCGAGAATCTTTAAAAGGGTGCTCTTTCCAGCCCCGTTAGGACCGAGAAAAGCGATTTTGTCCCCGCGCTCTATAACGAGGTCTATCCCGGAATAGACGTTGGTATCGCCGTAGGATTTGCTAACCTCCCGCAGCTCGATAACTCTCTTCCCTGAGCGGGCCGGTGGAGGAAATGAAAAATGGATTTGCGACTCCGCAACCGGAGCTTCAACTTTCTCCATTCTTTCCAGCATTTTTATGCGGCTTTGAGCCTGGCCGGCCGTCTTTTTATCGTAGCGGTTCCTGTCTATGAATCTTTCGAGCTGCCTGATCCGGTCCTGCTGGTTTTTGTAAGTCGCAAGGCGCACTTCCATGCGCTTAGCCTTCTCTTCGAGGTAAAAATCATAATTGCCGGCGTATTCGTGGAGCGCCCCCCGCTCGATTTCAATTATGCGCTGAATCGTTTTATTGAGAAAGGCACGGTCGTGCGAGACCAGGATAAAAGCCGATGAGCAGTTCAGAAGATAGTCTTCCAGCCACAGAAGGCATTCCAGATCGAGGTGGTTTGTCGGCTCGTCGAGCAGCAGCAGGTCAGGTTCGGACAAAAGAAGCCTCGCCAGCTCAAGGCGCATCACCCAGCCACCACTAAGCTCGGATACCGGAATGCCAAACTGGCTGCTCCGAAACCCGAGGCCTTCAAGGATTTTTTCCGCTCTTGCTTCAAAGTCGTATCCAACCAGGTGCTCGACCCGTTCGAGCGCCCTGGCGTGTTTCGTTGCAAGGGCGGTCAGAACCTCAGGGTCCTTTTCACGATCCAGCTCCAGTTGGATGGACTCCAGTTCGGCCCGCAGCTCTAGTGCATCCTCGTGGACATCCGTGGCGCGGGCCAGAACGGATTTGTTGCGCGCCGGAACCATTTCCTGCGGAAGATGTCCTATTCGAAGGCCCCTGGTTTTGGCTAGACTGCCTGAATCGGGTTCAATAACGCCAAGCAATATGTGGAAAAGAGTGGATTTCCCGGAGCCGTTGACGCCTATAAGACCGATCCTCTGGCCCGGATGCACGTGCAGGGACACCCCATGAAAAAGCTCCCTCTTTCCCAGATATTTCGAGACGTCATTTACGGTCAGCAACAAAACGACTCCTAAAGGTGAAAACCGGCTTTGACCGATTCTATTTTAACTTTAAAGCGCGGGAATTTACGCTTAATTAATCGGGGTAAACCTCCGGCTCTGCCGGTGGGCTCCCAAAGTTTGACATTTGCGGGAGTCGTCATTCCGCCGGAATGACGGGGGTACGGTAGTCATCTCCTTTGCGGATAGTGTCGGAAGCGAACAAATACCCACAGCCGCTTTGAGCGGCCCACATTTTCATGCCTCCGGCTTTGCCGGAGGTATCTGACTCCCGTGGAACTTTCCTGCATTGCCATTCTTATCAGGAAGCCGCTATGGTTTGAAATGAAAAGAATTCTCAGAAACGTTAAAAAATGCTAAACACATCATTCGATTATGAAGTCTCACGGGAGCGCTGGTAACTTGGCCGATATTGAATCCAACTCCGATCCGGACCTCCAGGCAGTAATATTCGACTGCGACGGCATTCTCGTGAATACCGAGCCGCTGCATTACAGGGCCTTTCAGGAGGTGCTCGCCCCTCTGGGGCTGGGACACGATTTCGAAAGTTACATGGAGCATTTCGTAGGTTTTGACGACCGGGACGCTTTTATCTACGCTTTCAGCGAAGCGGGGTTGGACCTTGCCCCGATGACTCTGGACAGGCTTATCGAAGCGAAGGCCCTAGCCCTCAGGGACCTCATCGGACAGGGGGTCCCCAGTTTTCCCGGAGTAGTTGAACTGGTAAAGGAACTGATGGACAGAGGGGTCCTAATGGCTGTAGCCTCAGGGGCGCTCCGGCATGAAATCGACGCTTTCATGGCATCTCTCGGCCTCAACGGAGTGTTTCACGCAATTGTGGCTGCAGACGAAGTAAAGAAGAGCAAGCCCGACCCGGAGACCTATCTTCTTGCAATAGAGCGGCTGAGGCAGCTCCAGGGATCCAGGCGCCTTGACCCGATGAATTGCATTGCAATCGAAGATACCCGCGCCGGGATCCGATCGGCCAAATCGGCGGGGCTTCTGGTCATTGCCGTTACAAACTCGTTTTCGGTACCTGAACTTACTGAGGCGGACAAGGTGATCGACTCTCTTTCGGAGCTTAGCTTCCCGGAAATGGTGAAGCTGCTGAAACGGCGGCGCCAGGTGCAACAATGAAACGCCTAAACATCCTTTTCGTACTTCTTGGCTTATTTGTCCCCTTAACAGCGTGGGCAGAAGTTGCACGCATCGACCTGCCCCAGTCTCTGAGCAAAGAAGCCGCCGTAGAATATGCGCTGGCGCACAACAGGGCTTACAGGGCCGCTTTCGAGGACGTCTCGGTGGCCGGCGAAAAGGTCTCACAGGCTCAAGCCGACTTCTTTCCGAAGCTCGACGGGTCCTACGCATTTACACGGCTCTCCGACCAGCCTTTCGTATCGTTAACAGTGCCTAGCATGAATTTGTCTTTTCAGAAAATCCCGTTTTCGATACAAACCATCAACAGGTGGCAGGTCGATATGGTCCAACCTCTGTTTACCGGGTTTGGGCTGGCGTCCCAGTACAAGGCAAGCAAGATTGGCCTGAAGATATCTCGATACCAGCTCGAGGAGGCCCGCCTCAACCTCACACGCGACGTTCTGATCGGCCACCTCCAGACGCTCCTCGCAGAAAGACTCGTTGAAGTCGCGCATGATAATGTGGCAAGCCTGGAAGTGCAGAAAAGGAACGCCGAGGCCAATTTCCAGCAGGGAGTCGTCGCTCGGAACGACGTACTCAAAGCCGATGTGGCCCTGGCTGAAGCGGTGCAGCGAGAAAGAAACGCCGTAAAGCAATTGATTGTTCTTCGCTCGAACCTGAATCAGCTACTGGACCTGGACCTGCAGGAAAAAGTCGAACTGGCCGGAATAGAGGAAAAAACTTATCAGGTCCCCGATCTGCATCAGCTATATTCGGCTGCCGAGGAGAAACGGCCCGAATACCTGGCAGTCAAAGCTTCGATTCTGCAGGCCGAATACTCAAAAACAGCGGCCAAAAGCCGCTATTATCCGCACCT
Organism: Syntrophobacteraceae bacterium; assembly: GCA_049520035.1. Taxonomy (GTDB): domain Bacteria; phylum Desulfobacterota; class Syntrophobacteria; order Syntrophobacterales; family Syntrophobacteraceae; genus SbD1. The sequence goes on along the minus strand of JBEKQE010000002.1, from coordinate 2,282 downwards.
CTCCGCTTTTGCGCAATATTACCGGGAAGGTGAAGATTTCGCGGCGGATAAAAATCCATTCTCAAACAATGAAAACGCCGCCGTGGGTTTGAGAGTGGACTGGAATTTTTTTGAGGGGGGCAAGACAAGGGCTTCCGAACTTGAATGGGAGTACCGCCTGAGAGGGATGGAGCACAGACGCGACGATCTTCTTCAGAAGATCCGGCTCCAGGTGGAAAACGCCTTCGAACAGTTAAAGGTTGCGAAAGCAAACATCGACACTGCCAGGGGCGCTGTCCAACAGGCGGACGAAAACGACCGGATCACCACTCTCCAGTACAAGGAACAAGTCGTGATATTCCTTGAGGTTTTGAACGCCCAGGTATTTCTGGCCCAGACGCGTGCGGATTTTTATCAGGCCCTCTACGGGTACGAAATTGCCAAAGCTGAACTGGAGCGTGCGATTGGCGGGCCCATAGATTAGTTTCGATTGGAAAGTGTCTCTTTCGCCAGATCAAAAACCTTCCACGTGCGAGGGGTAAACCCACGCCGGACTCCGCCCTGCGAAGGGCTTTCAAGGCATCGAATATGGCAAACGAAAAACCGACCGAATCCGAGCGCCCGAACAATAACAGCAGAGCGCGGCGAATCAAGATCGGAGGATTGATCGTCCTGGTTGTGGCGGTTGTGGCGAGCATCTACTGGTGGGTTTTCATGAGAAATTATGTATCTACCGATGACGCTTATGCCAGGGCGGACAGCGCGATGGTTAGCGCCCGAATCCCCGGAACTATCCTCAAGGTGTTCGTGGATAACGATTTTGCGGTCCAGACCGGACAACCCCTCATAGAACTGGACTCAGCCGATTACAAAGTTGCCGCAGATAAAGCAAAGGCGGCGCTCGACGAAGATGAGGCATACCTCAAAACCGTAGAAATAATGGTGCCTCCGGTCAATGTCCAGACATCCTCTCAGGTGGAGGCCGCCGAGGCGGTACTCAAGGCTGCCCAGGACGCAGAGGCGCAAACCAGGCACAATATCCAACAATTAAGGGACACCCGCGCCGCTGCCGCGGCCGATTTGGCCCAAGCCGAGCGCGATTACAAGCGCTTCGAAGCCCTTTCGGCTTCCGGCGCCGGCACCCAACGCCAGCGAGAGCAGGCACAAACTACATATGACAGGGCGAAGCCCCAACTAAGAGCAGTAGACGCCCAGATAGCCGCCTTAGAGTCGGCTCTTGCGGCCGCCTCTCAACAGGTGATTCGAGCCAGGGCTCAGCTTCAAACCGCAAGAAGCGAGCGGGCCAACGTAGATGTCCAGCTCCACAAAGTTGAAGCTCTCAAAGCTAAACGTGACAAGTCAATGGCCGACCTTGAGGCCGCTCGGCTCAATCTCTCTTACTGCTTGATTGCGGCGCCGATTGAAGGCTACATTGCTCAAAAAAATATTCAGGTTGGCGACCGGATTCAGCCGGGACAGGCCCTGATGGCCGTTGTCCCATTGAGCAAGATTTACCTTGAAGCAAATTTCAAGGAAACTCAGCTCACGAACGTGCGTATCGGGCAGCCCGCCTCGGTATCGGCCGATATCTATCCCGGATACGCGTACACGGGGAAGGTGGCTGGAATCAGGGCAGGGACCGGCGCAGCTTTTTCCCTCATTCCACCCGAGAATGCCACCGGCAACTGGATCAAAGTCGTTCAGCGGATTCCGGTAAAGATCGAACTGGACAAACCACCCCCCCCTGACCATCCATTGAGGGTCGGAGCGTCTCTGGACGTGACCATAGATGTGGCGGACAGGAGCGGTGCGCATCTGCTGCAAACCGCCCCGAACATCGCTTTGTCGCCATCATCAGAAAAGCCATGACCTCTGAGATCGAATACCACCCCAAGGTAAATAAATGGGTTGTAGCCCTCTCGGTGATGCTCCCGACCTTCATCGAGGTTATGGATACCAGTGTAGTCAACGTCTCCCTTCCACATATTCAGGGGAGCATGAACGCGGGGTTGGACGAGGTCACCTGGGTACTTACGTCCTATCTTGTCTCCAACGCCATCATAATTCCTATTACCGGTTGGCTGGCCAGCGTTTTTGGAAGGAAGCGCTATCTGATATTTTCCCTTTTGCTTTTCACGGCGGCCTCGATTCTTTGCGGCGCAGCGCCATCTCTTAGCATGCTCATAATAGCGCGGGTCCTGCAAGGTCTCGGTGGAGGCGGACTCCAGCCGCTTTCTCAGGCAATTTTGCTCGAAACCTTCCCACGGCGCGAACACGGTATGGCAATGGCCGTTTTCGGAATG
>JBEKQE010000001.1:0-167424 GCA_049520035.1 Syntrophobacteraceae bacterium | reverse complement strand
TACCCAGGGTTGGGCACACTGCCACACCCCGGCCATAGACGCCTCCGGCGTCGTCAAAGCAGTAATGGACGAGCTTTACGGTTATTTCGGAAGCCACAAACTGCCCGCGCAGATCCGCATTGCCCTGGCGTGCTGCCTCAACATGTGCGGGGCTGTTCACTGCTCCGATATCGCCATTCTCGGCGTTCACAGGAAACCCCCCCTGATCGAGCATGATCGCGTCCAGAACGTGTGTGAAATTCCTCTGGTAATCGCCGCATGCCCGACGGCTGCAATCAAGCCCAAAAAGGTCGGCGAGCAGCGGAGCATCGAAATCAACAACGACCGGTGCATGTTTTGCGGAAACTGCTACACCATGTGCCCGGCCCTGCCCCTGGCGGACGGAGAGGGTGACGGAATCGCCATTTGGGTGGGCGGCAAGGTTTCCAACGTGTTATCGGCTCCTATGTTCTCGAAGCTCGCTGTTCCCTTTATCCCCAACGAACCGCCCAGGTGGCCCACCACGGTCAAGACGATCAAGACGATCGTCGAGGTCTACGCAGCGGGCGCCCGCCGTTACGAGCGAATCGGAGAGTGGATAAACAGGATCGGCTGGGAGCGTTTCTTCGAGAAAACCGGTCTGGAGTTCGGCCATGAGCACATTGACGACTACCGTCTTGCCATGACGACTTGGAGAACGACGACCCGATTCAAGTTTTAGAAAGAAGCGAAGAGCGGGAAGCGGGATGTACTTCCTGCTTCCCGCTTCCAGGGTTTTTGATGGAATTTGACAGATCGCGCCTGATAGTAGCGGCTATGCGCGGGGGCGCAGGGAAAACGCTTATCTCCGTGGGGCTTAGCGCCGCATGGAAGCGCCATCTTGGGCTGCGTATCGTTGCCTTCAAGAAAGGGCCGGATTATATTGACGCGGGTTGGTTGAGCGCGGCTTCGGGCGGTCCCTGCTACAACCTTGACCCGTTTCTCATGAGCCCGGAGCAGATCGTGCGCTCATTTGTCATGCGCTCCGCAAGAGCAGACGGGAGCCTGATTGAAGGAAACCGGGGCCTCTACGACGGAGTTGACGCAAACGGCAGCTATTCGACCGCCGAGCTTGCCAAACTTCTGAGGTGCCCGGTTGTTCTGATTTTGGACGCAACAAAAGTGACGCGCACGGCCGCCGCGATGGTGCTGGGATGCCAGAGGCTCGATGCCGATGTGAACATCGCCGGTGTCATTTTGAACCAGGTGGCCGGAAAGAGGCATGAGCAGGTGCTCAGGGAATCAATCGAGCAGTGGTGCGGGATTCCGGTCCTGGGTGTGGTCCCAAGGCAAACCCGCAACTTTTTCCCCGAGCGTCACCTCGGATTGGTTCCGCCCGAAGAAGCCGAAGACAGCCTGGAAGCCCTCTCGGTTGCTGCGGCCAAAATGAGTGAGTACCTCGATCTCGAGGCGCTCTGGAAATTGGCGGTTGAGGCCCCTGCCTTGGGCTGTCCTCTGCCGCCGCCAAAGGCAGCGGCGACGTTGGCTGCGGCCCCGCCGCTTAAGATTGGTATAATCCGGGATTCTGCGTTCCAGTTTTATTACCCGGAGAATTTCGAAGCGCTCGAAGAAAGAGGCGCATCTCTTGTCCGGATTTCCAGCCTGGAGAACGCGCCCCTGCCTGAAGTCGATGCGCTCTACATTGGCGGTGGATTTCCGGAAACCCATCTGGAGAAGCTTGCCGCCAATGAAGTTTTTCGCGATTCAGTCAAATCCGCCGTGGAGGCCGGCTTGCCGGTCTATGCCGAATGCGGCGGGTTGATGTTTTTGTGTCGTGGAATTCGTCATCGGGAAAAACTCCATCCGATGGTGGGTGTGTTTCCTTTCGAGATAATTCTTGGGACAAAACCCCAGGGGCACGGCTATACGGTTATGGAGTGCGTCAGCCCCAATCCTTTTTTCCCGATAGGAACGACAGTTCGCGGACATGAATTCCATTATTCGAGAGTTGCCGGCCGCCTGGACCCCGGCTCCTGCCGCTTCGTCTTCAGGTTGAAGAAGGGGCACGGAATCGTGGCTGGCTGGGACGGCATATGTTATAAGAACGTCCTTGCGGGCTACTCGCACCTGCACGCGGCCGGAAACGAGCTCTGGGCCGATGCGATGATAGCGGCCGCTGGATCATATAAGAGGCTTAAAACATCAATTTCTGTTGATTCCGGATTGGATCGGGTCCGGCCGGAATCTCTGAGCATCCCTACGATCTGTTGAAGGAGGAACTTAATGGCCCAGGTTGAATTTCAAGGTAAGAATTTTGAGGTGGACGAGGACGGCTTCATTGCCAGCTTCGAATCATGGTGCCCGGAGTGGGTTGATTACGTAAAGTCTTCCGAGGGTATCACCGAGTTGACCGATGAGCACTGGCAGGTGATTCACGTGCTCCAGGATTACTACAAGAAGCACGGGATCGCTCCGATGGTCCGGATCCTCACCAAGGTCACCGGCTACAAGCTCAAGTACATCTACGAGCTGTTTCCATCGGGACCGGGCAAGGGCGCATGCAAAATGGCCGGGCTGCCCAAACCGACCGGCTGTGTTTAGATCGAGCTGCGAGTGGCTGCCACGGATGAAATGAGCAGAGCAAATCAGCGAATGCTCCGTGGTTCACCTACGCATCACGCCGGCAGGGGGCGGGGAAAAGCCAGATTAGGAGACGGGGAGGAGGTGGAGACATCTCCCCATCTCCGAAAAATTCCCTGCTCTCTGCCGCCCCCGGTTTCACCCATTGACCCATAAGCCGTTTATCGTTTTTTTCCTTTTCACACTGACAAAAGCAGTGTAAAAGAACTTTGGAAGATTTTGTATTTTTTTTCACGCATGGGCTGTTCCTGGCTGTGCACGGCCTTGCCGACACCCCCTGCCGGGTTGCTTTTTGCCCCCGCCCATGCCGGATGTATTTTGCTATTTCCAGCTTGACTTTAAGTTTGGATGGGGGTACGAAAAGGCCTGTCAGTTAGCGGAAGCAACGGAGTTGATAACAATTCCTGAAGCGATTGTGCCCGAATTTTCTAAACTCTAGTGGAGGAAAAAATGAGCTTCAAAGTAACGGTTGACAAGGACAAGTGCACTGGCGACGCCGAATGTGTAGATGTATGCCCCGTCGATGTATTCGAGCTTACCGACGGCAAGGCCGAACCGGTGAATGAGGATGAGTGCCTGGGCTGCGAAAGCTGTGTGGAAGTCTGCGAACAGGGCGCAATCACAGTGGAAGAAGTCTAGTTTGCCCTCGTCATTGGGCCGGGTTCCATCCGCAAACAAGCCGCTTGACTCGATTGGAGCAAGCGGCTTTATCGTTAGCTCACGGCAAGGACGCGAAAAACACAATTGAGTCCCGGGAAGACTCTGGCAGGTATTGTCCTGGCGTAATGACAATGATGGAAAAAAGCCCACGCGTGTGACGTGGGCTTTTTTTCATGATTCAAACTGTGATTCAAACTTTGCGCAGGAACTACTTGTCTTCTTTTGCGCCCGGATGGCATCCGGCGCAGACTACCGGGGCCTTGGTGTCCGGCTTTTCCGCCTTCAGCTTCTTGTGGCAGGGCTGACAATTGGTGTGAAATGCGAACTTGAGGTTAAGTTTCTTCTGATCCGGGGGAAGTTTTATTTCGCCCTGGATGGTTGGTTCAGTGTGGCATTTTTCGCATTTTTCTACCTGGTCGCCTTCTTTCCACGTATTCTTGCCATCTTTATAGATATGATGGCACTGATCACAGGCAACCTTGTATTCCGCCGAATGCTTCTTGTGGCTGAACTGCACGGGCGTCTTGGTCGGACTGGGCCAAATCGCGGGTTTAAGGGTGATTTGATCGGGCGCCTGCTGGGCGGCCAATGCCAGCAGCGTCGCTGAGAAGATAAATACAGCCGCAATGGCCAAACACGAGACTAACCTTCCTTTTTTCATTCCGGGCTCTCCTCCTTTTGTTTTTCCTTTGCCAGCAACTCCAACTGAAACAATGCGCCAATATACTGAAAGAAAAAACGCCAATCAAGCGGGTAGCATTCTAGTGAAATTTTTCCCTTAACGCAAGTGAATTTCTCCACAGGCAGTTCTTAAGAGAGCAGAAAAGGGATATGGGATGAGTTCGAACAAGCAGACTGCCTTCTTCGGATTGCACGACACGGCAAAATGATTAAAGTCAATCCGGGTCGTTTAGAAGCCATTTGCGCCGCTTTGGCCGCTTTATTGCGAATAGCCGAGCAGAGCGGAGGACCATCATGCAATTTCAGAAGCTCTATTTTAAGAACTCTGATGGAAAACGGCTCGCCGCTCGCCTGGACTTGCCGCTCGACGAGAAGCCAACCGCTTTTGCCGTCTTTGCCCACTGTTTCACCTGCACCAAGAACTTCAATGCCGTAGTGAACATTAACCGGGCGCTGGCGATGCATGGGATAGCAGTCTTGAGGTTCGATTTTACCGGCCTTGGTGAAAGTGAGGGGGATTTTTCCGAAACAAGTTTCTCGACGAACGTGGCAGACCTCATTTCGGCTGCTGACTTTCTAAAAGACGCCTATGAGCCGCCCAGGCTCCTCATCGGTCATTCGCTCGGTGGGGCGGCAGTGATTCATGCGGCCCAAAGGATACCTTCCGCCGAGGCGGTTTCGACCATTGCCGCGCCCGCCGAACTCAAGGGTCTGCTCCGTTTCATCGATGGACCCCCGCTTGAAAAGCTCGAAAAGGACGACGAGACTACAATCAATATTTCCGGCAGAGATTTCAAGATAAAGGAGCAGTTTCTGAACGATCTGAAGCAGAGCAACATGGAGGAGGCGATACGCGCACTTAGAAGACCCCTGTTGATCTTCCATTCTCCGGCAGACCGGATCGTATCGATTGATCAGGCTGCGAAGATCTTTACTGCGGCGCGGCATCCGAAGAGCTTCATTTCGCTGGACAAGGCCGATCACCTGCTCGCCAACCGCGAAGATTCCCTCTACGTAGGCTCGGTGCTTGCGGCCTGGGCATCGAAATATCTCAAGATTTCAGAGAGAAAATATATTCAGCCGGAACTATCCGATAACCGAATCATAGCCCGTACGGGCAAGACCGGCTTTCGGACCGAGATTATGGCCAACGGACACGGCCTGGTCGCCGATGAACCGATCCCGGTGGGAGGGGCCAATAGCGGGCCTACTCCCTACGACCTGCTGGTATCGGCCCTTGGCGCCTGTACCGGGATGACCATCAGAATGTATGCGGACCGCAAAAAACTGCCTGTGGACTCCATTGTCGTAAGACTAAGGCACGAGAAAATCCATGCGGAAGACTGCCAGGATTGCGATGACCCGAGGAGCAAAATAGATTTCATTGAAAGGGAGATCGAGTTGAAGGGGGACCTTGACCAGCCCACTCGGCAGAGAATCCTCGAGATCGCCAACCGGTGTCCGGTTCACAGGACGCTCGAATCACGGAGCCGGATCGTCTCCAAACTGAAAGAATAACATCGCGGAGCAAGGAGATTGCTAACTGCAAACAACTCATCACGATGCCACGGCGTGACTAACTTATAAAAAAAGAGTATAAGGGGAGAATCTCATGAAATTACCACTGGAAATCAGCGCACGCGACGTGCGCATCAACGGTGAAACCGAAGAGCTTATCCGGGACAAAGCTTTAAAACTCGACAGGTTCTACGACCAGATCATCGGGTGCCGTGTGAAAGTGGACGTGCCTCACCGCAGCCAGCGAAGCGGAATAATGTATAACGTCAGGATAGATATAACCGTGCCGGGTGGTGCGCTGATTGTGAAAAGAGAACCTGACGAAGACCTGCACGTGGCGATAGTGAATTCGTTCGAAACCGCCCAACGGCGCGTAACGGAATATGCGGAGAGGCAAAGAGGCGAGGTGAAAACTCACTTTGAGAAGCCGGTGGCAAGGGTGGTCAGGATATTTACGGAGCAAGGCTATGGGTTCCTCATGACACCTGAAGGACGTGAGGTTTACTTTCATAAAAACGCGGTCCTCGATGGCAAATTCGAAGCACTCAACGTCGGGACGGAGGTAACCTTTATTGAGCGATCAGGAGACAAGGGAGCCCAGGCAAGCTCTGTTTCCGTGGTTTAACGGGCCGGCGGCCCGATCCGGAAAGAATGCATACTGGAGGCGGGGATCGGCCCGCCTCTTCGATTTTGCGAGGGAAATTGGTGAATGCGTCAATTGGTGAACCGCAAATCGGCCACTACACTTAAAAAGAGGTAAATCGGAGAAAAAAATGCTTTGGGGCATACTGGACATCATTATTGTCTTGCTGCTCATACTGACGAACGGTTTTTTTGCAATGTCGGAGCTTGCCGTGGTCTCGTCGAGCAAAACGCGGCTGCTGAGGCACGCCGAGGAGGGGAGTTCGAGTGCCCGCGTGGCCCTGGATCTGGCCGAGAACCCACATCGCTTTCTGGCGACCGTACAGGTCGGAATAACGCTCATCGGCGTTCTAAGCGGGGCTTTCGGCGGGGCAAGCCTTGCCGGACATGTGGCTGCAACGCTCTCGTCGATCCCATACATCGGACGCTACAGCGACTCGATAGCCCTGGCGCTGGTTGTTGGGCTTATCACCTATTTTTCGCTCCTGTCCGAACTTATCCCGAAAAGGATCGCCGTATCCACCCCAGAGCGAATTGCTTCGGCGGTTGCAAAACCGATGGCAAGACTCTCGGCCGTAACGTCACCCATTATCCGGATACTGAGCTTTTCCACCGATATGGTGCTGCGCTTTTTCAGGTTCAGGCCGACTAAGGAGGCGCCTGTAACCGAGGAGGAAATCCGCATGCTCATAGGGCAGGCCACGGTTGCCGGCATATTCGAAGAAGCCGAGCAGGATATGGTGGAAAGAGTCTTCCGGCTTGGAGGCCGCCGTATCGGGGTGATGATGACTCCGCGCAACAAGGTCGTGTGGCTGGATATAAACGAGTCACCGGACAAGACGAGACGAAAAATCGCTAAAAGTTCTAACCCCTGGTTTCCCGTCGGCCAGAAGGCGGGAAATATCCAGGGGGTAGTCCATGTCCGCGACATCGCTGCGAGCTGCCTGAGCGGGAAGCCCCTTGACCTCAGGGCCTCGATGCATAAACCGCTTTTCGTCCATGAGAGCACGCAAGCCTTAAAAGTGCTGGAGAGCTTCAGGCAATCGGGCCAGCAAATGGCGCTCGTGGTCGACGAATATGGTACAATCGAGGGAATTATAACCCTCACGGATATTTTGGAGGCCATCGTCGGCGACATTGCTTCGCCAGGAGTGCTGGAGGAGCCTCCAATTATTCAGCGGGACGAAGGCACATGGCTGGTGAAAGGGATGCTGCCCATTGACGAGTTGAAAGCCTTTTTCCGCATCCGCAAACTGCCCGGTGAGCGGCAGGGGCGCTTTCAGACCCTGGGCGGCTTTACAATGACTCACCTCAAGAGGGTGCCGGCTGTCGGAGACCTCTTTGAGTGCTGCGGGTACAGCTTTGAAGTAGTCGAAATGGAGGGACGCAGGGTCCGAAAAGTCCTCATAAAAAAGATCTGTGAATAAGCGGCGAACCACTGAAGGGGTGAATAGTTGAATGGGTAAAAACCAATTGTCCGATTCGCCCTGGATCGGGTCCGGGGCAGGCTCTATTCGCCGATTGGCGCGCGTATTTTACCCGGCTTTACAAAATCGCAGAATCGTTCTAAATTTTGAGGTCAGCTAAACTCACCGTTTCACGACAAGGTCGAACCGATGCTCCAACTCTACAACACAATGACTCGACAAAAAGAACCCTTTCGACCGGAAAACGGGCGCGCGCGGGGAGTGGTCAGGATGTTCAGTTGTGGACCCTCGATTTATAGCCCGCCTCATATCGGAAATTATCGCACGTTCATCTGGGAGGATGTGCTCCAAAGATATCTGGAGTACCAGGGATATGAAGTCAAGCGAGTAATAAATTTAACGGATATTGAAGACAAGGCCATCGAGGAAGCCCAGGAGCGCGGCCTGTCGGTCGAAGAACTTACAGGCGCCATAGCAGGGCGCTTTATCGAGGAAGCCGGACGGCTGCGGATAAAATTGCCCGAGCGTATTCCGCGCTCATCCACGAGCGTCGAACAAGCCGTTTACCTGATCCGCAAGCTGATCGAGAAAGGTTATGCCTACCGGCACAAATCCGACATCTTCTTCGATCCTCTCAAATTCAAGGGTTTCGGCAAACTGTTTCGGCTGGACATGAGCAAATGGCCCAAAACCAAGAAGCGGTTCAAGCGGGACACCTATCCGGGACTCAGATGGAACCTTGGCGATTTCATCCTCTGGCACGAGTGCAAGGGAGGCGATGAGGTTTGCTGGGACACTGAGATAGGCAGGGGGAGGCCTTCCTGGAACGTGCAGGACCCAGCCATGATTTCTGAAACCCTGGGCTATTCCCTGGACATATTCTGCGGGGGCATAGACAACCTTTACAGGCACCACGATTACAATATCGCCGTTATGGAATCGGTGTCGGGTGAAAAACTGGCCCGCCACTGGCTGCATGGCCGGCATGTCCTGGCCGGCGGAAAGAAAATGTCGAAAAGCCTTCACAATATAGTTTACCCAGGGAATCTTATCGAGCAGGGCTTTTCATGGGAGCAAATCCGTTTTTACCTCCTGTCGAGGCAATACCGCAAAGAGATCAACCTGAGCATGGATGGAGTTCGCGCGCAAGGTTCGAAGCTGGATGCCCTCAGAGCAATGACTCGAGATCTGTCGATCCCCGGGGAGAGAACTGAACAGATCATGGAGGACGAAGCTGTAAGCAGCCTCATCGAGGACCTCACAGCTTCTTTCGAGGCAGGGATGAACAACGATCTGGACACGCCTTCAGCGGTCGAGGGCCTCTTCGGGGCAGTTCAACGTCTGCATTTTCTGCACAAAATCGGCAGAATCGGCAGAGAGCAGACACGGACAATTGAAGAGAAACTACGGAAAACAGACTCCGTGCTGCAGGTTTTGTTTTGAGGTGAATTCAGGCACTTAGGTGATTTAGGAATTAATCTTCCAACTTCTCAGTCCTCAATTCCTCAATTCCTGAATTCCTGAGTTCATAAATTCTCCGATGCGTTTTCAGCGCTTTTCTAATGGTATTGGCGAAGTTTGCGACCGTATAAGGTTTCATGACGAACTCGCTGATCCCCATTTCGATCGCCTGTGTTTCATTGATAAGCTCACTGTACCCGGTGCACAGGATGATCGGCATACCGCGCCGGATGGCGAGAAGTTCCCTGGCCAGCTCTTCGCCCGTTAGACCTGGCATGGTCATGTCTGTGATGACAAGATCGAACCCAAGAGGATCGGCGCGGAAGGTCTCCAGGGCTTCGAGGCTGTTGGTTTTTGTAACGGCCTTGTAGCCAAGAGACTCCAGCATTTCCCGCCCCATTTCAGCCAGAGTTTCCTCATCGTCAACAAAAAGTATTCGCTCGGTGCCTGTGGAAAGAGCTTCCCTTGTTTCCGCATGCGCCGGGACCTTTTGCTCCATCCTTGGAAGAAACACGTTGAAGGTGGTTCCATTACCGGGCCGGCTCTGCACCGTTACGGCTCCGCCATACGTCCTGACGATCCCCCTGACCACTGAAAGCCCGAGTCCCGTTCCTTCGCCGACCCCCTTAGTCGTGAAGTAGGGATCAAAGATTCTTTCCATGACCGCCGCGTCGATACCGTGGCCCGTATCGCTTACCGTAAGACACACGTAAGGACCCGCTTCCAGGTCCGGGTGCGGGGAGTCAGGGATGTCATCAACAACCGTATCGGACAATGTGACGCTCAAAACGCCGCCCTTGGCGCGCATGGCATGCGCCGCATTGGTGCAAAAATTCATGAGCACCTGGTGGATTTCGGTTGGATCGGCAAAAATGACTCCATCTTCCGGACTCAATGAAACCTCATGGCGAATTTCGATGGTACTGGGCAGAGAAGGGCGTAACAGTTTGAGCGCTTCTTTCACAACGGAGACGATGGGCAGGGGTTGAGGATTTTGCTCCGTTTTGTGGCTGAAGGCAAGGATTTGCTTAACCAGCTCCGCTGCGCGAGCGCTTGCTTTGAGCACCTGATCAAGATTGCGGCGTACCGGGTCTGCCTGTGCAAGAGTGAATCTGGCTATTTCCGCGTGGCCGACTATGGCCGTCAGAATGTTGTTGAAGTCATGGGCGATCCCTCCGGCCAGAGTGCCGATGGCTTCCATCTTCTGCGCCTGGCGAAGGTCTTTTTCAAGCTTCACCTGGCGCGTGATGTCCCGGTGGATGCTTACATAGTTGATGACAGCCCCGGACTCGTTCCGGACGGGAGATGCCGTGGCCTCCGTCTCGTACAGCGAACCGTCTTTTTTCACGTTAGTGAGACGTCCCGACCATACATGGCCTTCGCTGAGCGTTTTCCGGATATCCCTGTAGAAGGCCCGGTCATGTTCATCGCTTTTAAGGAGACGCAAATGCCGGCCGATAACCTCCGCGCCGTCATAGCCCGCCATAGCCGTAAAAGCCGGATTGACATAATCGATGATCCAGTTTGTATCGGTTATGATGATTGCTTCCGCTGCCTGTTCGATCGCTGTCACCAATCGCATGCGCTCTTCCTCGGCCCGTTTGCGCTCGGTGATATCACGAAATATCCCTTCGACTCCGAGGATGTTTCCCTTATCGTCCTTGAGGAATGAGCTTGTGGTCGCAACGAAAAAGGGCGAGCCGTCCTTTTTCTTGATCGTCACCTCATAGTCTCTGACCACGCCGTCTTCCCGTAAGGCGCGCAGCATTTTTTCACGCTCCTCCGGATACATCCAAAAGCCGTCCACCTGCTTGCCCAGCACCTCGTCAAGCGAACCGTATCCCAGGAGCGCGGCCGCCGAGGGACTGACCATGACAACCGCACCGCGCTCGTCTGTCCGGTAGAAAACGTCCCGCATATTCTCAATCACGCCGATGTAGCGCGTTTCGCTCTCCCGCAGCGCTTCCTGCGCCCGCTTGCGCTCCGTTATGTCCTCGTAAGTTCCCAGGACCCCGCTCACATGGCCGTTCCGGTCAAACATGGGCACCTTGCTGGTAATCACCCAACCCAGGCTGCCATCCGCTCTTATGATCGGTTCTTCGTAATTGAGCTTGGCCCTGCCTGTTTGCATCACCTCCATAGTGTCGGCACGGTAGAGATCGGCGGTTTTTGCCGAAGTGACCTCGTAATCGGTCTTGCCCACGACATCACCGGGATCTTCATAGCCGAAGTCCAGGGCGAACGCCTTGTTGCAGCCAAGGAAGATCGAGTCTCCATCCTTCCAAAAAACCCGCTGTGGGATGTTGTCAAGGACCGATTGGAGCATCTGGCTGGAATTGAACAGCTCGTCCCGCGCCCCCTTGAGTTCGGTGACATCATTTCCCACACAAAGGACTTCCACAATCCGCCCGTTTTCATCCCGAACAGGCTTGTTGGTCCAGGCGATCCAAACCCTCTCGCCGTTGCGGCGCATGTTCTCGTTGACATTTGCTGCGTAGCGGCCAGGGTCACGTCCGATGTCTTCGATCATCCGCTTGAGGTCCCGGCCGGTCGTCGATTCCACGAGAGGAACAATAGTTCCCACCACATTCTTTCCGAGTATCTCCTCTTCGCTGTAGCCGAAAAAGCGTTGCGCGAACTCGTTGAAAAAAGTCACGTTGCCGGTATTGTCCCGCCGCAGGATGATGCTGTTGGCATTTTCAACCAGTTCGCGGTATTTTCCCTCGCTGCGCTTTAATGCTTCTTCCGCCTCTTTTCGTTCGGTAACATCGCGAATGGATTCGATGGCGCCCGTGCGCCTGCCCTCTGCATCGAACAACGGCGCCGCTGTTGCGAAAATGTAGCCCCCTTTGCCTCCGTACAGACATGGGGCATACGTTTCAGCAAATAAAACGTTGCCTTTCCTCTTTACGTAACGGAATTTGGCTTCAAGATCGCCGTCGCTCTTATCGAGCAGGTGCGAAAGATGCGGTCGCCTTTCGCCGTAGAACGGGACTGCATAAGCATAATCCCCTCTACCTATCATATCCTCTTTGGGCACCCCGGTCATCTCTTCGATGGCGCGATTCCACGCCATCACCTTACCATCAACGCCGATTACCAAGGTTGCATCGGGGAGGAATTCAATGATGCCATTGAGTTGCAGGTTTGTGGCAGTCAGGGCCTCAGTGGAATGAATCTCCATCGCAAAACTCTTTCCCATGGGAAAACGGTCAATTGCTGCGAAATAATAACGCGTTGCTGCGCAGGAGGTTCCTGCGTGAGCAAATGGAGTAATTACGCGCTATTATGCTGCGCTTGCGGGCAATGTACGGATGATAGAAATTCTAACCGAGAAATAATTATCTTCAAAGGTATTTTAAAGTTTGCGACCTTATAACGTTTCATGACGAACTGGCCGATCCCCATTTCGGGCGCCTGTGTTTGATTGATAAGCTCACTGAAGCCGGTGCACAGGAAAAACCGGTCTTTATCCTCCTGCCCGCAAATGGGCAGCGCATGGAGAAACCCCGAAAGAGAGTCGGGGGACAAATCGTGTGGGATATGTTCCAGCGCAGCCTGACAGGCTGAAGGAGACAGGTTTCGGGAAATCGAAAATACAGGCCCAAAGCTCCGCCGGCTTCTTTTCTCACTCCCCTCGCAAGTCCTGGCAATGCCAGAACGGCGCCGTCAGCCACCATCCCCTGATCCGTAAAACCATTTGTTGTAGAGTGGGGCCGGAAAGCTCGCTCCCGCTCTAATCAAATTCACGATGGAAACTAATTACCTGTTTAACCATGTCCACACAACTTGAGGCACACGCCTATATATATGCAGCTCGATTGTCGCCACGATCAAAGGTGGTTACTTTAGAGGCAGGTTCTAACCTCAAACAGGGAAAACGTCAAATCGTTTTAGCGATTTGACAGGCGCGGGTCTTTCCGCGAAATGCCCCCTATGGCTTATTTGCTTTGATTTGAGTGGAGGAGAAAAATTGAAGGCCACCGTTTTCCACGCACCAGGAGATTTGCGTGTCGAGCAGGTCCCGGACCCAAAGGTCCTCGAGCCGACCGACGCGATCGTACGTGTTACGCACGCCTGCATCTGCGGCTCAGACTTGTGGTACTACCGCGGTCTCACTCCTTTTGAGCCGGGCTGGCGATTGGGTCACGAATTTATGGGCATCGTCGAGGAAGTCGGTCCGGAGGTTCGCACACTGAGAAAAGGCGACAGAGTCCTCGCGCCGTTCGCTTTTTCCGACGGAACATGTGAATTCTGCCGGAAAGGATTGCAGACCTCGTGCGTTAGCGGCGGGTTTTGGGGCATGAGCAATGACGGCGGGCAAGCCGAGATGGTGCGCAGCCCCTTTGCCGACGGCACGCTCGTCGCGCTGCCACGGGATCTTTCGCTGAAAGGTGTTTCGGAAAGCGCGCTCTTCAAGGCCATACTGCCCATTACCGACGTGATGGGCACGGGACACCATGCGGCGATTTCCGCAGGGGTTGCCCAGGGAGCAACCGTTGCGGTGGTTGGTGACGGCGCGGTCGGGTTGTGCGGAGTTCTGGCGGCAAAAAGACTTGGCGCCGCGCGCATTATTATGCTGGGACATCAGAGAAGACGTCTGGAGCTGGCCGAAAGTTTGGGGGCTGCCGATATCATTGCAAGCCGCGGCGAGGAGGCCGTCTCTCAAGTGATAAAGATGACCGGGGGAGGTGCCGATGCAGTACTTGAGTGCGTCGGGACCAGTGATGCGCTTAACACCGCGATCGGGATCTGCCGTCCCGGCTGCACGGTCGGCTTTGTTGGGGTGCCGCATTACGGGGATGTCATCATCAACCTCGAGCGGATGTTTCGCCAGAACATCAACCTGAATGGGGGAGTAGCCCCTGTGCGGGCTTACATCCCCGCACTGCTCGCAGACGTTTTGGCCGGCCGGCTCGATCCCTCGCCGGTCCTGGATTTGACGCTCAGTCTCGATGAAGTGCCCGAAGGCTACAAGGCAATGGATACCCGGAAGGCAATCAAGGTGATGGTGGTAGTTTAGGGGTTGGAGGACATATCTTTTTGAATCCCGGCGCATCCGCCATTTCCACCTCGCGCAACGCTGGGCGCTACCCAGCGAAATGGAAAAGCCTCAACATCTCAAGCCTCTGGATCGTAGCGCGATGAAATCCTTGCAAGGATTGGTTCCGGCCCAACTGATCGGCGACCGCCCTGTGCATAGACTCAATGCTCTCGGACTTCTGACAAAGCAAAAAGAAGTCCATAGAGCAGGAAAGTCCAAGAAATGCTATCTCTTCGGGCGAATAATTCTCGGAAATCGCTGCCATGTCCAGGTCGTCGCCGAACAGGACGCCTCCGAAGCCGAGGCGTTCTCTCAACCACCTGTGGCTGACTTCATGTGAAAGGGTCGCCGGATGGAGGTTATCCACCGTCCGATAGACCGCGTGAGAAGTCATCACACAGTTGACCCCGGCCCTAATGGCGGATCGAAAGGGGATAAGATGTGAGTGGAAATCGTCCCCTTTCTCATCGGCGATGACAGGAGCAAAATGGTGCGGGTCCAATTCTGCACGTCCAAGTCCGGGAAAATGCTTTGCGGTGGCCGAAACTCCGTTTGCCTGGAGCGTTTCGATCCAGATGGTTCCCAGATCCGATACTGTCGCCGGTATCGAACCAAATGAGCGGGTCTCCATAAAGTGTTCTTTCCCTTCGGCAACTATATCGAGAACGGGAGCGAAGTTTATCTGGATTCCAATCTCCCTGAGGTCGGCCGCGCACACTGCGGCCCATTGGGCGACGGCTTCCCGCCCTTGCTCTGCAAGGGACCTTGCCGAAGGAATCGAGCGGAAGTGGGGAGAAAGCCTCTGGACGCTTCCACCCTCCTGATCGACGGCAAAGAAAAGAGGGCGCTTGAGCTCGTCCATCGCAAGCTCCTGCGCGCTCGAAATAAGGGTCTTGAGTTGCTCGCGGCCTTCAATGTTTCTTTTGAAAAGGACGATCCCGCCCGGACGGTATTCCCTGATAAGGTATTTTAGCTCCTCTTCGAGCCTTGCTCCTCTGAAGCCGATAAAAAGATGAATCCCCGGTTCACTCATATTCTACCCCAGATGCCTGAGCGCCTCGGCTATTCGAACGCGGCCGGCGCTCCAGATCGGCAGCAGCGACGACACGATTCCGATCCCGAAGCTGATAAGGGCGCAAAAGGAAAGCGTCTTCCAAAAGTGTATCTGGAAAACAGGCAGAAGCGATCCCGTGCTGCTGGAAAAAACGCTTGCCGCAGGGTAGGAAAGCGCCATTCCGACCGCCGCGCCAAGCGTGGAAATAAACACCGATTCCCCGGCAATCAGGAACCACAGATGTTTGCTCCCGAAGCCCATGGTCTTCAGGATCGCATACTCCGGGGTACGCTCGCGCGAAGTCATCGCCATCGTATTTACAAGTACAATGAGGATAACCCCTATAACCACATATGAGACGATCCGAACAGCGATTACGATCGCCTCCGTCATGGCTAGGAACCCGGCCTGGAACGCCTTTTCAGTCTCGGTCAGGGTCTCCGCCGAGGAGTTTTTGAAAAGATTGTCCACCGATTCCGAGATTTGCCCGGCATCGGCTGGATTGTGTACCTGAATCACGTACCAGCCCACCTGCCCGGCCCTCGCCGGCATATTCTTCTTCACTGTTTCGTCAAGATAATCCCAACGAAAGAAAAACAGGGTCTCGTCAGTTGATTTTGTCGCGCCACTGTACACTCCGCGCAGCACGAAACGCCAGTCTCCGGGGTATATGTTTCCGGTGAGCGTAATCGTATCTCCCGGTTTCCATCCATATTGCTCTACGATTTTTCGCCCAGCGATGCACGCGTTTCGCTGCTTCCAGAACGCTGTGAGTTCCTCTTTAGAGACACGGAATTCCGAAAAGACGTCGAAATAATTCTCGGGTCCCACAGCCATTCTCGGGAAAAAATGCCGCTCGTCAATGTAAACCCCGCCGAACCAGTTGGCGTAGACGACCTGGTCAACTCCAGGGACCAGTTGTACCCTGGACCGGTAGTTCAGGGGGAGCGGGAAAATTAGAGAAACGGAATTGCGGGATATCAGCCGGTTTGGCGAGGCGGAGTTCACACCTATATACCAGGCCTCAACAATAGTATCGAGCAGGCAGAATGCAAGGATTGCCACCGCCATGCCGAAAATGGTGAGAGTGGTTCGCAGTCTTTGCCTGAACGTATTTCGTATGACGAGTTTAAGAAATTGCATATAAACCTGATGAGCCAGGTCTTGACTATTTCATATTACGGACTCGCACCTCGGTTTCCGACTGGCCCTTCAGAAGTTCCTTCAGCTCGGAAATGTCCGTATCGCCGTAACGATATGGATAAAAAATCTTGGGCTTTATCACTTTCACCGCGTCGGCCGCCATCTCCACCGACATTGTATCCGGAAGCGCGACCGGAAGAAATGCGACGTCGATATCGCTCAACTCGTTCATCTCCGGTATTTTCTCCGTGTCGCCCGCAATGTAGACACGCGTGTCCCCGAATGTAATTATGTAGCCGTTTCCCATCCCCTTAAGGTGATAAGGAAAACCCGAGGGACGCTTGTGTACGACATTATACGCGGGGACACCCTCGATCCTCAGGCCCTGGACTATTTTAACGTCCTCGTTCTTCATTACTATGCCCTCTGCATATTTGGCGGCACAGATTTCGGTCTCTACAACCAGCGTGTTCTCACCGCTAAGCTCCTCGATGGCCTTCAGGTCAAAATGATCGCTGTGTTCGTGCGTAAAAAGGATGATGTCGGCCTTGGGCATTTCGGAAAAATCGGCCACCTCCGTGCAGGGATCTATATAGATGTGCCTGCCATGGAAATCCATTTTAAGTGATGCGTGTCCTAGAAAAGTGACCTGAAGCAGCCCATCGGAGGTCCTGATGATGTCAGTCTCGAACCGGCCAGGCTCCGCTGCGGCTGTAAGGGGCAATAAAAAAATGCATGCCTGTAATATCAAAAATTTCAATATCCTGCTCATTAAGGCTCCTGAAAACATTAGGCACCCATCCGGGCAAAACCCTGGGCGCTTCGCTTTGCCGAAGGGACACCGCTTTCTCCGAGGATAACCCGATACGTTTCGCATCACAACGAAAATCCAAGACGCCCGGTAAGGGAAACTTTTCTCTTGCCGCGCCTCTCAAGTTGTGGAACTCTGATTCCATGTTTAACTAAAAATCAGATTGACCGCACACCATAATGCGGAGGACCGCTTACGGGGAGATAATTAATGGATCAATTCTTATATTTTTGCCTCATCGGGATCATAGCTGCCTTTGTGGCCGCAGGCTTAATATTCGCCAGACTGAAACCGAAGACACACGTAAAGAAACTGCCGGAATTCTGCATCGGCGCAATAAGGGTAACCGACCGGCAGGGCCGGGATATGCTGATCATCCGAAAAGAGGATGGCACCTTCGAGATGCATGAAGAACAAAAGATTCGAAACCAGTGCGTGCAGTAGGACGCAGGCGGTGGTCTCGGGCCAGGGCGCCAGGGCTGTCCCAAACCCCAATTCTTGCGGTTTTCCCGTTGACAATAGTGTGGGTGGCTTTAGAGAAGATTACATCTCCTGACGCCCTGGACCGCATGCCTCACTTCCGGTTCCCGGGGCGGGTAAGACACAAACCCCGAGAACCGGATTTCGTTCAGGACCGGGGATTTATATATAGTAACAGGGTGCGAGATGCAGCATGGTTAAACTATCCCGGAATTTTTCAAGTCCTCAATTTTTGCTGCCGAGTAGCCGAGTTCTTCGAGAATCGGGCTGGTGTGTTCTCCGAGTTCGGGCGCATGGGATGTGAGAGAACCCGGCGTAAGGGAAAACTTAGGCGCTATCCCGAGCTGCTTATAGGCGCCCCAGGATTCGTGGATCAGGTCAACTACCATTGCGCGGCCCTTCATCAGCTCGCTCTCCATTACCTCCTCGAGGTTCAGCACCGGTTCGCAGCAACAGTTCGCGTCTTTGAAATGCTCGACCCATTCGGCCAGGCTTTTTTGCCGGAAAAATTCCGAGACGCTCTCAGTCAGCTCCTTCTGATGCGCTCCGGGTTCGAAATAAAGGGGAGTGTCCCACTGCGGTCGTCCGGCGGTTCGGCAAAAAGACTGCCAAAACTGGGGCTCAAGCGCACCCAGGCTAATGTACCGCCCGTCCAGGGTCTGATAGATGTTGTAGCAGGCCAGCCCGTGATTGAGCAGGTCATCTCCCGGCTCGGGAACTTTGCCGTCTGCAATGAATTTTCCCCACCGCAGGCAGTTCCAGGCGAACGCCCCATCGGCCATCGAAATATCGACGAACTGACCTCTGCCCAGCCGCTCACGCGCAAAAAGCGCGGCCATAATCGCAAAAGCAGCCAGAAGACCTCCGCCGCCCAGATCCGCTATCTGGACACCGGTCATTGTCGGCGAGTCTTTGCCGCTGTAGGAAAGGACCCCGCTCAAGCCCAGGTAGTTGACATCGTGGCCCGTTTTGTGCGCCAGGACCCCGTCGGCGCCGTAACCGCTTATTGCGCAATAAACCAGGCGCGGGTTTATCCGCTCGAGGCTTTCGTAGCCAAGTCCCAGTTTTGCCATAACCCCGGGGCGAAAACCTTCCAGAACGACATCGGCGCCCGCGGCCAGCTTCTCGAATATCACCTTTGCTTCCGGGTTTTTGAGGTTGAGAGTGAGCGAGCGCTTATTGCGGTTGAGCACAATGTGAAATCCGCTGTTTACTCCGATTTTGGGCGGCCACCACCGAATGTAGTCACCCATTTGGGGGTCTTCCACCTTGATTACATCCGCACCCAGGTCCGCCATGAGCATGGAACAGAACGGTCCAGGCAAAAGCCGCGAAAGGTCCAACACCTTTAATCCCGACAGAGCGCCTTGCATAAACCCTCCTGAATTAGGAATTTAGGGATTTGGAATCTGAGGATCTTTAATTCCTCAATTCCTCAATGCGTCTCAAAGTAAGAGACAATCGAATCCACAAGCCCCCGGATTGTGTATTCAGAGGGCATAATAGAGGTCTTTAGTCCGAACTTTGCCGCTGTTTCAGCCGTTATTGGACCTATACAGGCAACTGCCATCCGGTCCCTGCATCGCTGGAGATCCTCGCTTCCGATCAAGGCAAAGAAGTTCGAAACTGTGGAAGACGATGTGAATGTGAGGCAGTCTATCTCGCAATCGGTCAAAAGTGCCCGAATTTTATGGGCGTCCTGCTCGGGGAGAACGGTTTGGTAGGCCGGGACGATGTCAACCTGCGCGCCACGTTCCCTTAGTTTTTCGGGCAAAACTTCGCGCGCAGCCAAGGCGCGCGGAATGAGGAAGCGCTTTGCGCGCACGCTGTGTTCGCACAGGGAGTCCAGTATGGCTTCGGCGCGGTATACGGATGGCACCAGGTCCGGACGCAGCAGGACCGATTCGAGAGCTTCGGCGGTTTTGGGTCCGATTGCGGCGAGCCGAATGCCCTTGAGGTCTCGAGCGTCCCTACCAGCCGCAAGCAGCCTTTCCATAAAGAATCTGACGCCGTTTGCACTTGTGAAAATAGCCCAGTCGTATTGCGAAAGATTCCGTATCGCGCCGTCCAGCGGGTCCCATGAGGGTGGAGGAGCTATGGCGATGGTCGGAAACTCGATGCATTTGGCCCCGAGATCTTCCAGTTCAGCCCTGAAACCGCTGGCCTGCTCCCTTGCCCGGGTAATCACGATCTTTCGGCCGAACAGGGGCCGACGCTCGAACCAGTTCAGCTCGTCGCGGCACTTGACGACTTCTCCGACAATAATCATTGCAGGCGGCTGCAAATTGGCTTCTTTGACCTTTTGCACTATATCGCAAAGCGTGCCGGTAACTGTTTGCTGCATTGGAGTGGTGCCCCAGCGAATCAGGGCCACAGGAGTGTCGGCCGGCCGGCCGTATTGGACGAGATTTCGGCAGATTTCAGCCAGGTTCTTGACGCCCATGAAAAAAACCAGCGTTCCCGCTCCAGTAGATATCTTGTCCCATGCAATTTTGGATTTGTGCTCGTCTTTGTCCGCTCTCTCATGCCCCGTAATGAAGGCGATGGTCGCCGTAGAATCCCGGTGTGAAAGCGGTATGCCTGCATAGGCCGGAACTGCGGAGGCCGCGGAAATCCCGGGTACGGCTTCGAACGCAATACCGTTTTTGACGAGCGCCTGTGCCTCCTCGCCGCCTCGGCCGAAAACGAAAGGGTCCCCTCCTTTGAGCCGCACGACCACATTTTCACGTCCCTTTTCGACCAGCAGGGCGTTTATTGCCTCCTGGCCAAGGGTATGACTGCCGCCTTTTTTACCGACGTAGATGCGCTCGGCGCCGGGGGGAGCAAAGTTGAGCAATTCCTCATTGGCCAGGTAATCGAAAATGACCACTTCGGCCTTCCCGAGGACTTCCTTGCCTCTGATCGTCAGAAGACCGGGATCTCCCGGTCCGGCTCCCACGAGATAGACTTTGCCTTTTCTCACTGCATTCTCTTTCTCTGCAACCGGGCGCTGGATTTGCTTCGCGAAGCAGGGGGAATATAGGTCCTATCTGGCATAAATGACCTATTGCATCCCGGGATCACACCTCACCCGGTTCGGCGGCAGCCGACCTGTAAACCTCATCGAGTATTTTCTTTGCACCGAGATCGAGCAATTCCACGGCAACTCTTTTCCCGAGCGCGGCTGCATCTTGCAGGGGCGCAGTGCGTACTGCCCGGAACAATTGCATGCCGTCGAGCGATGCGACCAGGGCTGAGAGTTCGACAATTTTTCCGGCAATGCGCGCATGGCCGCCAATGGGAACCTGGCAGCCGCCTTGGAGTTCCTCTAACAGGCTGCGTTCTGCTCGAACAGCGACGGCGGTTTCGGGGTGGTTCAGGGGTGCAAGGAAATGGCGCATTCTGTGGTCTGCGGACCTCGCCTCGATTCCCAGCGCACCCTGTCCTATGGCTGGTATGAAAGTCACCGGGTCCATATACATCGTAACCCTGTGCTGCCAGCCCATCCGCTTGAGACCGGCCGCAGCAAGTACGATTGCGTCGAACCCGCCCTCATCGAGCTTTCGGAGGCGCGTATCCAGATTCCCGCGAAGATTGCAGATAGCAAAATCGGGGCGCATGGCCCGTATCTGCGCCCCCCGGCGGAGGCTGCTGGTGCCGATCACCGCTCCATGACATAGATCGCCGATTGTTTTGCCTTTTCTGATAATCAGGGCGTCGCGCGGGTCCTCGCGCTCAGGAATGGCGACTATCTCGAGACCGGCGGGCAAAACGGCGGGAACGTCTTTCATGCTGTGAACCGCCATGTCAGCAGATCCGTCCGCAAGGGCATCCTCTATTTCCTTGACGAAAAGCCCCTTGCCGCCAACATTTGCCAGAGGAACGTCGGTAATTTTGTCACCGGTTGTCTTTATGATTTGAAGTTCAAACCGGATTTCAGGCCAGAGCTTCTCGAGGGCCGCTTTTATGATCCCGCTCTGTTGAAGAGCCAGCATACTGCCGCGGGTCGCAATCCGGATGAGTTCCTTTGTCAAAAATGTTCCCTCTTTTTCGACCTTTAATGACAGGTGCTGCAGCTTGCGCTCGCGCACCCCGAACAACCGGATGCCGCCGTACCAACGCGGCTGCTCGCCGCCCCCTTGTCCCCGCCGCTCTTGAAGCCGCAAACGGACATCTTCTTACGAACCTCAGAAGATTCGCACTTCGGGCACCTTACCGCCTCATCACTCCTGAAAACAAGTCTTTCGAAACACTCACAACAGTTGCAGCACTCGTATTCGTATATCGGCATTTTGACCCTCCAGAGAAGCCGTCAGTTTATAAAACACAGATAAGGATAACATCTCAGCGGGCAACGTCCAACTCAATAAGATCGCCGTCATGGACAACCTTGAACGCGCGCGCGTCCCCGGTCAGTTTTCCGATCACGTTGACGGCGCTCGCAGGGCGGATTTCATTTCCGCTGCTGACCGGAGTCGGACCGAAGAAAATGCAGAACGCCCGGCCCGAGGGCCAGTATCCGAGTTCGCCAACCTGGACTACTTCAGCAGCCGTGGAATCGAGCTTCCGATCGACCGGAACCTGGAAGTAGATTTCGTCTCCCCATGTGTTGGCCCTGGCGGACAACGGAAGTGCGGTGAAAAGCGCAGACGCTGTAGGTGAATCGTTCAGCTCGGCGCTCATTTCGGTTGCCCCGAACCGGATAAAAATCTTACGGCTCATGAGTTCTCCTTGCTCCCAATCCCCTCCAGGACCGCCGCCATCAATAGCGGAAACATTATTTCATGGTGGCCCGTAAGATTTATACCGACGCCGCCATCCATGGTGGGCCTTTGTACGACATTGGTAAGCGGCCTGTAATGCCGTAGGAAATCCATGTTTATGGCGGTGAGGCCATCGAGTGGGAAGCCCATGTTTCTGGCTACGCTGACCGCCTTGAGAAAGACCTCCGGGATTACCACGGCTGAGCCCAGGTTTATGAAAACCCCGTGCTGCAAGGTTGAAACAAGCCCGCAAAACAGGCGGAAGTCAAATTGGCTCAGCGCTCCCATTGCGGCGCCGTCCATTTCCGGATGCATGTGTATGATGTCGGTCCCGATTGCCACGTGGACGGTTACGGGCAGATTACATCTGGCGGCGGCAACAAGGAGGCTGGCATCCGCATAGGGCGTTCTTTCCATGAGCAGCGCCTCGCCAACCGCTTTCCCAAGGCCTTCTCTACGTTCGCAATATGCCTTCAAAACAGCCCGGTGGATGAATTCAGCCGTTTCGCGCGCCATTCCGAATTCGCCGCTCCCAAGATGCGCCGCAACGTCTTCCGAGGTCTTCCCGGCCAAAGCGATTTCCACATCATGAATGATTCCAGCACCGTTCATGGCGATCCCAGAAAGAAGGCCCCGCTCGATTGCATAAACGATTATGGGATTCAGTCCGACTTTTATGGGATGTGCCCCCATTCCCAGAATGACCGTTTTTTCGTTTCTGACTGCTTCGGATATGGCATAGGCTGCCTTTCGGAGATCTTCGGCGGCCAGTATGGAGGGTAGAGAATCCATAAACTGCCGAAATGAACTTTGATGCGCCGCCGGATGTGCGAAATCAGCAACCGATACCTTGCTTTGCCGGTCCTGGAGGCTGGTCATTTTTAGCCCGCCAAGCTCAATGGGCTTCCAACCGGATTTACGAGCTCCCATTGGCATTCACCTGTCATGAGTGAGGTTACCGTGTGATGGGTGACGGCCGGGACGGAAAGCTCGCGGCAATGCCTTGGCCCGGATCCCGGATCGAGTCCGGGGCAGGCTCTGATCCGTAGGCGCCCTCCAACCCTTCACCCGCTCACCCGCTCGATTTTCGCCCCCACGGCGGAAAGTTTTTTCTCGATTGCCTCGTAGCCGCGGTCCAGATGATAAATCCTGGTGATTTCACTAATCCCTTCGGCTGCCAGTGCGCCAAGGACAAGCGAGGCCGAAGCCCGGAGGTCCGTTGCCATAACGGGCGCTCCGGAGAGTTTTCTGACCCCGCGCACGATGGCGGTCCTGCCGTCCAGATCGATATCGGCGCCCATGCGCTGCAATTCGAGTACGTGCATGAACCGGTTCTCGAATATGCGCTCCTTTATCAGGCTGACACCGCTTCCAAGCGCCATGAGCGCCATGAACTGGGCCTGCATGTCTGTCGGAAAGCCTGGAAAGGGGTGTGTTTCAATGTTGACGCTGCGTATCCTGCCTTTGCGGCGGACCTCGATACAGTCCCCATTGCTCTCGATCGAAAGCCCGGCCTCGCTCATTTTTTGAATTATCGCCTCTAGATGGTCCGGCCTGCACCCCTTTAGCTTCAGCATGCCTCCCGTAATTCCGGCGGCCACAAGGTATGTGCCGGCTTCGATCCTGTCGGGAATTACCTCACAACACGACGGGCTAAGTTCGCGAACTCCTGTGATGGTGATTTCATCTGTGCCGGCGCCTTCGATCTGTGCTCCCATCCGGTTCAGATAGTCTGCAAGCGCCACTACTTCGGGCTCGCGCGCCGAGTTTTTCAAGACCGTGACCCCATCAGCCAGACAGGCGGCCATCATGATGTTTTCGGTCCCGGTTACCGTTACCTGCTCGAAGGTGATGACCGCACCCCGCAGTCTTCTTGCCCGTCCCACAACATAACCGTGCTCAAGGACAATTTCTACGCCCATCTGTTCGAGGGCTTTGAGGTGCAGATTTATGGGCCGCGCCCCAATGGCGCACCCGCCCGGAAGAGAAATGCGCGCGCGCCGATGGCGGGCCAGCATTGGTCCGAGCACAAGAACTGAAGCACGCATCGTCTTGACCAGATCGTATGGGGCCTCGAACGTGTGAAGGTTCGAGGAGTCTATCTGAAGAATGTGATTGTGCTGGGAGGCCGCTCCCATATGTGCGAGCAGGGACTGCATGGTCCGTATATCGCGCAGGTGGGGCACGTTGCTGAAAGTGTGCCTTCCACTTGCGATCAGAGTCGCGGCCATGAGAGGTAAAGCGCAGTTCTTGGCCCCGCTGATCTGTACTTCACCATTCAGGGGGGACCCTCCTTCGATAACCAGTCTATCCATGAACTAAACCCCTTTGCCACGGACGTGCAGTACTCGTCTTATGCCCGAGTAGTCCTCGATGAATTCACATCTCCCGGCTAAGTCCGATGGAAACCCCGCTTCAAGGATTTCAGCCTGCCCCAGTCCGATTTCCATAAGAAAAGATCCCTCCGGTTTCAAATGGGGATGAAACCTTTCGAGAATCCTTCCAATCAGGGCCAGGCCCTGCTTTCCTCCGCCTCGAAGGGCGGAACGAGGTTCATAATTGGCGATTTCGGGCGCCAGGTCAAGAAGTTCCGCGTCCGATACATAAGGGGGATTGGAGACGATGAGATCAAATAGAGGCCGGGCCCCAAATGCCTCGAAAAGGTCCATGACAACGAAGGAAATCCGTTCGGCGACCCCGTTTCGCAGGGCGTTTTTTCGTGCGACTTCAATCGCGGGCCATGATTTATCGGCTGCAACGATCCTTATCCCGCTGCGCTCGTGGGCAAGTGCGACCGCTATTGCCCCCGACCCGGTACCTAGATCAAGGACAAGGGAAGGCTTATTTCCTGCGATCTCCAGCGCCTTTCCCACAAGTACTTCGGTCTCGGGGCGCGGGATAAGGACCGCTGGGGTAACCTCGAAATCCAAAGACCAGAATTCCTTCTTCCCGGTGATGTATTGGGCCGGCTCGTAAGCGGCCCTGCGGCGAACGAAGCCCCGGAATCGCGCCAACTCTTCAGGGGAAAGCGGCTTGTCGTAGTTGAGATAGAGCTGGACCCGTTCCATCCCCAGGGCATGGGCTAAAAGCACTTCCGCATCGGCCCTTGGCTGCTCGAATCCTCTGCCTTTGAAGTATTCCGTTGTCCACTGGAGGACCTTCAGGACAGTCCATTGCTCTTCCATGCATTAGCCTTGTATAACGGACATCGCAGGCCCGATATCGGAGCGCCTCGCGCAACGTGCAGATCTGCCAGCGCCCAGCTCCATCTTCACCCAGGGTCCTGATGCGATGGAACAGCCATTTTGCGGGTCGATTTACTATTGGCGCCCAAGTTGTTTTCCTGCCTAACCGTGGCGCTTTAAACCGGCGAGTTTTCCAAGGAAGTTCAGGGCCCGCCGCACCACGGGCTCTCTTAGCATCCCTGCCTGAGGCTGCCCCGGGAGGCGAGCCGGTCCGCACCATTTATAACCGTGCTTCCTGATTAGCTTGTTTGCCTTGATAAGGTCCGACATCCAGCGCACATACCTGGCCACAGCCACTGATTCCTCCAGCGGCTCGGACCTCGAGTCATGGAATTGCGCAATCGCCTCCCGGTACATGTCGACAATGTAGGACAGCGTGCGCGTCAAGCTGGCTTCCGAACGTACTCTATTAGAAACCCGAAGTGCGTCGCCCGCATCGTAACGGTTAATTTGATCGAGCAGCACCTCTGCGGACGGCATCAACCCGAGAGTGGTGCACCCGAAATTTCGCAGCCTCAGGGCATCGAAGCTGCTGCTGTCCACCATCGGGCCTGCGCCTTCCTTGTCGCAGAGAACGACCGCCGTTCCGACCGCCAAGGCTTCCAAAGCAGCTCTGCCCCTGGCGAACACGATATCGTAGGAACCAATAAAAGTTTCAGGCGAGCGCACCGGCGCTCTGGAGGCAATTCCACGCACATCCAACTCCAGGCCAGCCCTTCGGCAGGCATCGCCTGCAGCGGCCAAATAGTTGTGTTTCGAAGCCTGGTTGCTGAAAACGAGCGCTCGTTTCGGAGTGACTGGAAGCGGTCTGCGTGGTTTGAAGCGATCGATATCTACAAAATTATGGATGATCCGGATCCTGTGCGCCGGGACCCCTTGTTCGATGCAATGGCGGCGAGTCAGTACACCAATGGCAGCATATTGAATGATGCGTGGATGAATGGGCGGAAGTTCCTCCCAGGGGACAATGCCATGGCAAAAGTAAACCGCAGGAACATCGGGAAATTGGAGCAGGGCGGTAATTGTTTCGAGGTGATGGTGGCCATGAATGATGTCGGGTCTGAAGTGGACCTGAGAGAGGTCTGAGAAGACGGGAACGCCCAGGGAATCGATCTCCTGGGCCGTCTCCCCGAGGACGTTACTGTAAACTGCGACCTCGTGCCCCTGCCTGGCCAGGGCCGAGGCCAGATCGCGCACGTAAAGCTCTGTGCCTGCCCTTGCGGCGAGCGTATTATTCGTGATGAGTATCTTCAAAGTGGTTTTCACCCGGAAAGGGTCCTTTTCCGCCCAGGCACACCCTATCTTCGAGAAACTGACCGGTGAGAACCGTCTGAACAGATTGGATGCTGCCGCGTTCATCACGCGAGCGGCCTATCAGCTTGGATAGAACAACGCCCTGCACTCGTTGCGCGAAGGCAGCGGCAGAGCACAACGTGAATTTATCAACCGCCAGGCTTACAGAAACGGCTGCTTAATCGAGTGGAAAAACACAAGCCGAGAAGAGATGGTTGCGGCCTCGATTGAGTCATTTCAACAGGGAGACATACAAAGCTCAGTGCTCTCATTCGCGAAAATTTGTAAGGACTTCGCCCCCGCCCCCAGTGAAGCGGCCCCGTCCATTCCGACATCCGCCATCGGCCCTCCGTTTCGATACCCGACTTCGTTCAATTGTGCAATTAAAAAGTGGAGAAGCCAACGGGCGGTGGACTTCCCCGCTTTTGTGGATGCCGCTTGACATTGGGCCGACCGTGAATTATTGGGCATGAATCCGGCGCCAATATCCAGACCTTGCCGGCCGATTAGATACAAGGCATCCCGCTGACGGCCCAACGCGCATGATAGACGAACCGAGCGGGATGCCTTCCGCCTAAGCGGTAAATTGAATGACCAGATTATCGCTAAGGGATGCCCACGAGAGCATCTCACCAAATGATCGTTTAGTGTTGTTAACAAGCCTGTCATACGAGGAGACAAATATCATGATGCCTGTTGCCCCACTAATGATCGAGCATCGTCTCATCGAGAGGATGATCCGCGTGATCGGCGCCGAACTCACCCGAATGGAACAAAAGGGGGAAGTAAACCCCGGATTCGTGGATGTGGCCGTGGATTTCATCAGGACCTACACGGACAGTTGCCACCATGGAAAGGAAGAGGACATCCTCTTCAGGGACCTCAAGCTGAAACCTCTTACGGGTGAGCTGAAACGAATCCTTGATGAGCTGTTTGAGGAGCACCGCAAAGGAAGGGAAGTGGTAGGACAGTTGGTTAAAGCCAAGGACGAATACATCCGGGGAGAAAATGAGGCCATCTCCCGCATAATCGCCTGCATGCGCTACCTGGTCGAATTCTATCCGAAGCACATCGAAAAGGAGGACCGGCACTTCTTTTTGCCTTGCATGGTCTATTTTACCAGGGAAGAAAAAGATGCCATGCTAAAGGAGGAGATGGATTTCGACAGAAATTTCGTTCATGTGAAATACAAAGCTCTAGTGGAAGGTGCTGAAGGGGCATCCAGCGAACGGAGATCGTAAGGCGCAGATCGGGGAAAAAAGACCCTCGCCCGAAAGGAGAATGGATGAGGGCGATCTCTTTGCTCCGCGAGCAGTGGAGATCGTCCTCCGATATCCGTCTTCGGCTTATTCACTCTGTCCCGTCGAGGAAAACAACGCCGCCTTTTCGTCTGTCGTAACTTCGTCCGCCATGAATACAGGACCGGGTTCCTCCGCGCACACCCGATCTCTGCCTGAACTTTTAGCCTCATACAAAAGCCGGTCAGCCCTGTTTAGAAATGCGCCCACTGTGCACTCATCGGTGAAACGGAAAACGGCTACGCCGAAACTGCCGGTAATCCTCACGGTCTCCGTACCGAAGGTAACCGGGTTGGAGCGAGTCATCTCCCGCAGCCGCTCCGCGACTGCTATCGACTCTCTGAGGGCCGCGCCAGGCAAAATGAGGGCAAATTCTTCGCCCCCATAGCGGCAGGGCACGTCTATGACCCGAACACTCTCTTTTAGGACTTTGCCAAACTGGGCAAGAACAGCATTGCCGCATTCATGTCCGTAGAGGGTGTTCACATTTTTGAAATGATCCAGGTCGACCATGACCAGGCCGGTCGGGAGCTTCGTTCGCCGGCTCCTTTCCATCTCTATTTCGAGAGATCTTTGCATATATCGAAAATTATAAAGGCCGGTGAGCGCATCGACGAAGGAAAGCTCCTCGAGTTTGCGGCACCGCTCGCGCAAAAGTTCAATTTCTTCTGCCAGTGAGCACTGTTTTAGAGTGGGGCACCCGTTTGCAGCGCATCCCTGTTCGACATTTTCAAGTTTACTCAAAGCCCCCTCCCAAACAACGACAGTGGCCGTGTGGTGACCGTATTACACCAATGGCTCGCAGAGTTCAAGAAACTCCGTCTCCGCCGTCGGCCCAATTTTGTTTGAGACTCTCACCGCCTGAAACGGAAAGACCGGGAAATCAACGCAGAACCTGATCCACCTGTTCGGATGAGCTTCCGAAAGGCGATTGCCATTGATGTCTTCGAACGAATCAAGAAAATGAGAGGCACTTGACCCGTCAGGATAAAGAAACTCCAGCCTCCGGCCGGGGACCAGCCTCGATCTGACCTCAACGAATATTTTTCCCCCGGCCCCCGGGTCTGCCGACATTGAATCGCAATCAGGGCGAGGACGCACCAGGCCTGCCAGGGTATGGGTCTGGAGATATGAAATGCGCGTTTCCACATTGGATTTGTGCCTCTGGGCACTCTCGAACAGATTACCTTTTGTGTAGGGGCGGTGACTTACTTTTTGCACGTCTTCAATCCAGTTCGGTTCGACTCTGTACTCCGTCTTCCGTCCTCCGTCTTCCGTGCTCCGCCCTCTGTCTCCCGCCTTCCGTCCTCCGTCTTCCGCCTTCCGTCCTCTGTCTTCCGTCTTCCGTCCTCCGTCCTCCGTCTTCCGTCCTCTGTAAGCGCATCGGTCGATCGCCTGCCGGTAGGCCCGCGTTACGCTTGCCACATAGAGCGGTCCCTTCATGCGGCCCTCGATTTTGAATGAGTCTATTCCGAGGCGCGCCAGTGCGCCGATCTCCTCGAGCAGGCAGAGGTCCTTTGAATTGAATACATAAGTGCCGCGCGAATCTTGCTGCACCGGGAAAAATTCACCAGGCCGCTTTTCTTCGACCAGCCCCCAGGACCACCGGCAAGGTTGAGTGCAAAAGCCGCTGTTGGCGCTCCGATTCAGACTTCTTTGGGGGCCGGGGGGATTTAAAAAGGCGCTCATCAGGCAGCGCCCCGAATAGGACATGCACATCGCACCGTGGACGAATATTTCGATTTCAGCCTTAGATTTTCCGGAGATCTCGGCCATTTCACGAAAACTCAATTCACGGGCCAGATTTATCCGGCGCACTCCCTGCTCCTGCCAGAATTCCACGCTCGACGAATTGGTCGTGTTTGCCTGGGTGCTGAGATGAATGGGGATTTCAGGAGCATATTTGCGTGCAAGCAACAGTACGCCGGGGTCCGAGATTATAAGAGCATCGACCTTCAGATCCTGGAGATATTCGAGGTACGGGGGGATTTTCTTCAGGTCCGGCTGGCGCACAAAAATATTGACGGCTACATAGATTTTTTTGGCGAGCCTATGAGCGATAAGGCTTGCCTCCGCCAGTTCCTCGGTGTCAAGATTATGAGCAAAACCACGCAACCCAAAATCTTTTCCCGAAGCATATACCGCGTCGGCGCCGTACAAAAAGGCAATCCTTAGCTTTTCCAGGCTGCCGCCCGGCGAAAGCAGTTCGGGCTTTGAGGCTATCGGTCGCGGCGCTCGATTCATTATTGGCCAATCTTTCGGGTGTAGTTTTTCCGCACTTCGCATTTTAAACTGATCGTGATTATTTGACAAATCCGGCGTCGCCATATACTTATCCTTAGCGTTCGACCGGCGCTCGATCATTGAAATATTTTCAACGGGAGCGAATCGATACAGGATAGAAGCAATTCTCATTCCATTTCTTCCGAACGGGAGCGCAACAGGATTGCATGGCTCAGTCTAAAGCTGGTGCCAGGCCTGGGAAACAGGTCCATCCTGCGCCTTCTCGAGGTTTTCGGGTCTGCCGAAAGGGTCCTTGACGCACGACTCAAGGACTTATGCGAAACCGGCCTGTCCAGGGACAAACCGCTCCATGCGCTTGCCGCAAGGCAGTTTGTCAGAGACCCGCAAACGGAGTGGACCTATCTTAAAAACAAGAATTTCCGGCTGATATGTATCGGTGATGATGACTATCCCGCAAATCTGCTCAAAATCCCGGACCCTCCGGCCGTTTTGTTCTCGTCGGGCGCACTCTTGCCTCGAGACCTGGTCTCCATTGCCGTGGTGGGCTCGCGGTATGCCTCCCCGGCGGGAGTTCTATTTGCTGAAAGATTGAGCTCGGACCTGGCCTTTAGCGGCCTCACGGTCGTGAGCGGCCTTGCGCTCGGAATAGACTCCGCCGCGCACCGTGGAGCGCTCAAAGCCCAGGGCAGGACATTGGCCGTTCTAGGCTGCGGGCTGGATGTCAATTATCCGTCTGTAAACACCGATCTCAGGCAGGAAATAGCCCGGGCCGGGGCCTTGCTGACTGAATTTCTATCCGGCGTCCCTCCCTCTTCCGGCAATTTCCCATCGAGAAACCGCATAATCAGCGGCCTTTCTCTTGGCGTTGTCGTAGTGGAAGCCGCCGAAAGAAGCGGTTCGCTTATAACCGCTCGTTTCGCTCTGGAGCAAGGCCGGGAAGTTTTTGCCGTCCCGGGGATCGCCCAAAGCTTGCGCAGCAAGGGCGCGCATCGGCTTATCAGGCAGGGCGCCAAGCTGGTTGAATGCGTCGAAGACGTGCTTGAAGAGATCAGGCCTCTTATCCGTCCGGCACGATCCGGCCAGTCCCCTGCTGCTGCTTCTCCCCCCTTTTCTAAAGGGGGACAAGGGGGATTTGAAAAGCCTGCCAGCCCCGAGGAAACAATTCTATTGAGAGTTTTAGATAAAGTTCCGAAACATATTGATGAAATAGCTAAGGAGAGCAATATCCCCGTTCAGAGGACCGCGGCCCTGCTGCTCGAACTTGAACTGAGAGGGTTTGTCTCTCAGTTGCCGGGAAAGTATTTTATTTCTGGACTATAATATAATAAGTTTTAATGAGGTAATCTGGGAATGTCAAAATCGCTCCTTATTGCCTGAAACCTCCTCAGACAATCCGTCACGCCTTTGGCAACTCCGCAATGAGTTTGTTCACGTGCTCCAGTTCCCACGAAATATTGCTGGCTGACCACTGGGCAGCGGCTTTTTCAAAATGCTCACGGGCAGTATCCGTATTCCCTCGATCACGGCAGATGATCCCCCAGTGCATCCGCATGCGGGCAGCATGAAGGCGGGCTTCACCCAGTTCAAAAAGGCGAAGGCTTTCAGCCATCTGTCCTTCAGCTTCGTCCCACCTTGGCGGGCTGAACATGGCAAGCGATCTTCCCCATACCTGATGCGCCATGCCTTCACCCCAGATGCCGGCCTCTCCGCTTACTACGACCGTTTGCCCTCGCCCAGCCTTTAGTCCGGCAAAGATATCCTTAAGCTGAACCATATCATGGTCGCGGCCCACAAAAGCATAAGACAGATCACGCAATCCGCGCGACTTTCCCGGAGCAATCCTTGAGTGATGCAGCTCATAGACCGTCAAAGGGTCACGCTTGCCCTTGACCCGGATCGACTCTGCGGCAAAAAAAGTAAAGGCTTCACGCGCCAGCCGGTAAGTATCCCGGCTGACCAGGATCCGGCCTCCTTCCGATGCGCCCTCCAGCCGTGAAGCTGTATTTACCGTATCTCCTTTAGCTGTGTAGTCCATACGCAGATCGTCACCGATGGAGCCGACCACAACAGGGCCGGAGTTAAGGCCGATGCGCATATTGAAATCAATCCCATACCGGTTCTGAAGACTCTCGCCGTATGTCTCCAGAGCTTTCCGAATGGCCAACGCAGCCTGGCAGGCCCGCTGTGCATGGTCTTCGTGGGCAATGGGCGCACCGAAAAGAGCCATCACACCGTCGCCCAGGAACTGGTTGATTGTCCCCTCGTACCTGTGGATCTCGTCCATGAGAAGGCTGAAGCACCTGTCCATGATCTCGTGAACCACCTCGGGATCGAGCTTTTCGAACATAGCGGTGGAATTCGCCACATCCGCGAACATAACGGTAACGATTTTGTTTTCACCTTCGATGGAACTGCGCGTGGTAAGGATTTTGTCGGCAAGATATTTGGGGGTGTAGGAATGAGGCCGGTCGTAGTCAAAAGGTTTGGTCTCTTGGGCCTGCTGCTGATCACGGAGGGCATTCAATTGTGCCTGCAAGACGGCA
Organism: Syntrophobacteraceae bacterium; assembly: GCA_049520035.1. Classification (GTDB taxonomy): domain Bacteria; phylum Desulfobacterota; class Syntrophobacteria; order Syntrophobacterales; family Syntrophobacteraceae; genus SbD1. The sequence continues at coordinate 134,540 of JBEKQE010000001.1, read as the reverse complement.
AGGGTTGCATCGACTACGGCATCACCCAAGGTCGGTCGTAATGCTTCCTGAGCCGCAATGCCAGCCTCAAGTTGAGAAATTTGTTCTGTTAAATCGGGCATGGTCTGACCTCTCAGAGTGATTATCTCACCGCTTCTTTTTCGCCGCAATGCATATTCAGCTATGTATTCGTAGTATGGGAGGTTTCTGTGAAAGCAAAGATTAAAATAAACTCTCCTCCGCCTTTAGAAATGGGACGCCACCGGGCCTGCTCAAGTAAGGCAACCAGACACCGACACTCGTTCGCGCGTTTGACGGAGGTTCGGCGCCTGTGAGCGGGTATAATGGACTCCTTGACATTTCTGCGGAATACCTGTACATTATTCGTGCACATGTCACAGGAGATTACCCGGATGGCAATCCAAACTACCTATACAACCGCAAGGGCTACTTTGGCGAAACTCCTGAATGAAGTGACTGAAAATCAGGAGGTTGTTATTATAACTCGCCGCGGATCGGAAGATGTGGCGATGATTGCAGCAGCGGAGCTTTCCAGTCTGACAGAGACTGCGCATCTTCTCCGCTCGCCGAAGAATGCCGAGCGCCTGCTTAAAGCGCTGACCCGGGCGCTTGCCGGGACTGAGAAGCCTCAAACAGTTGAGGAATTGCGCCAAGAGGTTGGTCTTGACGAAGAGGCGTGACGCGATATTTCAGCCGGAGTTCCGTGAGGATTTACGGTACTGGGTGGAAACGGATCGTCGTACTGCTTTACGGGTATTCGATCTCATCGAGGCTATTCTCAGGAATCCATTTTCGGGTATCGGAAAACCTGAACCTTTGAAATACCTTGCTCCCGGCGCCTGGTCGCGCCGCCTTACCCAAGAACATCGCTTAGTCTATCTCGTCAAGGATGACCGGATAGACTTTTTGCAAGCACGCTTTCATTATTGATCGTTTGCCCCGGCCCGGATCTTGCGGTCCTCCTTCTGCCAGAAGAGCCTCAACTGCCCTTGCGATGATGTTATTTTAAAAGATTAGCTGTAAATAACAGGTTGTTTTGGAGCATTACGTTTTGATAAAAAAATGCATCCTTCAGATATGCCAATAAATGGTAGTAGTGGTCTGGAGCAGGGCCGGGAAGTTTTTGCCGTCCCGGGGATCGCCCAAAGCATGCGCAGCAAGGGTGCGCACAAACTTATCAGGCAGGGCGCCAAGCTGGTTGAATGCGTCGAAGACGTTCTGGAAGAAATCCGGCCTCTTATCCGTCCGGAACAATCCGCAGGAAGCGGGAAGCAAGAAGCAGGAAGCAAGGAGCAGTCCTTACCCTCCCCAATTGCCATTTCTCCGGAAGAGAAGGAGGAATTCCTCTCACCCCCCTTTTCTAAAGGGGACGCTCTTTTCCCCCCCTTTTCTAAAGGGGGGCGGGGGGGATTTGAAAAACCTGCCGGCCCGGAAGAGACAATGCTTTTGAGAATTATGGATAAAGTACCGAAACATATAGATGAAATAGCCCAGGAGGCAAATATGCCGGTCCAGCGTGTTGCGGGTATTCTGCTCGAATTGGAGCTCAGAGGGCTTGTCTCCCAGTTGCCGGGAAAGTATTTTATTTCTGGACTATAATTAAAATTAAATCGAATTAAAGTGTTCAGAAGTCAAAGTCACTGCTGATAGAGGTATGAAAGGGGTAAGACCGGATTGCGCAGCATGATTGCCTGACTCTTGAACCGTGATAAAAGCTGCTTTGATATCGTGTTTCACGTGAAACCGCTTCACCATGCCTTATGTCAAGAGGTCCTTTTCGGTTGCTTGTCCGCCTTCTTTTTGTCCTTCTTATGTTGTTTTTCGGTGTTCTGCTTCTGCCCCTTTTCCTTATCCTTCTTGCCCTTATCTCCCATCGTGTTCCTCTCCTCCCGTTATCCCCCGGTTTCTTACGGTGGGCTCACACTGCGTCGTAGGTTCAAGCTTTGGCTGCTCATATGAATACTCGTATCAAGCCAACAATTGCGACAACGGGTGCGGGCCACGAGGGGGCGGCGTTCTGTACGACTGGGATGGTGAGTCGTCCAGGACCGTTGCCGATATCCACCACGTTCATTCCGGACCGAAGGCGCATGTGGCGGATGATCTCGCCAGGCCGATTGGCCTGAGTTAAGGGATTGTCCAGTTTAACGGGCCTACGCGACCACACTGCGCATGGAAGCGAAGTACGCCTCGACGCCAGCCGCCACGCCCACTGTCACCAAGATGGCCAGCGACGCCAGAAACACGCACTGCCAACCAGGCCTCCCGCGAACGCCCAACACGCCAGATAGACGTGTCGCGCGGTCGGCCTGCCCGCTACGCGCTCGCACGACGCAGAGTGGTTATTTTTTTTCGGTGGGGTACTATATAAGTCTATCATACGAGGCAAAAGGGACTCCCTGGTTTCTGCGGTTGTTACGGGTCTCCTGCTCCCGCCTGCACCTGCTTAGCTTGACAGTCGAAGAAGCTGATGCTCAGTTGGCCCTCTCGTCTGATGCAGGGAACAACTTACCAAGATTATTCGGTCCCGGTTCATTCAGAAGATGTTTGCTGGAGCTTCACAAGCTCGTCGATCAAAAAGATGTCGGTCAGCAGTGAACGAAGATGCATGGATGCGTTCAGATTATCGATCAACTGGGAGCTGAGCTTTGGTTGAGCTAACACCAGTTGGACAACGGCAAGCGCGTTCTCGCTATCCCGCTCAAGCACCGTCAGAAAGGCATGGTATCGTTCGGCCGGCTCAAGCCGAAGCTCCCGCACTATCCCGGCATAGGCCTCGGCCAAGCCTGACGCCGCGTGGACGGCGCGAGACAACAAGTCACGAAGCTGTGTCCCCGACCGGCTGCCCTGGTCACCCGGAAGGCCCTGGGCCGCGTAAGCGAGCATGAACTCATAGCATTCTTCAATCGCGTCGCAGCGATCGACAATATCCTTGAGCATCGTCGTCATGTCGTTCCCTTTTGCTTACTGAGACTCCGGCGTGCCGCAGGCCCACTGCCGTGGATCGTAGTGTTTGAGATAATACTCGCGGTTCATTGCGCCAAAGACCATGGCCTTGGTGATCGGCAGCTTCTCGGGTCGCAGCGCGAAGTACACATGGATCGTCACGAGCGCGATCAATGTCACCCCGGCAAACCCGTGCAGCAGGTACACCATGCCCCATGTCATGTCGTCAAAGAGGTAAGGGTTGCGTGTAAAAAACGGCGTGCGCACCCGGGACATCATGAGCATGCCGGTTAACGCCATACACAATCCGCAGGCCACGATAGCCAGATGGTACAGCTTGTTGCCAAACTGGTATTTCCCCGGTTTCCCAAGGGCCGGGCCAACGTTGCCGAAGGCGCGCAGGATGCCGTTCCAGGCGTTTCCCATGTCAGCCTTGTCGGGCCATATAGACCAGAAGTCCATGAAGAAGACGGCATGGAGGATGTGGAAGACAATGGAAAGGGTCAAAACGACGCCGGCGGCCCAATGGAGGTTTACCCAGGCAAACCGCAGGCCTATCTTCGGCAGGAAGGCCGAAACGAGCAGCGTCAGCATGGCGGCGGCCATGACCCAATGGAATATCCTGGCCGGCAGGGAGTGCCGTGGCACGTTTTCCGGTACGCAGGACGCCATTTCCGGCGGGATAACTTCCGGCAAGGCTTCGGTCTTGGCGCGGAAGCGAATCCAGATGGCATGAACAACCAGGAACGCCAGCCCGGCAAACAGCGACACCCAGAGCAAATACCAGGCTATATGGAAGGGAACGTCCTGGCCCCACGGATTTTGGGCCCACGTAATTACGCCCATGGTTCCTCCTTGCCGCGAACGGCTCGCTTCACGAGGTTGCGGACGAGCGTCACCTTGTAGCCGTTGTGCCTAAGCGGCTGCGCGCCCGCGACGGCAAGCCTTCCGGCCATGTCGGCGGTCGTCTCGTTTTGGGGATTGCCACGGACCGCGTCTTCGACCTGGGTCAGACGTACGGGGTGCGCCGCCACGGCATTGACGACCAGGCGCATGCGGTCAATCCGGTCGCCGGAGAAAACCGCTGCGGACGCGATGTTGACCAACGGGAAATCCCACACCTTGCGATCCCGAACCTTTTCGAAATAGAAACGTGCGCCGGCCCAGGTCGCCGGGATCCGGATCGCGATCAGCAGGTCGCCTGGGCCAAGTACGGTCATTCGGGTGATGTCGTAGCCCGGACCGATGAAATAGTCCTGGGCCTTAACCTCACGCGTCTCCCGCGCGCTGCGAATGACCATCTGCGCCTCAATGGCGACAAGAGCCGGGGCCGTGTCCGACGGATTGACCGCAACGCAACGGTCGGCGTCGAAAATGGCGTGCTCCCGATTCATGCCGGTCGGCGTGTCGGCGTAGCAGATGTTGCCGCCGGCGCGGTAGCACGTCCAGCCATTGCGATAATACCAGCAACGGGCGTCCTGGGACACATTGCCGCCGATCGTTCCCTGGTTGCGGATCTGGGGGGAGGCCGCCGATTCCGCAGCCTGCGACAGGATGGTGAACTTCTCACGTATGGCCGGATAACGTACCACCTCGGTCAAGGTCGTCATGGCCCCTATCTCGAGCCATCCATTGATTTCGCGTACACCCCGCAGTTCCTTGACCCCGCTCAAATCGACCACCACCCTGGGCCGTTTGATCCGATCCTTGAACCATTCGAGGCTGTCGAGTCCGCCCGCCAGCACCCAGGCCTCGGTCCCGTACCGGGCAAGCAATTCCAGCGCATCCTCGTCGGTCGCCGGTCGAAAGAGCTCGAATTGCGACATGATGTCGCGAACTATCGCCATGTCCGGTCTCCTGCCGCTGCATCGACTATGCGGCGTTCCGGTGTTAAACGTTGGCCGCAAGGCCATCCTGGATCGGCCTGCCTGCTTCCAGAGAAGCCAAAATGACATCGGGGGTCACGGGCGCACGCCGGAACACATCGTCGCCAAGGGCGTCCATGAGGGCAGTAAGAACTGCCGCGCATGCGGCCCCGGTCGGCGGTTCGCCGATGCCGCGCGCGCCTACCGGCGTCTCGGGGTCCGGGATGCCCAGGGCGTCCCATCGCATCCTGGCAGGCACATCGAGCATCGTCGGCGGCTTGGTGTGGTAAAAGCGTTTGGCCAGCGGCAGGCCGTAGTGTTGGTCGTACACCCATTTCTGGCCGGTGGCGTGGCCGATGCCGAGCATGGAGCGGCCAACCAACTGCCCGCCCATGGCGCGCGGGTGCACCACGACGCCCGCGTCGGCGACCGCGAGAAAATCCAGAATCTTGTACATGCCGGTCTCGACATCGACTTCGACCTCGGCAAAACTTGTCACATAGGAAAAGGTCTGGCCGTCTCGAAGGAAGGCGTCGCGGGCGACGGCCAGCAGGCCCTGGCCGGCCAGGGCGGTAACGGAGACCTTGGTGAGCCTGTTGATGTTGTCGGGAAATTCGTGTCCATCGTAAACGCCGCCAAGGACGATAGCCTGACCGGCCGCCTCGCCAAGGCTCATGCCCGGTCCGCCGCCGGGGCGAAAAACGCGTTCACCGGCGACTTCGTATTCTTCGGGTTTGCCGCCAAGGGTTCGCGCAGCGATTTCCCGCAATTTCTTCCTGGCGTCCAAAGCTGCGGCAAAGGCCGCCCGCGACATGGCATGTATGGTTTGGCTGCCGCCTGAAACGCAACTCCACGGCAGATGCCTGGCGGTATTCCCCCAAACGATCTCGAACCGTTCCCATGGTACACCCAGCGCCTCCGCCGCCACGCGGTGAACGTCGCTCATCGATTCCGTCCCGAGGTTGCCGACGCCGCAGTGAAAGCGGATGCCTCCGTCAGGTTTTATGATAATAAGCCCGTCGAACCCGATGCTGCCGGCGACGAAGCAACCCATGCCCACACCGAGCCCCCGGACTTTGGCCCCGTTGCGCTGTGCGCCGCCGGCTTTGCGCCGTTCCCAGTCAAAAAGCGCCGCCCCGCGATCAAGGGCTTCCCTGACGAAGGCGCTCGTGGTATGGGAACGCGTCCCATCCGCCCCCGCCGCTCCGAACGAAGCCTTGCCCTCGGGGGCGTTGAGCCGCCGGATGGCCACCTGGTCGATCCCCAGTTTGCGCGCCGCCTTTGCCAGCACCGGTTCCATTAGGGCAACGGCCTGCAGGCCGCCGGGTGAGGTCTGAGCAGAACGGGTAGGCGTGTTGGTCAGGACGGCGATCCCGCGCCAGCGCATGGCGATCGGCTGGTAAAGAAGCGAGACGACCCGGCCGGCCATGGCGGCATCGCCATTTTCCTCGTACGGACCATTGTCCTGGAGGACAAACATATCGAGGGCAAGGATACGGCCCTCCCTGGAGAAACCGACCTTCATGCGTCCGTGGATGCTCGGGCGCGCGCGGCCGATATAAAACTCCTCCTCGCGGCTTATGCGCATCATGACCGGGGCGTTCGTCTTGCGTGAAAGGATGGCGGGGATGATCAGGGAAATGGCGCCCGTGATCTTGCTGCCGAATCCACCGCCGGTATATTCGCTGACAAAAACGATCTTGTCGGCATCAACCCCCAGCCACCGCGATATGGCGGGAACGGTTTGAATCGTGCTTTGCGTGCCGGTGTGGATGAACACCTTGCCGTTTTGCCAGTAGGCCAGAGTCGAGCGGGTCTCCAGGGTCTGATGGCTCGTGTTCGAGGTCGCAAGGGTTTCGTCAAGCACGAGCGCCGCATTTGCAAACCCTGCTTCGATATCGCCGTACGACCATTGAGCCGCCGCCTCGCCCATGGGCAGCCGGCCGTCTTTGGCCTCGGCGAAGTCGTTCGCCGTCCATTTGATTTGCCGCACCTCGGGGGCCGGCGGCGACTCTGTCCCCTTGCCCGCCTGGGGTTCGGGCCGCACCCAGACGTTGCCGTCCGTCCTGGCATTGGGCCCGCCGGGCCGCAGGCTGGCCAGGGGATCAATCACGAACGGCAGCGGCTCGTACTCGATTTCAATTTTTTCAATGGCTTCGACGGCCGTCAATTCGTCGACCGCCGCCACGGCGAGAATCGGGTTGCCCTGGTACAACGGCTCCATGGTGAGTGCGCGTTCCGCCCACTTGCTGGCCTTGATAACGGCGCCGGTATCGGTCACGAAATCAGCCGGGGCAGGCAGATCGTCGGCGGTGATGACAGCCTTGACGCCCGGCATGGCCAGCGCGGCGCCGGCATCGATCCGCTTCACGCGTGCATGGGGCATGGGGCTGAGCAACAGCTTGCAATAGAGCATGCCCTCGGCGCGAAAGTCCTCGGTGAACCTGGCCGTGCCGGTCAGCTTCGCCCGCAGATCCGGGGTAATGTAGTTCTTGCCAACCAGCTTTTGCGCAGAAAACTTTTCTTCGTTGGGCATGGTTACGCCTCCCTGAGGTGTTGGGCGCCACGCATGAGGGAGTCAAGGATTTTCTCATAGTCCTGGCAGCGGCACAGATTTCCAGAGACACCATGCGCAAGCTCCTGGCGCGTAGGGTTCGGATTTATCTTCAAAAAACCGGCCGCCGCCATGAGAAACCCGGGTGCGCAGTAGCCGCACTGGAAACCTTGCTCGTCAAGAACACCCTGTTGCAGCGGATGGAGCGTTCCGTCGGCCCTGGTCAGCCCTTCAACGGTCACAATCTTCTTGTCCCTTACGGAATGCGTAAGGATCGAGCAGGAGTATTGGGGGACATCGTCGATAAGTACGGTGCAGGCGCCGCACTCCGCGCGGTCGCAGCCGATCTTAGTTCCGGTAAGGCCCAGCTTGTTGCGCAGCGTCATGGCCAAGGTCTCCTGCTGCATCACGTCGACGTGGCGCTGCTGCCCGTTGACGCTCAGCGTGATCAGCCGTTCGACCGAGCCGGAAGACGCCTTTTGGCTTGCCATAGTTGTGCTTTTAAACATGTAACCGGACCAGGACACCGCTCCGGCGGCGATAACGCCTTTGATGAAGGCCCGTCTCGTGATCCTGTTCGACGTGCTTTCCCTATTTTCGACATCATCCATTGTGCGAATCACCTCGTCCGGGATGTACAAAACAGGCTTTCTTGATCCAAACATCGTTTTCGCGGAAGAGCAAAAGTGGTTTACTCTCAGGGAATGCGCCACTCTTAGTGCCCGATATCTCCCAGAAAGGGAGAAAAACATTGAATAGAATCCTTTGCCTATTCAATATTTTCTAATTTAACTTTCCCGCAACTCACAGTCAACACGGAAACGGGGCTTGTCTTGTGCAGATTTCATTAATGATTTCGGGCGAGTGACTTGTTTTCCCCGCACTTGTAGCATGCTATGGAGCCGTGGATTTTCGTTCCCGCAAGTTGCACGAGTTCCGTTTCAATGACCTCGTCTCTAAGTTCAGAGAGCACGTAGTTGATGAGAATTGCGGTATTGCCGTCCGGACGTCTGATGCCAAATGCTGCCCATAGGCGGTTTGAGAGGGTTTGCAAGGGGAGCTTTTCAGCACCGTCCAATTCCCCTTCAACTTCATAGAGTCCAAACCCGTCGAAGAACTCCATCCGGCCGCCAGGCAAGAGCAAATGGTTATTCTCGCCATGAAACCGTTCGGTGGGGGTGTACTGGACAACGGAGAGCTGTGCTTCAAGTTCCTTCGCCAGTTCACTGACGTCATCCCGCTGCCGGGGTTCGATGCCGTGGTATGATCACAGCGGCGATGAACTACCCGATAATTGCTCGCAGGATGTCCGGTTCCCTTGACACGCCACTTGCGTTTTTTACCCGTATATGGGAAGGTTCTATGGCTTTGAAGGTGTCCCGGGAGGTTTTTAGGGTGTTGACGAACCCAAAATGCCCTTCGAGATCCTTTGGCGGTCAGGTTGAGGCATTATACGGAGACAGGAAAGCGGAAAACACTATCTGCGAATATGTAAGACAAATCGGCTATTCTTTGTCGGAGGTGCGCCGGTGTTCGCGCAGTGATGAACAGGCGCATGAGGATGCAGCATTTGGCCAGTGCGTTAAAGCAAACTGAATCAGCGTCGCACAAAGGAAACCCGGGAGGCTGGGATGATCGAAAGAACCAGATTTGGAAAGACTGACCTGCAAATATCGCCACTTGTGCTCGGTACTTGGGTTACCGGGGGATGGGCCTGGGGAGGGTCCGATGAAAAGGAATCTCTCACTGCCATCCTGCGGGCGCTCGACCTGGGAATAAGTTTCATCGATACCGCGCCTGTATACGGTTTCGGGAAATCCGAGCAGATAGTCGGGCGGGCACTTAAGCAATGGGGGCGGGACAATGTCGTCGTCGCTACCAAGTGTGGCCTGGAGTGGGATGAGAAGGAGAGAATCCGCCGCAACTCCAGTCCTGAGCGCATATTGCAGGAAGTCGACGATAGTTTGAAGCGGCTCGGGGTTGATTGCATCGATCTTTACCAGATCCACTGGCCCGATCCTGCCACTGCTTTCGAAGATTCGATGAAAACTTTGCTTAAAGTTCAGGAACTGGGCAAGATTCGGTACATCGGAGTGAGTAATTTCGGCCGCGACCAGCTCTATGAAATTATGCAGCATGGAACCATCTACAGCGTTCAGCCGCCATACAATATGTTTGAGCGTGAAGCCGAGAAGGAATTGCTTCCGTTTTGCCTGGAAAACGGCATTGCCACTCTTGCTTACGGAGGCTTATGCCGCGGACTTCTGACGGGTAAATTCAAGGGTGACGAGCATTTCCCCAGAGGCGACCTGCGACGCGACGATCCCAAATTCAAGCCTGACCAGTTCAAAAAGTATGTGAGCGCCGTGGACGAAATAAAGCCCATCGCCGCATCATACGGTAAATCGCCCGCCCAGTTCGCCCTCAGATGGGCGCTCCACCAGCCGGGGATAACCTGTGTCATCGCAGGGGCGAGGATGCCAAAGCAGGCCGAAGATAACGCGGGGGCCTGCGGCTGGACGATTAAGCCAGAAGACCTTCAAAAGGTTGATGAAATCCTGGCGGCAAAGATACAAGAATCGCTAAGCCCGGGTTTCATGGCCCCCCCAGAGGAGTAGGCCGGCATAATTCATCGAACTCGATTCCGCGATCCGCCTTGGCTGCCCGCAGTTCGATAATCGAGGTCATCCCGCCCTCAATCTCAAAAACTTTCACCTGCTCGGGAGCGTCCACCAAAACCGTCACCATGGTCTCAATCAGTTCCTTCAGCATGATGGGACCGATTATGCGTGAGGATAGAAAGGCCGGAAGAATGAAAGTGCTGACTTACACGAATTTTTTCGACTTCACCTCCACTTCCACCAACCAATCCGGGCAGATACGGAGCCAAGAACTCCACTAGCGTTTAAGTGTCTACAATTACAACATATTTTCGATTTGGATTTGTAAATTATGCAATAGTGATGTTATTCTGAAAAATTAACTGTAAATAGTAGGCTAGGTCTGGAGCAGGGCCGGGAAGTTTTTGCCGTCCCGGGGATCGCCCAAAGCTTGCGCAGCAAGGGCGCGCATCGGCTTATCAGGCAGGGCGCAAAGCTGGTTGAAGACGTCGAAGACGTTCTGGAAGAAATCCGGCCTCTTATCCGTCCGGCGCAATCCTCCCGGTCTCCCTCTGGAAAAGCACACTCCGGGGTGGAAAAGCCGGACAGCCCTGCGGAAACAATTTCGTCCTCCCCATTCATCGAGGAGTCGAACAGCCCGGAGGGAAGAATTCTATTGAGAATTGTGGATAAAGTTCCGAAACATATTGATGAAATAGCTCAGCAGGCAAATATGCCGGTCCAGCATACCGCAGCGATACTGCTCGAACTGGAACTCAGAGGGCTTGTCTCTCAGTTGCCGGGAAAGTATTTTATTTCTGGACTATAATATAATAAATTTTAGTGAGGTAATCTTCGAATGTCAAAATCGCTCCTGATTGTTGAATCTCCCACCAAGGCGAGGACCCTTGAGCGCTATCTGGGCAAGGACTTCATCGTTAAAGCCAGCGTCGGCCATGTCAAGGACCTGCCCGGCAATAAGCTGGGGATCGACCTCGATGGGGAATTCAAGCCGCAATACCAGGTTTTGCGAGGGAAGAAAAAAATAATAGAGGAACTCAGAAAGGCCGCATCCAGGGCCGATGCCGTCTATCTTGGCCCTGATCCGGACAGGGAGGGAGAGGCAATCGCCTGGCATATCGCCGAAGAGATCGGCGCGACAGAAAAACCGATTCGAAGAGTTCTTTTTTACGAGCTTACGCGCAAGGCGATCAAGGAAGCCCTTGAAAAACCGAGCGAACTTAATCGAAAACTTTATGAGGCGCAGCAGGCAAGGCGAATCCTCGACCGGCTCGTCGGGTACATGATCTCGCCCCTTTTGTGGGAGAAAGTGAGAGCGGGTCTCAGCGCAGGACGGGTGCAGTCTGTTGCCCTGAGGCTGATCTGCGAGCGGGAAGAAGAAATCCACGCTTTCGAAAAGAAGGAATACTGGACAATCGATGTCCGGTTGATCCCTCGCCCCGATTCTTCTTCCGGGCCAATGCCCTTTTCTGTCCAGCTTATCCGGTATAAAAAGAAAAAGTGCGCCATCGGCTCGCATGCCGAAGCCGAGCGGCATGTGCAAGCGCTCAATTCCGCCGCCTATCGCGTGAGCGCGGTCGAAAAGAAGCAGAGGCAAAGAAGCTCATCTCCTCCCTTTATTACCAGCACTCTCCAGCAGGACGCCGCCCGGAAATTTCACTATTCGGCCAAACAGACGATGAGCATAGCGCAGAGGCTCTATGAAGGGATCGAAATTGGGCAGGACGGCGCTGTGGGCCTCATCACCTATATGCGTACCGATTCGACCCGGCTTTCCCAGGATGCGGTGCAGGAGGCAAGAGAGTTTATCTCGAACAGGTGGGGAGACAAATACCTGCCTCCAAAACCGATTTTCTACAAATCCAGCCAGACGGCCCAGGGAGCGCACGAAGCGATTCGGCCTACGGATGTAGCCCGCACTCCGGAAAGCGTATCAAAGTATCTCACCAAAGACCAGTTGAACCTCTATTCCCTTATCTGGAAAAGGTTTGTAGCCTGCCAGATGGCCCCTGCCCTGATAGATCAAACTACTATAGACGTTTCGGCGGGCGATTATACCCTGAGAGCGATCGGCTCGGTGATCGTTTTCCAGGGGTTTCTGGCCCTCTACGAGGAGGGCAAAGATGAGCCGGAAAACGGCAAATCCGATGAGAGACTACCGGACCTCTCTCAGGGGCAGCCCCTCAACCTTCTGGGAATCGAACCGAAGCAGCATTTTACGCAGCCTCCGCCAAGATACACGGAAGCTGCTCTGATAAAAACCCTGGAAGACCTTGGAATCGGAAGGCCCAGCACTTACGCGACGATAATATCCACTGTCCTGGAGAGGGAGTATGTTTTGCGCCAGAAACAGCGGCTGCTCCCGACCGAGTTGGGAGTGATGATCAACGGGCTCGTTTCGGCGAATTTTCCGAACATAGTGGACGTGAAGTTTACCGCCAATCTGGAAAAAGACCTCGACGAGATAGAACATGGCGGACGCCGCCCTCAGCACCTACTGAGCGATTTTTACGGACCTTTTTCAAAGACCCTGGAGTCCGCCCGCAAAGGGATGGCCAACGTGAAGAGCTCAGGCTGGCCCACTGAGCTCAACTGTCCGCGCTGCTCCAAGCCCCTGGCCATCCGTTTGAGCCGCAGCAACGGCCCCTTTCTGGCCTGCAGCGGATATCCGAAATGTTCCTTCACTTCGGATTACGAAAGGGATGAAAAGGGACATATTCATCCCGTCGAGCAAAAGCAGCCCGCCCTTTCCGGGGAGGTCTGCGAAAAATGCGGCAAACCCATGGCGCTCAAGCGCGGCCGCTACGGCGCTTTTCTAGCATGCACAGGATATCCGGGATGCCGGAACACCCGGCCCGTTTCTACCGGCATCCGCTGCCCGCGCGAAGGGTGCGGCGGCGAGCTGGTGGAGCGTACAGGCAGGCGGGGCCGCTTTTACGGCTGCAATAAATATCCGGCGTGCAAAATGCTCTTTCAAGGCGAGCCGGTTCAGGAAAGCTGCCCGTCATGCAATGCCCCGGTTCTTTTCCGCAGACAGGCCAAAACGGGTGACGGGACCCTGTTTTGCATAAATCCGTCCTGTAAGTTCAAAAGGAAAGAAGAACCGGAACAGGAACTGGTGAAAAATGGGTGAGTGAGAAATGGGTGAGGTCCTGGTTGAATCGATCCCGTTAATTGGCGGCCGGATTATTGCCTTCATAGTCGGGTGCATCCTTGGCAGCTTTTACAATGTTGTCATTCACCGGTTACCATTACGTCAGTCGATTGTACGGCCGGCTTCGAGGTGTCCTGCCTGCGGAAATGCGATTGCGGCCTATGATAATATACCGCTGGTGAGCTATCTTTTGCTGGGCGGCAGGTGCCGCCACTGCAAGGTCTCGATATCTCTAAGATATCCGTTCGTCGAAGGGCTGAGCGGCCTTTTGGCGCTGCTCCTCTTTCGCCGGTATGGACTTCATCCTCAACTGGCGATCGAGTTCATCTTCTGTTCGCTCCTGCTCATAATCACCATGATCGACCTCGATACTTTTCTGATTCCCGATATTCTGTCACTGCCCGGCATCGTGCTGGGGCTGGCGCTCTCCTTGTTTACCCCCAGGCTTTTGTGGTGGGAGTCGCTCATGGGGATAATCCTGGGCGGAGGGATTTTCTACCTGATCGCGGCGGGGTATGCGCTTGTGAGGCATAAGGAAGGGCTTGGCGGGGGCGATATAAAGTTGCTTGGGATGATTGGAGCTTTCATCGGGTGGAAGGGGGTCGCATTTACCATCCTGGTCTCGTCGGTTTCGGGCACTATTATTGCCCTGCCTCTGATGTGGAGATCCGGAAAAGGCCTCGGCTCAACTTTGCCCTTCGGCCCCTTTCTCGCTTTTGGCGCAATATCATATATCTTTTGGGGCGAGCTTTTCTACCATTGGTACTTTTCCGATCTGCTCGGGATGTAGAAAAAAATGACGCGCAGATGCTTCTTTGTGCCGGAAGTTGACTCGGACACGCGGGTTTTCGATCTCCCGCCTCGCCTTTCGCGCCAGTTGGAAGGCGTGTTGCGTGCTAGAGTGGGAGAATCAATAGAATTGCTTGACGGCCAAGGCTCGGCTTGGGCATGCGTGATCACTGGAATTCGCCGCGGAATTGTCAGCGTATCCCTGACAGGGAAGCTGGAGCGCCCGGCGTGCGAATCGCCGCTGGCCATCGTACTTGGCGTCGGAATTGTCCGGTCGGATACGATGGACCTTGTTGTAAGACAGGCGGTCGAGATGGGCGTTTTGCGCCTGGCTTTTTTCCGGGCCCTGAGAAGCCAATACGGTCTTCGCGGCAAACCCGCCGAAAAGAAAAAAGAGCGCTGGTCCAAAATAGCGAGCGAGGCTAATTGCCAGTGCGGCCGGACAAGAAGGCTTGAAATTGAGATTTTCGAGGACCTGGGCCATTTTCTAACCTCCTTCGAAGGTGAAGAAAGGACGACGGAACACACTCTGAAGATATTTGCGCTGGAGCATGAGCCGGGCGGCGGGCTGAAGAATTTACAGAGTGAAACGGGACCGGATATTCACCGGGTTTTGGCCGTTTTGGGCCCTGAAGGCGGCTGGGACAAGGTGGAGAGTTCTGCGTTGATTGGCGCCGGGTTTAAGCCTGTGAGCCTTGGGCCAAGGACATTACGCCTGGAGACGGCTGCTGTCGCTCTCCTGTCCTCCATCCAGCTTCTGTGGGGCGATATGGAGGACGGTCTGTTTTATGGCTCACGTGAAGACGTACCGGAGGCGCGAACAGAATGCAAAATTTAGCGCAAATGTCATGGAGGATGGCAGACTTTTTGTATCCGTTCACCGCAGTCCAGTCCTTGTCGGCGGCTTGAGAACGCGGAGAGAACCAAAATTCAACAAGCTCGACATGGGTCTGTTGACGGCTATGACGCTTGGATGAGGTAAGGGGGTACTTACAATGAAATGCGCTAAATGCGGCTTCGTTAGTTTCGATTACCTTTCCGAATGTAAAAAATGCCGAACCAGCATGACGGCCACCAGAACAGATTTCGGATTTTTTGCCGGAAAACCGGCGGTCCCGTCTCTGCTTGGATCTCTTCTCAGCGGCTATGAATCTCCCACGCACATGGACAGCACGGTCGTTGAGACTGAACTGTCTACCCCGTTCCGCTTCGGAGAGGAGATTGGCCACGGATTCCGGCGGGAAGAGCCCGAAAGCCGAGCGGTAGAAACAGCTTCGGCAGTCGTTAACCCCGATGAGTCAGGGGAGGATTTCAGCTTGCTCGACCTGTCCGACGCTGAACTTGAACTGCTCGTCGACAAAGAATCCCTCGAAAGCCAAAGCGATGGGGGCGGTACGGGTAATCGCGTATCTGAACCGCTTTTAGCCGATGAACCTGCGCCCTCGGCCTTTGGAATTTCACTGCCGGAGGGCGAAACACCATCAACGGCGGGAGCGGCGCCCGACGAACTGGCCCAGGAATTTGATGATTATCCTCAGGCCTTCAAGAGGGAACCGGAAATAACCCCCACCCTAGAGTCGTTTCCTGAACTCGTTGGAGATCCGACGGGACTTGAGGAAGGCGCCGAAAGTCCTGCCGAATTCAAAGCGGGACCTGAGCAGGCCTGGCCGCTGCCCGACAATTCAATTGACGATTTTGTAATCGAGCTTACGGATAACGACTTTGATGCCCTTCTCGAGGAACTGAGCAGCACTCCAAAAGGCGCAGCATGAAGGGTGACTTTAGTGAAGAGTCAAGGGTGAAGAGTGAAGGGTGAAGAGTGAAAATTTCGCCCTTAGAACCTCTGGGTACGCCTCCGCGCCAAAATCCCCCTTGCCCTTGAGGAAAGGGGGGATCTCGGTTTCCTGTCAGACCCTGCCCCGGACCCGATCCGGGGACGAAAAACGGCCTTTTTCCAGGTCGAAAAATCCGAACAGAAACCTCGTGGGGCCTGGGGTTCTGATAAGGTGAAATTCTCCTACGTTCATGCGGTGTTTCCGGACAGAGATAAGTTTACGGCGCGCTTCGGGGGATTGATCCCTTCAACCTTGACCCTTCACTATTCACCATTCACTATTAAAGGATTGACACTCAACGCCAATTCCGCTAGCATCCGCAGGCTGTGGCGAGGTAGCTCAGTCGGTAGAGCAGTGGACTGAAAATCCTCGTGTCCTCAGTTCGATTCTGAGCCTCGCCACCAGGAATTCGAAGGGGTTACGGTTAGTTAGCCGTAGCCCTTTTCGCTTTATGGTGGGATAGGTCAGAGATTGTGCCCCTTTTTGTGCCTGTTGGCTGAGAGGCGAGAAGTTCATGTTGCCTCTGTGAGGGCAATTTAAGGTCGCGGTTGCTCACGATATTGTAGCGTTCGAAAACTGATCTGGTTCTAACGCCTAAAAACTTCATGGCTACAGGTCAGGCGATTGCATCCCGGACAATAGCTCGCGATCTCTTGCCGGATGTAGTCAGTCCGGCCGCTCGGATAAGCTGGGAACAGGTCAATCGGCGAACTTGGAAGATGAAAGATGCAGAATAACAGGTTCGCTCAGTCCGAAAATGTTATATAAGGGCAATGAAGGGCCAAAACAATTTTGGGAGGTGGAAGGCATGTCCGAAAAGACCCTTAACCCACAGTATGTGTTGGACAAATCGGGGAAAAAGGCTTTCGTTGTTCTTCCTGTTGACGAATATGACTCTCTTCTAGAAGACCTTCAAGACCTTGCTGTAATTGCTGAGCGGCGCGACGAACCGAAGCTCAGTCTTGACGAATTCGAGCGCGGTCTCAAAGCCGATGGCCTCTTATAAAGTCCTTAATCCCTCAATCCCTCAATCCTCCACCCGTTTCATATAACTGGCCTTCGGGCAGGAAATTATCACGATTCGGGCAGGCAAAAAAGGGAACAGCGGGTAGAACTCCACCTTCATATATACTGTATCAGTAATTGAAAAATACACTCTTGAGCTGATTTTCAAAACGGGAAAATGTGCTATTTTTCCATCATAGGGATTGTCCCTCCCTTTTAAGTTTTGGTTTTTTGAACCACGTGGTCATCTGCCCCGGAAAGCCAGGAACCCTCGCACCTGGCTTTCTCCTTTTTTGCCCCCTGTTTATTGCGTCACTTTGTCCCTCGATGTTCGCTCCGATCTGTATCTACGCCTCTGTTTCCCTGTTCCCCATGGCTCTCATCCGGCATTGGCCGCCTGCATCAGCAGGAATCCATTCGTCGCGATAAATGTGACAGTTGCCAACACCGCTGCCCACAAGTCCACCTGTCGCAGCCGGTGATCGCTGAACCCCCGGGTGAGCAAGGCCCGAGCAAGCACTGTAACCAGAGCTCCCAACAATATGTAGAACAGGACAACTATATGCACTTTGTCAACCAGAGTTATCCTCTGCTCTGATCCCAGCGCACGACTGGCCGAGTTCATGTTTATGACCGTGGCAAACAGCGCTCCAGCCTGGAGAGTTATCCTTGAGTCCAAAAAGCGAAGACCCCTGTCCACATGGAGCAAGAAGCTCACCAACATGAGGAAGAATGCGATATAGGCCACAGCAGTCAGCTTTATGTAGCTCATCACCTCTTTTCGCGCAACGGCTATGCGGAGAATGATGCCGGCATACTCGCTACTACAGCCCGGCTGCAATGCCGGATCGCCAAAATTGCACGAATGAGTGACGGGATTATTAATGATCCGGAAATCTGTGATTTTCCATCCATCAGGCTGAATGTCTTTGCGATAGGCGGAATTCCGCGTGTCAGCTTCATAGGTCAAGGCTGTGGTATCATCTATTGCTTCTTCAATGCGGATTTCGAGTTTGTGATGGTCGAACGGAAAGTTCCGCAAATCCCACTTCTGTCTAAATGTACCGCATATCTTACGTTGTCCCCAATGTATTCCATTTTTGACTATGTCACTGCCCAAGGACGAAGAAATGCTCTTCGCATTGGTAAATTCCATCGTTTCCAGTGGCTTACGCCCACTTTCCGAAGATGCATGGGTCCAGAACCAGATGTCGGCCCCGAATGTTTGATCTGCGAGGTTGAGGTCGTGTATGGATGTCAGATACGAGCCGACCACGCACTCCTCAGCTTTGCCTTTCTCCGAAGTGGATGCATGCGGTGGCGGCAGCTCCCCAGCCGAACAGATGATAGCCCCGGACAATACGGCAATGAACATCACAACAACGGTCAGCAAAGCCATATTTCCGGGTAGATAGTGCGGTGATTCCTTTTTTTCCATTTCAATATAATCGGGAAGTATGGGAAAAAGATTAGCGCAAAGATGTAATCGATTCCCAAATGCCAGGGCATACCGGTTTCCATTTCATGCATTGAACGCGTGTTTATGGAATTGAGTTTTAAGATGCTCTCCAGTAAAATATTTTTGCGTTTAGTAGACAAAAGTGACAGGCAATACGTCTTTAGCCTGAAGAAAGAGGAATTTAGCGCCTGAACCTGGTGAGCAGTCCCCGCGACGGAGTTCAAACCTCATAGGGGCCCAGGGCTTGACACAGGCGGTATTGAATATACGTTGAGATGATAAGGGCAACGTTTGGGGGCTTTCCTCCCGTTGCCGTGTTGGTACCGAACCGTAAGGCATTTATGCTCGAATGCCGAAAAAGGGCCAGTTTCCCGGTTTCAAGGAGAAAAACCATGAAGCGCTTATTTAAGATCTTTTCGGTGGTCCTGGTGGTAGTTGCCGCCCTGATGCTTGCAGTATATCCCTGTTATGCAGCCAGAGGCGGAGGCGGCCACGGGGGTCATGGCGGCGGCCACGGGGGTCATGGCGGTGGTCATTACGGCGGTCACGGGGGCTATGGTCACGGAGGCTATGGTCACGGGGGCTATGGTCACGGGGGCTATGGTCACGGGGGCTATGGTCACGGGGGCTATGGTCACGGGGGCTATGGCCGCTACGGGGGTTATGGCCGCTACGGGTATGGCTGGGGACGTGGCTGGGGACGTGGCTGGGGTCCTGGCTGGTGGTGGGGCGCCGGGCTGTGGCCCTACTACTACTGGGGCGCCTGGGGCTACCCGTATTACGGAGGGTACTATCCTTATTATTATGGAGGATATCCTTACTCGTCGTATTATGGTAACGGTTACGGTCCCTATTATTACTATTGATTGAAGGGCCACTGCAGTCAGAGGTCGTCGTGACCCGTTAAGAGCTGAGAGAACGCCCCATGCGAAGGGGCCGATAGCTTGTGCGTAACGGGTCCGGGAAATTTTCGGTGCGGAAAAAGCGCTCACGCCAAGGCGGGAACTCGTGGATGAATGAATTGATTCTGCACGGTTATGGCAACTTCGTCCGAATTATGCGTCTCATTTTGCCTGCGTGATGAAGGGAGAGTTAGATGGCTCGTTGGAAAGCAATTCCTATCGTGGTTGGTATCATACTTATGGTTTACGGCGGTTTCCTTTTTGCACAGGCACAGCCCCCGCCCCCGCCTCGAGGAGGAGCGCCGGCGGACAGGGACCCCCAAATGGAGCAGATGATCGATATGATGTTCCGTGACATGGATACCAATCATGACGGCAAGATCAGCGAAAGCGAATGGATGGCCTTTTACGAAAAGCGATTCAGACAGGTGGACAGAAACGGCCATGGCTACATCACTAAAGGTGATGTGAGGGCCGACATGATGGAAATGATGAGAGCACAACAGCCGCAGCAAAGAGCAAGGCCCCCTCAATAGTTTCCAAACGCCTTGAACCGGTTTTGCACAAATCCCTGTGAATCGGTGAACACCGGGGCGACCGCCTTCTTGAAAGGAGAGAAGGCATCGGGAATCCGTAAATGCACATGCGAAGCCGTGAAAAATCGGAGAGGCTGTGTTTCTTGCCTTCTCCTTGTGCCTAACTGCATATCTTCTCAGCCATAGTTTCGGCCAGCCTCATCACGTTCTCGTGGGCTGCGACTTCCCCCAGCCCCCGAACCCCGCAAGCCCGAATGAGATGGCTGTCGGTAAATCCATACCATCTGAAGAAGTAATCGTATCTTTCAAAAATACCGGCAAACCTTTCCTGATCCGGATTGCCCTGAGTCAAAATGAAAACCAGCTTTTTGCCCTCTGCCAGGCGACAGGGCTTGGGATTGGTGAGGTAGTCGGACGCCAGATAGGAATAAGTACGGTCAATAAAAGCCTTGAGTTGGCTTGAGACATCGCCGTAGTAGACAGGCGAAGCCAGAACGAGAACATCGGTTTCACAAACCGCATCGAGAACTTCAGTCAGATCGTCCTCCAATGCGCATCGGTCGAGCTTGGTCTTGCACGCCATACATCCCTGACAGCCCCGATATTCGAGCTTGTTCAGGACGAAAGTTTGCACTTCCGCTCCCAGCCTTTCGGCGGTGTCACAGAATCGATTTGCGATGGTGGCGCTATTTCCATTTTCCCGTGGACTTCCCAGCAAACAGACGATCTTCATCTCACTCTCCCATAGTCTGAAAACACTGAATTGATAGCCGAACAGGGTCGAGCCAAGGTAATATCCGGCTATTCATCCACATCTCGCAAGGCGGGCGGCAAGCTCGGCCGTACCGGGGCAAGCTCCCCTGGTGATTTTCCCAGCCCGCGCCCGTTTTTTCTTTCTTCGCCTCTACGCATAATCTGGTCATTCCGCTCACCGGTTTTAACCGGAAGCTTCGCGTGAAACCAGGCTTCGCGCCTCCCGTCCTCCGCCTTCCGTCTTCCGTCCTCCGCTTCTAGCGGTTGTCGAGCAGGTGCTTTACCACCAAAAGGCAATGTTCCATTGCCGCGCCGAGGTCCCACCTGGCCTTGTCCCGGACCCCGGCCATGTTGCTGATTCCGCGAAACTCCAGGAATGGAACATCAAAAAGAAGGCAGGTCTGGGCAATCGCGCTTCCCTCCATGTTTTCCGCCAGCGCCCGGAAGCTTCGAAAGCGTGCATCGGCCGTGTGGATATCTCCGCTCGCCATGCCCACCGTAAGACTTGGCCCATATTGGACCCTGAAGCGGCGCTTTTTCTCGTGGTCAGAGCCGGGGTCAAAGTTGCTGCGGCGTGGGTCGCGGAAGCCGCCGGGCCGGATGCTCCCGGACGGCTCTGTGCTGAACATGCCCGCCGGAAGGAGGGCGCGGATTTGCCTGCGGGCAAGGGACTCATCGAGCGGGAAACGGTCGTAGAAAGGTTGGCCGTCTTTAAGGACCATCGGGATTTCAAGGCTGCTGGTTGACATCGGCCCCTCTTTTCGCAAAATTCCCTCATCTGCGCAAATACAGGTTTCGGTGATGAGAACGTCTCCGATTTCAAGCCCTGAACCGTCATAGGCCCCTGCGCAGCCGACGTTCCAGACCTCGGCTGCCCTGAAGCTCGTAAGCGCCGCCGCTGAAGTTGCAGCCGCATTCACTTTCCCGACCCCCGTTGTTCCGATCAGCAGTTTGAGGTCACGATAAAAATATGTTGAAAACGGGTTCCCGGCTATTTTAGAACTGCTCGAGGGCCGAAAGGACCCGGAGAGCGGAGCGATTTCTCCGCGAGTTGCGCCGAGAATTGCCAGATCGACTCTTTGCATTTCCTTTCCCGAATAATAAAGGAGCAAGCCGGAATTGACCTAGTACCATGTAACTCTTGTGTCTTCGCGGCTTCGCGTGAGATCCGGGGTAGCCATTTCCTGCAGGTGCGGCTTTGTTGTTTTCACGCGAAGACGCGAAACAGACAATAAGTCAAAATAAAAAAAAATTCAGTATTCAAATTCCGCCTATCTACCGCTATTTGTTGCCAGGGTTGCCAGGGCTTCCCAAAGTTGATAGGATTCCCATCGGTGTAGTTGGTGTGGACGCCGGCTGAGGTGAAATACCTAAGGTCCCAACCAGAACAGGAAAATAATGAAAGTTGTTATCGCCAGGACAGCAGGCTTTTGCAAAGGGGTCCGGGACGCAATCGAAATCACCATGAACGCCATCCAGCATCGTGTGAAAGGTGAGGATATCTGCACCTTCGGACCCCTTATCCACAACAGGCAGGTCCTGATGATGCTGGGAAAAAAGGGGGTCGTGGACGAAAACCAGATTGAGCGCTGTGCGGGCAAAAAGGTAGTGATCCGCGCCCACGGAATTCCTCCCTACAGCCGCCAGCAGCTTCATCAGCAGGGGGCCACTCTTCTGGATGCGACATGTAAGCGCGTGGCCAGGGTCCATGCGGCGATAAAAAGACATGCAAGGCGCGGATACTACACGATAATAGTTGGCGACGCGGACCACGCCGAGGTCATCGGGCTTCTCGGTTACACTGAGAATCGCGGTGCTGTAATAAACCGCCCCGAACAGATAGACGAACTTCCCCCGCACTGGGACAACGTGCTTCTGGTGGCGCAAACTACCCAGAACGAAGAGGTTTTCCGGGAAGTCGAGGAAACTTTTCTAAAGAAATACCCGAATGGAATAGTAAAAAACACGATCTGCGATTCAACACAGGAGCGGCAGGCCGAAGTGAGGCAGTTGTGCTCCAAAGTCGAGGCAATGGTCATAGTGGGGGGGCTTCACAGCGGGAACACCATCAGACTCGCCGAGGTGGCCCGGGATTGCGCCATACCGACTTTCCACGTGGAAACCGAATCGGACCTGGACCCCCGGGTCATGGCTAGTTACTCCTGCGTGGGAGTTTCGGCAGGGGCGTCAACTCCCAACTGGATCATACGAGACGTAATTGAATTCCTCGAGGCCATAACACCCGAAGCGGGGACAAAGTTCCGGTGGAAATACATTCTTGAGAGGCTCGCTTACGGCCATTTCTATATCGCTTTGGCGACGGCGCTCCTGGCCCAGATTGCCGAAGCCCTGACCGACTTTGCCGGGTCGGCGGCTTTCAGCCTGATGGCTGCCGGGTACGCCTTTGCGATGCATTCGCTCAATGTTTACCTGGACCAGGACTCCATCGAGTTAAACGATCCCGGCAGGGCTGCTTTCTACCGAAAATGGCGGCCGGTCTTCATGTTATCGAGCGCCATATCCGTTTCGGCCGCGCTGATTCTGGCCTACACTATAGGTTTTCCCAATTTCCTGCTTATGCTTTTATTGATATTGCTGGGTCTTCTCTACGGGGTGAAGCTCTTCATGCCGACAGGGTGGGAAAAATTTCCGTTCAAACTCAAGGATATCCCAACTTCGAAGACTTTTTTCGTGCCGATGGCCTGGGCCGCTGTCTGCGTCCTGCCTTATATTGCCGGCGGCTATGATTCACGTCGCGTGGTGTACGCCTGTTGGGTCATCTTCCTCCTCTCTCTCGTGCGAACCACCATGCGAGACTTCCTCGCAATTCAGGGAGACAGGCTTGTCGGCAAGGAGACCCTCGTCGTGCTCGCGGGAGAAAAGAGGACCGTCATCCTTACGGTCGGGATCCTTCTGGCGCTTGCCATAACGGCCCTTTGCGGTCCCCTTGCAGGGATCTCCACCGGTTTTTCCTGTTTCCTTATCGCTCCTGCCCTTATGTACGGGTTTTTTCTTAAGATAGGGTCCAAAAGAAGGCTGCGGGAGGACCCTCTCTACGATGTTCTTGTGGAGATCGTGCTGATAGTGACCGGCTTGAGCGCTATGGTCTGGAACCTGACACACTGAATATCGGCGGTTTCTTACGATCTAAGCGGTGAACATTTCAATCAAATTCCACAGGAGCAATAATGAACGCAGAGCTGTTCAACCCGTTTACAATTGCGCAGCAGCAAATAGACCATGCGGCGGAAAAACTGGAGCTTGACCAGGCAACCCGTGAGCTGCTCCGGTGGCCAATGAAGGAGATCAAGGCAATTCTGCCCGTTAAAATGGATGATGGTTCAACCAAGATTTTCCATGCGTTCAGAATCCAATACAACACTGCGCGAGGTCCGGCAAAAGGCGGCGTCAGGTGGCACCCTCTGGAGACAATGGACACGGTTAGGGCGCTTGCCGCCTGGATGACGTGGAAGACCGCCGTGGTGGATCTGCCGCTCGGTGGAGGCAAGGGGGGCGTTGTCTGCAATCCCAAGGAACTCTCCGGAACCGAGAAAGAGCGCCTGGCCCGGGCCTATGTGCGCGCGCTGGCCAGGTCCCTGGGTGTAACCAAGGACGTTCCGGCCCCGGACGTATATACCACGCCGCAGATCATGGCGTGGATGATGGACGAGTATGAAACGATCGTCGGGGAAAATCACCCGGGAGTCATAACCGGCAAACCGCTGGCTCTGGGCGGGTCAAAAGGCCGGGGAGACGCCACCGCCAGGGGCGGCATCTATGTCGCGCGCGAAGCCGCAGCAGTTAGCAACATTAACCTTGAAGGCGCCACAATGGCCGTGCAGGGGTTCGGTAACGCCGGTCAGAACGGCGCTCTTCTGGGTGAGAAGATCCTGAACCTCAAGCTGGTCGCAGCTTCCGATTCCAAGGGCGGCGTCTACAACCCAAACGGTATCAGCGCGGAGGCCCTGGTCGATTACAAGATAAAAAACGGAGTAGTGCAAGGCTTCCCGGGGACCGACGAAATAACAAACGAGGAGCTTCTCGCCCTTCCGGTGACGGTACTTTTCCCGGCAGCGCTCGAAAACGTGATTCGCGCCGACAACGCTGAAAATCTCAAGTGCAGGATCTGCTGCGAGCTGGCGAACGGACCAACTACACCCGAAGCCGACCGCATTCTCGACGACAAGGGTATATTTGTATTGCCTGACTTCCTTGCCAACGCAGGAGGCGTGACGGTATCTTATTTCGAGCAAGTCCAGAATGCCTATAACCTCTACTGGG
This sequence comes from Syntrophobacteraceae bacterium, assembly GCA_049520035.1. Taxonomy (GTDB): domain Bacteria; phylum Desulfobacterota; class Syntrophobacteria; order Syntrophobacterales; family Syntrophobacteraceae; genus SbD1. The sequence goes on along the minus strand of JBEKQE010000001.1, from coordinate 109,840 downwards.
AGTTGCAAGAGGTCCACTGGAGGCTTGATAAGAGAATGACCCAGGCATTTGCGAGCGTATACGAGATGAGCCGGCGCAACAAGATACATCTCAGGGAAGCAGCCTATCTGGTTGCAATTGCTAGAGTGGCCGAAGCCTGCAAACTGCGCGGTTGGGTGTAGGGTAACCGCTCACCACAGAGACACAGAGAACACGGAGAAAGGCTTTGTTAGACAGGATTAACAGGATTAACAGGATTTACAGGATTGAAAAGCCCTGGACCGTTACGTCTTTGTCGCGTTTTCTTCCTGTTAATCCTGGTATTCCTGTCCAGGGCAGTTGACTTTTCTCTGTGTTCTCTGTGTCCTCTGTGCCTCTGTGGTGAGCCGGTTCCTTGGGAGTTATGATGGGCCAAAACGCCAAAGCATACTTTACCTCGGCAGATATATGCGCAGCGGACCTGATTCGCGCATACCGGCTCTATGACAAAATGATCCGGTTTCCACATCTTCTGGATGAAATTCGCAAGCTTTTTCTCTCCGTGCTGTGCAAACGCGGGATCGTGTGCACGGAGTCAATCCGGCAGGATGCGCTCAAGCAACTCGATGCGCTTGGCGAGCGTGTAACCGAGCAGGCAGTCGGAGAGGTCATAGGTGCGCTTACAGATATGTATTTTGCCCGCCATTTTACATGGGAGGATATAGAAAACTATATCAATCTTGCCAGAAAACGTGAGTCTTTCCAAAGGCTCAACAAGCTCATGAACTCTGAAGAAGTCACCTCCAGCCAGATTCGTGAAGCGGTAAGAGAATTTTGCTCGATCCCCATGGGCAGTCTATATATATCCCCCGGCGACTCAACGGGCGTGCGTGTCGGCCTGATCAGCCGGTTCATTTCCGATCAGCTTCCCTTCCTGGGAGTGGCCAAAAATCATATCATGATCCGGGATATGGACGAGTTGATGGAACAAATTATCTGGAACCCCAGACGCGGCGGACGAATCGGCGGTAAATCGGCAGGCATGTTCCTTGCCTATAAGATCATTTTGCCACTGCTTGGACAAAGAGACCCTGAATTTGAAAAATACGTAACGATCCCCGAATCGCATTATTTCAATTCTGGTTTTCTGACCGATTTTCTCGACTCGAACAACCTTTTCTCACTTCACTCTCAAAAATATAAAAGCCGGGAGACGATCGAGGAAGAATACGGCCAGATATCGGAAACAATCCAGAAGGCCACTTTTCCGTCCGACGTGCTGATGCAGTTCAGGGCTTTTCTGGAAAAGGTCGGGGAACATCCGCTCATAATCCGTTCGTCAAGCCTGCTGGAAGACAATGTCGGATATACTTTTTCGGGCAAATACGACTCGGTTTTCATTGCAAATCAGGGCAAGATCGGGATCAGGCTCAATGAATTCACACGCGCATTGAAGCAGGTGCTTACCAGCGTCTTCAGCCCAAGGGCAATTCTTTACCGCCAGGACCACAACCTGCTCGATTTCGATGAACGCATGAGCGTTCTCGTTCAAAAGGTAGTCGGAAGGCATTTCAATGATTATTTCTTCCCGACTGCGGCAGGAGTAGCTTTTTCACAGAATGTGTACGCCTGGACCCCGAGAATAGTCAGGGCGGATGGGTTGCTGAGGATGGTCTTCGGTCTGGGCACGCGCGCCGTCGATCGCATCGGGCCTGACTACCCCAGGATGGTCCCACTCAGCCATCCCCTCCTTCGCCCTGAAGCGAGCGCCGAAGAAATCAAGAAATACTCCCAAAAGCTGCTTGACGTTCTCGACCTGAAATCAAGGTCGATCCAGACGATCCCGGCCATGGACCTCTTCCGGACAATCAAGCATCCCGACCTTTATTACGTTGTCTCTGTTGATGATGAAGGGCATCTTTCGGCGCCTCTTTTCAAAAACGAGCAAATCGACACTGCCCGCGCCTGTATAACTTTCGACAACCTTCTTTCCAAAACGCCCGTAGCAGGACTTATGAAAAAAATCCTTCATCAATTGGAGAAAGCATACGGCCGGCCTGTAGAAGTTGAGTTCGCCTGGGACGGCGGCAGACTCTATCTCCTCCAGTGCCGCGCGCTCTCCTTGAGCAGACTTGTGCAAAAAGTGGCCGTTCCGAAGGACATCGACCCCCAAAAAGTTCTCTTTACCTGCAGCACTGTGCTGTTCAGCAGTGCGGTCAAAAATATTGAATATATTGTATACATCGATCCCAGGGCCTATGCCCGGCTCTCGACATTCGACGAGCGGCTCGCTGTAGGGCAGATAGTGAGAAGAATCAATCGCCTGCTTGAAGGCAAGGTCTATGCCCTTTTCGGGCCGGGCAGGTGGGGAACCAACGACGTAAAGATGGGCGTCAAAGTGAGCTATGAAGATATCAACCGAACGAGGGTCCTGGCCGAAATAGCCATGAGAGAGGTTGGGATCGTACCGGAGCCGTCTTTCGGCACCCATTTTTTCAACGATCTGGTAGAGGCAAACATCGTCCCCCTGGCAATTGATCCCGACAGCTCCGGCACAGTGTTTAGGGAGGAGTTTTTCCATCAGTGCCCTGACGCCCTCGTCTCGCTCGACCCGGGGCTTCAAAGGGATGGAATCGCCCGGGTCATAGACGTGCCCTCCTGCACGCAGGGGCAATATCTCCAGGTCTACCTGGACGGCGATGAACAAAAGGGGGTGGGCTTTTTGGGCTACCCTGAACAGGCGCCCTGAAGCGGCGGCCAAATGCGGAGAAGTAGATGAAGAATATATTGGCAAGCCTCTCCAATGAACAAGCTGCTATAATATTGAAGCAACTTTGGGATAAGGGAGGCGATATTCGTAAGTCCATCCTTGCAGAAGCGGAAAAGATCCTTCGCAGCGTGGACGTTGACGAAATTGCCCGAGACATCCTGTTCACCTTGGATCTCATAGATGTTCACGAACTGTGGGACAGGTCCGGTCCCAGCCACGACGGGTACACCTCGCCCGAAGAGATGGCGTATGAAATGGTCGAAGAGGAATTATCGCCTTATTTGAATCAAATTGACACATACCATAAGCTGGGAATGCATAATGAAGAGAAGCTTTATTGCATGGGTGTTCTTAGAGGTCTCTACCTTTATCAAAAGGAAACAAAGTCTGAATTTCGGAATTGGGCTGTAGACATCCCGGTTGAATTATTCGGATCGTTGCTTGAGCGCTGGCGGAAACGCACACGTGGCCACCAACAGAAGAGCGAAATGGATGATTTTCTACGGGCGACCTGTCCGGACTGGGCAGAGCAGCACTGTAAAAGCAGGAAGTAAACCTTAAGAGATTCGAGAGTGCGTCCGACACGAAGGCTGGATTCTTGGAGCAAAGTAAGATGAACTTTGCTCGTCTGTGCTATAATTCTTTAAAACAGACAACGATAGGAGGTACTCGCATGACCTTCCAGCGCATTACCGTGAACCCTGAGGTTTGCGGGGGTAAACCCACAATCCGCGGGCTTCGATTTCCCGTATCGCGGCTACTCGGCTTACTGGCCTCCGGTGAGACACAAGAGTCTATATTGAAAGCGTACCCGTACCTGGAGCCTGAAGATTTTCATGAGGCGCTGAATTACGCCGCATTCCTCGCCGATGAACAAATCTTCGAGTTTGCGCAATGAAGTTTCTTCTCGATATGCCGATATCACCCCTGCTGCTCCATGTGCTCCAAGCGTACGGACATGAAGGTGTACATGTATACCAGATCGGCAAAGATCGTGCTTCAGATAGCGAATTGCTGGAAATAGCCCGCCGTGAGAGTCGAATCGTGATCACAGCAGACTTGGATTTCCCTCGACTTTTGGCGCTCAGTTTGGCGGAAGGACCTGGGCTGGTTCTTTTCCGTGGCGGGAATTACTCAGATAGCGAGATGTGCGATTTGCTCGAACGTCTTCTAAAAACAGTGCGACCTGAGGTCATGGAGAGATCTGTCTGCGTAGTTGACAAGAGCCGCATACGCATCACCCAATTGCCCATTTTTGTTCATAGTTGACAATCCCAATCAATTAGTTCACCATAGCTTTGGGGCGGAGATAGGTCATGGCTCTTCTCCACGAGATCCGAATAGACTCGTAGCGGACAAATAACCTCACCAATGAATAGAAAACTTGCCTTAATTTTCCTCGTTTGCTTTTCTTTCTCCATTCTGGGGTGTGCGTTTCATCACCATGATGATGGAGACTGTCACGATAATTGCGCCGTTTGCCTTTGTGTCTTCCACCATTCAAATCTGGCCTTCCAGGATTCCCCTCAAATTTCACCACCTGTTTCCGGCATTTTTCTCGGCGTTTTAGAAAATGCGGTAAACTTTTCCTCTTTTCGTTGTTCTCCATATTTAAATCGGGCTCCTCCCGCATAATACCCGGACCCTAAGACCTCCTGCAAAATACTATAGGAACCTCTCGCGGAGCGTCGAGATCGCAAGCAAGCGAGGGAACGACGCGTGCATTTTCTCATCCCAACGCCTCGCGAGGTGAGCGGCAACACCGCAGACCGGCTCGCGGCAGTTTTGTAAGAGACCGCTCGAAACGTTCCTGGACGAAGAAAGCAGGAAATATTTCTTCAGAAGGTGACCATGAGGAGGAGCGACCATGCGGACCATTATTGCACTCGTTTTTCTATTTGTGTTTTCATCCTGTGCGTTTGCACAGACAACGGAAGAGCGGCTGGAAAACCTGGAGAAGACACTCAAAAAACAGGAGCAGACCATCCAGGAGTTAAAAGCCCTCCAGAAGACCGTTAAAAAACAGGAACAAACAATCGACGAACAGCGAAAGTTGATTGAAAAATTGACGGCAAAAACGCAAAAGCCCCAGCCTTCAGCTGCAGTCTCGACAGCCCCAACTGCTCAGGCGGCTTCGACCGAGAAGGTGCAGCACGAGGTCGAGGAACTGAAGGACCAGGTGAACTCGGTGCTCGAAGCACAGCAGAAGAAGCTCCCGAGCGAGTTCAATCCTGCCATCGGGGTCGTGGGGGAGACGATCTTCTCATATCGCAACAAGGGATCGAATGCTACGGGCAGTGACCGGCCCGGCGGATGGGACGTGAACCAGCGTTCGGTGGAACTGAACATAGCGGCGTCGGTCGATCCGTTTGCAAAGGGCTATGCAGTGCTCAATGCTTCTGCGGACCCGATAACCGGCGAAGCTACTCTGGGGGTCGAAGAGGCCGCAATCCAAACGACTTCACTGCCCTGTAATCTGGAGTTGAAGGCGGGACGGTTTTTTGGCGAATTCGGCCGGCTGGCGTATATCCACGATCATGAACTGCCCTTCGTAAACCGCCCGATGGTGCTCGACCAGTACATCGGCGGCGAATCGAGGACAGATGGGGCGCAGCTAAACTACCTTTTGCCGATCGAACATTACGTCAGCCTGACTATGGGCGTGGGCGATGGTTTTGGCAGTGCGCCAAACGATATCAACGATAACAGTAATGGAAATTTCCGTAACTTCGGTGGGTTGAGCTTTTTTGGCCGAGGGTCCACCTCTTTTGACCTGACACCCGATTTATCCCTGGAACCCGGCATTTCAGGCCTGTTAAATCCAGAGACTATTAACCGCGGAGGCGTGCTCGCACTGCCCAACGGCGATCCTGTCACGCTTCCTCAATTCCCCGGCAGCAGGCTCTCCCAAACCGGGCGCAGCCTTGAGGGAGTGGACCTCACTCTGAGCTGGAAGCCGCTGCAAAACAATCAGTTCAAAAGTATCATCTGGGGCACGGAAGTGCTCCGCAGCGACAGCAGCTTTGATGTCATGCCGACAACGGGCGGCGCCGCGTTCAGTCCGTTCAGCCAATCCGTCGAGTCTTATGGAATGTATTCGTATCTAACTTACAAGTGGAGTCGCGAGTGGTCGGCAGGGTTCCTGTTCGAGTGTATGGAAGACTCCTGGAACAACGCAGACAAGACTGTAGCATACTCCCCGTATATCACGTGGGCAACAAGCCACTGGAATCAACTGCGTCTTCAATACACTCATACCGACCATAACGCCGTATCCGGCCTGCGTCCCGATGATGCCGTTTATCTGCAGTGGGCCTGGATCATCGGCTCGCACGCTCATGGGTGGCAGCAACGCTGAGCATGAGGGAAAGGAATTCAACATGAAACTGAAACTCATACATTTATTCTCGATCGTCACACTAGCTGGTGTGTTGTTATATGGGATACCAATGCAGGCTCATGCCGCCAAAATCAGGGTCGTCACGACTTTGACCGACCTGGCCGACTTTACGCGCGAGGTCGGCGGGGACCTGGTTGAGGTTCACAGCCTGGCCACTGGTGTTGAAGATACTCACGGGGTCCCGATGAAACCGAGCTTCGTGCCGATTATGAACAGGGCGGACCTGCTTGTCCTGGTGGGGTTTGACTGTGAGCACGCCTTCCTGCCCGCGTTGCTGGAAGCCAGCAAGAACCCTCGCATCCAGTTGGGCAAGTCCGGGTACGTGGACGCATCGAAGGGCATCGTTCCCAAAGATGTACCAAAATCGACCGATCACTACCAGGGTGACGTTCATCCTTACGGCAACCCGCACTATATGCTCGACCCGGTCCTGGCGAAAACGGCGATCGGGAACATTTACAACGCGCTGGTGGAGTTTGCTCCGCAGCATCAAATGGAACTCACGCGCAACCGTGATGCGTACCTGGCCAAACTCGACGCCAAGATTGCAGAATGGAAGAAGGAGATCATACCACTCAAGGGCGTAAAGTTCGTGTCGTATCACGAGCATTGGACGTATTTCGCGGAGCGCTTCGGTATGGTTTACTTCGGCACCATTGAACTTAAACCGGGCATCGATCCAACCCCTCGCCACATCGAGGAGTTGATCGCATCCATGAAAGCCGAGCATGTTTCGATCGTCCTTCGCGAGCCTCAGTTTCCCGAAAAGGTGCCCAGGCAGATTGCAGAACAGACCGGGGCGACCCTGGTAACGCTGCCCATAATGCCGGGGGGCATACCGAACACGGAAACCTACATCAAGATGGAGGACGAGATCATTCGTGGGTTGCTGGCTGCCCAACAAGCTCGGAAGACCGCGCATGCGATGAAATGACACATGAAAAAAGACGCATCCCGCCCGTGCTTTATCCGGGCGGGACCCCATTGGACTGAGATATGAATGATGCGCTCATAATTCTCGAGAACCTGAGCATTGGCTATAACGGCCAACCTGTTCTGTCCGGGATTTCGCTTTCGATTGCCCGCGACAGTTTCACTGCAATCCTCGGTGCGAACGGTTCCGGCAAATCGACCCTGATAAAGACGCTGCTTGGACTGCTTTCTCCACTGGCAGGCAGGATCGACACTAATCAATCATCCACTGGCGCACCGCTCGTATTTGGTTACGTGCCTCAGGCCGGTCAGTTCGATCCGATTTATCTGCTGACCGGATTTGAGGTCGCCCTTATGGGCACCTATGGACGCGTGCGCCCCGGGCACTTTATCCCGTCTGCCGAACGCGCCTTCACGCGTGAATGTCTGCGCGCGGCGGGCGCTCAAGAGTTTGCCCGCGAGCAGTTTTCGGAACTCTCCGGCGGTCAGAAACAACGCGTGCTTATCGCACGCGCCCTGGCCACGCGCCCCGACGTCCTGGTGCTCGACGAGCCCACTGCGGGCGTGGACGCCGAGGCGACACATACGGTGCTGGAATTTATTTCCAGGACCCGCATGGAAAGGCAAATCGCGGTCCTGCTCGTTACTCACGATTTTGCAGCGATTCGCCATCATGCCCGGCAAATTCTCTGGCTTCATCACGGCAAAGTGCTCCAGGGCGCTCCGGATGAACTGCTTACCCCCGAACGGATGGCTGAGATTTTCGAAATAGGAATAAGCTGATGATGGCATCGTTAAGTCATATTCTCTCGCCCGATTTTCTGCTGCGAAACTCGGTCTATACCAGCGTGCTCATCGGTTTTTCCTGCCCGCTCGTCGGCGTCTTTCTAGTGATGCGCCGGCTGGTTTTCATGGGCGTTGCACTGCCGCAGGTTTCTTCGACCGGGGTTGCTATCGCTCTGTCTGTCCCATTGTGGCTCGGAGTCAAGCTGAGCGGCCACCCTTCTGAGAGCGCGCATATGCTCGCCTTTATCGGCTCGATGACATTTTCGCTGCTTGCCATTCTGGCGCTCGCGTTTATGGAGAGGCGCGGGCGCGGCCAGCCCGAAGGCCGGCTCGGCACTGCATACGTGGTGGCAGCCTCGTTGAGTATCCTGGTGCTGTCAAAAAACCCCTACGGCGAGCTGGGCTGGCTCGACATGCTAAAAGGTGAGGTCATCACCATCTCCGATTTCGATCTCGTTCTGACAGCAGCAACCCTTACGCTCGTACTTGCAACCCTGGGACTGTTTCACAAGGAGTTGCTCCTGATCTCCTTCGACCGGCCAATGGCAATTACACTCCGAAAGAACGTGGTTTTCTGGGACGTGCTGCTTTATTTACTGATCGGCTTGACCGTCTCGATGGCAGTGCTCAGTGTCGGGCCCCTGATCGCGTTCGGATTCTTACTGATACCTGCGCTGGCTGCGCACCTGTTCGCACGCAATATGCGCCAGTTCACGATGCTGGCCTCACTGTGCGGCGGCGCGTCGGCGTTTCTCGGTTTCTGGATCGCATATCAATACGATTTGCCCGTCGGCCCGACTGATGTCGTCCTCCTCGGCGTGCTTTACGCAGCAGCCTGGTTTATCGCCAAGCTTCTTCCATGAGGCTCAAAGTGAAAAGGAGGTGCCAATATGCGAAAAAAGCTAAGCTTCTCTCTGATGTTAATAGCATTCATTCTGCCGCTTCTCTCGTATATCGAGAAGCCGTCGGTTGCCGCAGCGGGAAGGTTTTTGGATAACGGAGACGGTACGGTTACGGACACAAATCGAAAACTAATGTGGCAGAAGGGCGATAATGGAAATGAGGTGACATTCGAGCAGGCGCAGGAGTACTGCAGGAATCTGAGCCTGGGCGGCCATGCGGATTGGCGTCTGCCCAAACCAGACGAACGGGACACCGCAGTGGCCGTCGAACTGATGATGCCCGTACATTCCCCCGCGGCCTATGCCCGTTTAGATCTCTATTGGTCATCCGATCCAACGGTCTTGATCCCGTTCAACTATCACCCCTCCAGTGGCGCAGAGGTCTCAAGGGCATATCCTGCGAGAAAGGGCGATAGAGCATTCGTAAGGGCCATACGCTCATTGACTGTCAGTCCCCATCGAGAAGGCGCCTGACGAGATTTTCGACCATTGTCCGAACCACGCAAATTGCGTTTGGCGACGGCATGTTCGCTATTGACATGAAGCGCCAATTGAGCTAGGCTTTTCGGCAATCTATCGGCTGGAGACCACACCATGAAGGTGTGACGCGCACCAGCCTTAGAGCGAGTGGCTCCTTAATAACGTAGAAATTGCCTGGTTTATACATCGGCTGCTGAACTAATCGGCCGCGAACGCCTAAAGCCCATCTGAAGATGGGGAGGATGTTCGTGGCCTTTTTTTTGATGAGGCCGGGGTGGGGATGGGGAGCATGCAATGAATTCCGTCCGGAGGAGGAGAAAAGGCAGACGGGGGACAAGCGTCGCGCTTTTGGCATTGATCGGGAGTTTTTGTTCGGCTTTGGCGGGTTTGGCCGATACTGACGCTCCGCCGGCGGCGCAGGCCTCGTCCTCGGACACAGGCGAGTCTCAAAAGGGGACAACCCTATTGCCCGAGATAGTGGTGGAGGAGCGAAGCGACAGCATGTTGGGCATTGCTGAGTCGTCGACCCAGGGCACGATAGGAGCGCAACAGTTGGAAGACCGCCCCGTCAGTCGTCCCGGAGAAGTGCTCGAAGCCATGCCGGGGGTAATCGTCACCCAGCATAGCGGCGACGGCAAGGCAAACCAGTATTTTCTCCGCGGTTTCAATCTCGACCATGGCACCGACCTGGCCAGCTTTGTCAACGGCGTTCCCGTCAATTTGCCGTCGAACGCTCATGGGGAAGGGTACACGGACCTCAATTTCCTTATTCCCGAACTGATACAGAAGATTGACTACGGAAAAGGGCTGTACTACGCAAACGTGGGGGACTTCGGCTCCGCCGGTTGGGAAAATATTCAGTACTTTCAGACCCTTCCACAAGGCATTGCGAAGTTGGAAGTCGGCAGTTGGAACTACGAACGCGGCCTGTTGGCCGATTCGACCAAAGTCGGGCAGGGCAATCTCTTGGGGGCCTTTGAATTTGTCCACGAAGACGGACCCTGGGACGTGCCAGAAAATTACTTAAAATTCAATGGGATACTGACCTATAGCCAGGGGGACGCAAGCCAGGGCTTCAGCGCGACGGCCATGGGCTATCACGGAACATGGACCGCAACCAACCAGGTCCCGGCGCTTGCGGTCGCCGAAGGCCTCATTTCGCGGTTTGGTTCAATGAACCCCACCGACGGAGGTCTAACGGACCGCTACACCCTGGAGGGCGAGTGGCATCAAGCTGATGAACATTCGGTTACCAAGGTGCTGGCGTACGCCTATTACTATAAGATGGGCCTCTGGAATGACTTCACCTACTTCCTGGTCGATCCCGTCCATGGGGACCAGTTCGAGCAAACGGACAGCCGATGGGTGCAGGGGGTGAGAGCAAGCCGGACGTACTTTACCCAATGGTGCAACATGCCGGTGGAAAACACCTTCGGACTGGACGTTCGAAACGACGTGATCCACGACGGCCTGTTTCACACCGAGGACCGGCAGGTGCTGTCCACAACTCGTGTAGACGATGTCGTGGAAACGAACCTTGCCCCCTATTTTGAGAACAGGATACAATGGCTTCCAAAGTTTCGCACCGTTATTGGCTTTCGCGAAGATTTCATTAATTTCAACAACCAGAACGATTTCACCTATTTCACCAATGGCCCCAACCCCGCCGACAGCGGAGATCGGTTCGGGTTCGCCCCTGAGCCCAAGCTGAGTTTGATCTTCGGCCCTTGGGCAAAGACGGAGTTCTACCTGAACGGCGGCATGGGCTTCCACACCGACGACGCGCGGGGCGCAAATACTGCTCAAGATCCGACAACGGGCCAGCCGGTGGCACGGGCCTTGCCGATAGCGCAAACGGAGGGTGCGGAGGTTGGCGTGCGCACACTTGCTGTTCCACACCTGCAAAGCACATTGACGTTCTGGGTGCTGCAACTCCAATCCGAACTGGTGTTCGACGGGGATATCGGTACGAACGTACCCAGTCCTTACCACAGCCTCCGCGAGGGCGTGGAATGGGCAAACTACTATACGCCGGCCAAATGGCTGACGATCGACGCAGATTTTGCCGCCTCGCAGGCGCATTTCGAAGGCAGTCCGGTGGGGGGTGATTACGTCCCCGAAGCGGCTAATGTGGTGATTGCCTCGGGCGTCACGGTGCATGATGTAAAAGGTTGGACTACCAGCCTGCGGCTGCGGTATTTCGGTCCCCGCTATCTGACCCAGGACGGTAGTGAGCGTTCCCCCGGCACCACGCTGCTTTATTACAACCTCAGCTACAGGATAAACAAAACGTGGTCGATTGAAGGAGACATCTTCAATCTTCTCAACGCGAAAGCCGACGATATAACCTACTATTACGCCTATCGGCTGCAAGGCCAACCTGCTGCGGGTGTAAGCGGCGACGTGTTCCACCCGGCCGAACCGCGTACGTTCCGCGTCGCGTTGACGATGCGGTTTTGACGGACTTCAGACAATGCAGGCGTTAAACCCTTTCCCCAGGAAGAACCGGCAGGGCGCCAACAGGAGGCTGCAATTAACTCGATAGCCGAAGACGTTTTGGACGGTGGGATAGATCTTCCCATATCGGGTGATCCGGAAGACTTTGCAGACTGTGAGATAGATCTTTCCAGATCGGATGCTCCGGAAGACATTGTTTTTGAGCCGTGGAGCTGCCGGGTCCCAGTCGCTTCCGATAGAAAAACATGGTCGAGCCTGGCCGCAGTGCTTTTTCTGCATGCTGCGCTAGCGTGCATCCTCTGGGTTTCCCCTAAACCTCATCCCGGCAGCTACAAATCGATCGAGGTGCAACTCGTTTCTATGCAGGGATTCGCTCAAAAGACTGGACCGGGCCCGCAGGAACGCCTGGAAGCTGGTGGAGGAGAGCAGTCAGCCACAGTCGCGGCCCCTGCAAACAAGGAGTTACTCAACTCCCGTTTGACCACAGAACACGACAGAGTTTTGCCTGCGGAACGGAAAAGCCATACCCAGGCGAACCAACGCCCCAAGAGAACTGAAATGGCGTTGACCAATCCGAAAGAGCAGAAAGAAATTAAGTCCCCACAACACTTAAACCTCGCTCAAACCGAGGTCGGCGCAAATCAGTCCGAAGGTTCAAGTCAGGCCGCTGGAGCCGGCACAGGCGCCGCCGGTGACGTCTCGAACCAGGGAGGAGAAGGGGGTAAGAATGAACCAGGGGGTTTTGGCCTCGTGGAAAGGTCTTTGGGCTCTCCGGACGGCCCCAGTTTCCTTCGTAAGGTTTTGCCGGTTTACCCCGCTCTTGCAAGAAAACTCGAAAAAGAAGGAAATGTTCTTTTGTGTGTGACCATAGATGAACGAGGACGGCCCGTTGAAATCGAAGTGCTCAGGAAAGCAGGCTTCGGCTTTGACGAAGAAGCGGTAAAGGCTGTTCAGGGCTCCACTTTCGTTCCTGCAAAAAAAGAAGGCAAACCGCTTGCCTGCAAAGCCCTGCTGCCGATTCGATTCGTCCTCAAAGAATCATAGACCGAATGATATTTTTTCCTCTGGTGCCCGCATTCAACTTGGTGGGTGGGAGGCAACACTGCATATGGGACAGCCTTGCAGGCGGAGAGGTTTTTCCAGTCCGCTTGCATCCAGCAGGTCCTGGTTGTTGAGAATATCTCGCGCGGCTCCATCAGCTACCACCTCGCCGTCTCTCAAGACTATAGCCCTGGAACACAGGTCAAGAACCATATCCATATCATGGGTGGCTATGATTTTCGTATGATCGAACTCCGAAAGCAGGTGTATGAGTTGCCGCCTGGCTTTCGGATCGAGATTGGATGTGGGTTCATCCATCACCAGGATGCTTGGGGACATCGAGAGAACGGTGGCGATTGAAACGGCCCTTTTTTCGCCCCCGGACAGTTTGTAAGGGGGCCTGTCTTTGAGATGGGCAGCCCCGACAAGCGCCAGGGCGTTCAGTGTCCTTTGTTTAACTTCTTCGGGCGGCAGGCCCAGGTTCGTTGGACCGAATGCCACGTCATCATAGACCCTGGGCAAAAAAAGCTGGTCGTCAGGGTCTTGAAAAACCATCCCTACTGTTTGGCGGACGAGCTTAAGTGTTTTTTTTGTTATTGGCATATCTCCGATTCGAACCGATCCCGCCTGAGGGGTGAGATATCCGTTTAGATGCAGAAGAAGCGTTGACTTCCCAGCCCCGTTTGCTCCGACCAACGCGACGGATTCGCCGTGAGTTATGCGAAAATTCACACCGTTTAGCGCCGGTGTTCCATCGGGATAAGAGAATTTAAGCTCTTTTACCTCCACTATATGATGGCTCATATCAGCCTTCCCAGTTCTCCGCCAAGCCACGCAGGGAAGTTGTATAAACGAAACAGTGTAAACAGGCCGCTCCACCCTGCCAGAAACAGCAAGTCTGATAAACGTAATTTTGATGACGCGGCATGATGGATTTCTCCGTCAAATCCCCTGCACAGCATTGCGAGATGTATTCTTTGCGCCCTGTCCATGGTCCGCAAAAGCAACTGCCCGATCATGCTGCCGTAAACGCCCATCCCCAATCCTTTATTCCCGAATGAGCGCAGGGCCCTCGCCCGCACCATGCGTTCGGCTTCTTCGCCCAACACGAAGATATATCTGTACAAAAAGAGCAGTTGAATTGTGAAAGCTCGGGGGACACCCATTCTTGACAGGGCCGAACAAATCGAATCGAATCCCGTACAGGCAATCAATGCCAGGCCTGCGCTCACTGTCAGCACGAACTTGGCCACAATGGATGCAAACGACACGAAACCTCCCGAGACGCTAAAGAGTCCCAGATCAAGGGCAGGACTGCGGTCCAGTATAGGATTGAACAGTGCCACAGAGAGAACGAATGGAGATGCAATCAGTAATTTTTTCATTATATAGGCAAACGGAATGTTCCCTATTGACATAATGGCCAGGGGATAGACGACCAGGGGCGCAAGTCCGGCCGGATCGTATTTATTGAACGATATGACAACAGCTATGAAATAGATGGTGGTCAATACCTTTATGCGAGGATCGACCCTGTGGATCGGGCTGTCTTTGCTCGAAAGAGCATCGAGGTGGCCTATATCGAAAAATGAAGACCCTATGCTTCCCATTTCATCACTTATTCGTTCTCCTTCTTTGGAAGGTCCTTATCCCAAAGCCAATAAGGCCGGCAAGGACAAGCGACATCGCCCCTCCCAGAAGGCCTGAAATGGAGGTCCCCGCACTTACCGAGGGCCAGGCGTCTTGTTTGCCCTGTGTGCTCCCACTCTTCGCGGACTCCTCTGTCTCGTCTTTCCTGAAATTATAGTCTGGAAAGACGGCTGTTTTTTTCTGCACTCCGGACAACAGGGCATGTATCCCGCTCTCGGAGCTTTGCAATACCTTGTTCACGGAACTCCGGGCAACCGACCATTCAAGGCCGTCGGGATTTGTGGAAGCAAACCATGAGAGAAAACCGCCGGTTAAGGCGGCAATAATGACCAGTGTAATTAATACGGGTTTGAGCGAGATTTGTTTGCTGCCTGAGGGCTCGGTTGTCATTTTGAGGACTCCGGGACGGGTCTTGGTTACAAAACTGACAACAGAGGCCGTAACGAAGCCCTCGACAATGCCGATCGCCAGGTGTATGGGAAGCATCAACAATACGAAAGTCTTGAAAGACAGCGCGGAAATATCCGAGAAAAAAGTCTCCGTTACAACCCCTAAAGCCCCCAATTGAAGGCCTATAATCGACGCGGCCATGGCAGCCGGAAGGATTCGTTTCCGGTCCGGGCTGTTTGCGGCAATTCTTGTATATATCAAGGGGAAAGCAACGAAACAGGGGAAAAATCCCATGTTGAAGATATTACAGCCGAGGGCAAGCAGGCCCCCGTCCGCAAAGAACAGGGCCTGAATTGTCAGGATCGAGGCCATGGTGAGAAAGGCTGCATACGGTCCGAGCAAGACGGCCAGAACCATTGCGCCTCCGAGATGACCGCTCGAGCCTGTTCCAGGAATGGTGAAATTGATCATCTGGGCGGCAAAAACCAAAGCGCCCAAAACCCCCATCAGGGGAATTTTCCGGTCATCCATTTCTTCCTTGAGTTTCCTGGCGCTATAGACTGTCAGTCCTGCCGTCGCAACCATCATTACGCCGCCGACAGCCGGTGAGATCAGAGCGTCGGCCATGTGCATAATCGTCCTCCTCCAGAGGCGTGATGCCCGTATGAGCGCGATTCATTTTCCAGTTCGCAATATAAAAAAGGCCAAGCAGCTCTTCACGAGCATTTGGCCTTCTTGTGCCGGAATCTGAGTGATGCTTTGCGGAAATTCCCCAAGCTTCATGCCTGGTTTATAAGAAAAATAGCAGGCAGATGCCTGACAGTCAAATGATTTAAAAGAACAATAGAAAACCGTCAACGAAATAAAACACACCCGCTGCTCCGATCACCAATCCCAGGTACCAGACCAGCTTCTTTTTCATCAGGGCGGCTATCGAAGACAACAGGATCGCTATCTGAAGGAAAATAACGGCTATCCCGAAGATCTTGGAATGCGCTTGAGCATCGTCACGGATTTGCTCGAACTTTTTTGCTTCTTTCATAATTTCAGCCTTCTCCGAATCGTATTTCGCGATTTTTTTCCCGTAGGAAGCTATTCTGGCCTTGAGGCCCTCCAAACCCGCTGCAGACAAGCTTGTATCCTTCTCCTGGAGGTCCGATTCGAGCGTCTCTTTCTGGATTTCGTAGAGATATCCCTTGAGGCTTTTCGCCTGGTAGTAAGCCCATTGGTTGGCCGCCTGCGACTGGCTCAAAACCGAGCGGGTAGAGTAAGACCCCCCTTTGAATGTGGAAAGAGTGGCGCATACCGCCAGGGCAACTGTTGCAAGGGCAAGATAATTGAGCCAGGGATCTTTTTTTTCTTCAGCCATTTACGCCTCCGTATCGATGTCGGATGTCAGGTCTTCCGAAAGCCGATCTTCTCTCCCCAGTTTCTCAGGTATCCGAAAGCGCGCCTTGCAGCCTCCTCTGCATTTTGCGAATAGGTATAGAGCTCCACCGTGACGTAACCCGCAAAACCTGTGCTCTCAATTGTTTCGAGTACGCCCGGTATATCTATGGCCCCCTCGCCCAGCATGAGATGGTGATGCCTGCGCGAAGAGTCGATATCCTCGAGGTGGAAATGGGACGCGCAATCTTTCAACTGCAATACAAGGGCGGACGGGTCCTCGCCTACACAGAAAAAGTGGCCGATGTCGAAGTTCAGGCCGAAGACCGCCGGGTCGAGTCTTTTGTAAATCTCCAGAAATTCAGAGCTGTTTTCGATAAGAAGCCCGGGTTCCGGCTCGATCAGTATCTTTATTCCCTTCCGGCGCGCCCTGCCCTCCACAGCTCTGAGACCGTCGAGAAAGTGCCGGGTCCCTTCCTCGCGGGAAATCCCATCCAGGGGTCCGCCGGGTTCTGTCGAGATGTGCGGCGCGCCCAGCTTTTCAGCAAGGTCGATGCACCGGAGCGTGTGTTCGATCCTTCTGGCCCTCTCTGCCGGGTCCTTTTCTATCCATGAAGGGTGGTAAGTGTCTCCGTCGGCGTTGTGCATAAAGGCATTTATGTTCGAGATTTCAATACGTTTTTCGGCCAAAAGCTTCCTGGTTTGCCTTATTTCCCCGCCGGTGAAATAGAGCGGGTAGGCATGAGGAACGTCGGCCATAATTTCAATTCCCTCGTAGCCGACGCCGGCAAGAAGGGAAATGGTTTCCGATAGAGTGCAGTGGAGAAACGCGTTTGAGCTGAAAGCAAATTTCATGTCACAATCCGGTTCAAAAATAAGTCTCTAAGATAATCGAAGGCTTTTCCTGCCGCCTGTTCGGGGTTTTCCGGGCAGGTATAAAGCTCGACCGTTACGAATCCGTCATACTCAATGCCGGCCAGCGCCCGGAAAATATCTTCGAAGTCGATGTCCCCCTCTCCCGGAATAAGATGGTAATGCTTTCGGCCGCTGATATCCTCGAGGTGAATATGAAAAATTCTTGAAGCAAGCCTTTGCGCCACATCAACCGGCGCCTCCCCGGCAAGATGGCTATGGCCGAAGTCGAGGTTTGCCCCGAAGTTTTCTGCGCCGATTTCCAGGATCAAACCCTCCAGCTCATCCGCCCGTTCGACAAGAAGCCCGGGCTCATATTCCATGCCCACCCGGACATTTCTGGCAGCGGCATATTCGACTATCTCAAAGATGGATTGCTTCAGCAAAGCCAGAGATGTTTCGGGCTTCACGCCGGGAACCATCCTCCCGGAAGTCACGCTCACGTTTCGGCATGAGAGAAAAGCAGCCATGTCGATGCACTTTTTCGTGAACTCGACCCGCCACTTTCGAGCGTCTCGCTCGGGGTTGGCAAGCGATGGCTCGAAGAGAGGCTCCCAGAATTTCGCCCCGTAAAAACCGACAGCGGTATTGCCGTTTATGTTGACTGCCTCGATCCGGTTTTTTTCCAGCGAAGCGGCAACTTCGTCAAGCTCGGGGCCCGTTGTCGAGAACGGATACAGGTGTGGGATATCGGCAAGGATTTCCACCCCCGAATACCCTGTTTTGGCAATGATCCGGATTGCCTCGGCAACGCAAAACCTGACGAACGCATTGGTGCTGAATGAAAGTTTCATAGGGCAACTAATCCCAGCCGCCTACTCCCTGCCCCCCCGACAGGCTGTCTTGCCCAGGGGCAAAACAGCACACGATGGGGGCAAAACACCGCTCTCGACTACTACATCTATGGCGATTCCACCCCTGGCCTTCCAAATGCCGGTCACCCGGATAAACTTTGGCGACATGGCCTCCTTCAGGCGATTATGGATGTAGACGGTGCAATCTTCGTGAAACGTACCATAGTTGCGGAAGCTCCCCAAAAATAGCTTCAGTGATTTGCTTTCCACCAGCAGATCGGAAGGAACATAATCCACCACTATTTCGGCGAAGTCGGGCTGGCCCGTTATCGGACACAGCGTAGTAAACTCGGGGGCGCTCAGGCGAACCACATAGTCGGTACCCGGATGTGCGTTTTGAAATGTCTCCAGGATCGCCTTTTGCGGGGTCCCGGCTATCTTCGCTCTTTTTCCAAGCTGGGTAAGCCTGGTGGTGTCAGGGGCCATTTTCAGTCCATTTCAACGGCGAGGCGCCGTGCCGGGATGCGCGCTTGCGCGCCCTCGCGGAGCATCGGACGCTGAACTTGAAGCATTTCCCGTTGCTCCGGACGCACAGCGCGAATCCGAACGAAGTGAGGGTTCATCGCCGCGCGCTCTTGGCGAGGCGCCGCGGCCAAGATCTCGACGCTCTCCATTCCTGACCTGTCCATGATCACTGTCCACGACCAGAGGCGGGCGGGCGAGTCATGGCGCATATTGCGTCGGGTCAGCTATGCCCGCTTCGGCAAAACCTTTTCTGCGCAGGATACAACTGTCGCATCTCCCGCATGCCCTGTCAATTGGATCGGGATCGTAGCAGGAGTGGGTCATTGAAAAGTCTACCCCGAGTTCCACTCCTTTTTTTATGATCTGCGCCTTGGTCATTTTAATGAGAGGCGTATGGATGCGAACGCGCATCCTGCCCTCGACGCATTCCTTCAGGGCGAGGTTTGCCATTTTTTCGAAAGATTCAATGTATTCCGGCCGGCAATCGGGATATCCTGAATAGTCAAGGGCATTTACACCTATAAAAATATCGGCGGCCTTCAGCGTTTCCGCCCATGCAAGGGCCAGTGAAAGGAAAACCGTGTTCCGGGCGGGCACGTAGGTGACCGGGATACGTTTCTGCATCTCCTCTAGCGGAACATCCTTCGGCACCTCAATGCCTGATGTCAGTGCGGAACCGCCTATCGCATCGAGGGGAATGTCCAAAATGAGATGGTCCCTTGCGTCGAGCGCCTTTGCGACCCGCCTGGCCGCTTCGAGTTCTATCCTGTGGCGCTGCCTGTAATTGAAGCTGAGCGCGAAGGCCTCATAGCCCTCGTGCCGGGCGATCGCCAGGCAGGTTGTCGAATCGACCCCTCCGGAAACCAGCACAACCGTTTTTTTCTTTACTTCAGCCATAGGTGCTACTCAAATAGAAACATATAAAAAGCCGCCACATCGATCAAGGCGAAAATCCTGTCCTGAACAGAGGAAATGATTCCCTCATCTCCCGTAACGAGCAGTATCTTTTTGTCCTTTCTTGCAACGATCTTTTCTATTATAACAGCGTCGGCCGAGCTTTTGGTCTTATCCGTGTAGATGATTTGGACATTGGCCTGAACGGTCCTCGAATCCTCGACTCCGTCAAATACCAGGTAGACTTCGGCGAAATACCTGCTCTTGGCTGCAACGGCCTCAATGAACTGTTCCCGGAATTGTGTGAAGTCCATGCGGGAAACATGCCCGCCTGCTCCGTGTGCCCGAAGCAGCACGTTGTATCCGTCAATGAACAGGTCGTAACGCCTGCTCTGGCCGGCGCCGATGAAGTCCTCGAGGTGCCGGAATCGGGTCTCGGACGGCCGCTCTTCCCTTCCCGGTTCAAACTGCGAATAAAGCCTCTCCAGGATTTGCCTTTTCTTGTGCCGCGCGGCTTCTTCCACCTGAACCGGGTCGCTGGCAAGACCGATTTCCGAAAGAGTGCCGGCCATTTTAAGCAGTTTATTGATTTTAGGCAAATTGACAGGGATTGGATCGAGAAGGTTGATTAGGGCGAGGATTTGACTTGCGCCCGCATGGTGTGTTCCGATAACTTTCCGGATTCCAGGCAGCTTCAGCAGACGGTCTTTCTCGGTCAAAAGGGCCTCTTTCACCTTCTCCACTTCCTTGTGAATGACGAGGGAATCGGCGTAGACGGCCTCTATGTGGCCCAGCGAAAGATCGATTTCAAGCAATTTTTCCCTGATATCGGAGATCAACCCGTATTCCTCATCGGCCCGTCTCTGCAATTCAAGCGCCCGCCTGGTTCTCTGGAGCACAGATTCGAGTCGCCCGGCTTCTTTTGCCGCCCCCTCCCGATCAAGGTCCTGATAGCGTTCGAACCACTCCTTTCTCTTCTGCGCCAGCGAGTCGCTCAGCTTCTTTTCGAACTCCGCCTCAAATTCCCGTATCTTTTTCCTGAGATTTTCGTTTTCCCTCCTCAGGCTGCTTACCTGCTCGCCCGCACTAATCAACTCCAACCGGGTCTTTTGCAGCTTCTTTTCGACCTTTCCGAACCGCTCCTTCAATTCAGGATCCTGCCGGGTCCTTTGTTCGATTTGCTCCCCTTCCATATCGAAGACAAAGCCGGCCCCCTGCGTGCTTTCAAGAAATCTTTTGGAGAGGCCGGGATTTTTTTCGATAAACCCTCCCCAGACGTACAAAGTCGGCGCGAGGAGGTCGAAAAGGTCCACATCCGGGGGCCCGGCCCGGGCATTGTCTTCCTGAACTGCGTCTGCGGCCCACTGCCGGTCTAGAAGGCCAAGCGAGTAAAGGCCCAGGCAAAAACGCTCGGCGCCGAGCAACGCCCTTATCTTCCACAGATTTTTAGCGATAAAATCACTGTCGAGCATCGCAAGATAGGAAACTGTGGCCGACTGTTCTTCTTCCCATTCGGCGAAGATTTTTTCGAAAAAGATTTTATCCGTTTGAAGCTCTCGGCGAAGGCGACTCATTATCCGGGGCTGGTAGAGCATCCTGGAAATCTTTCCCTGCTGAAGGGAAAACCCTTCCAAAACCCTCTTTTTTAAAATAGGATCCGAGCCTAGAATACGGACCCAGGTTGTTGAGGGGACATCCCTGATTATCCGTTCGTAGAACTTGGCCGGTAATTTTGAAAAAATCTCATCGTCTTTGGGACTGGACTTCACTATGGTCCTTTTTGCCGGAGGTGTGCGCAATGAGCGAAATATCCATCGTCCTGGTAACCGCCGGAAGCGCAGAGGAAGCTGAGACGATCGGACGAACCCTGGTCGAGGAACGCCTGGGGGCCTGCGCCAATATAGTGCCTCGCATACGCTCGATTTACCGGTGGAAAGGGAAAATTTACGACGAACAGGAGTTTCTTATAATCATCAAAACCAGGACGTCACTGTTCGAAGCCGTCCAAAAACGGGTCAAAGAACTGCACAGCTACGAAGTTCCCGAAATAATATCCTTTCCGGTCGCCCTGGGACTGCCGCAATACCTTGAATGGGTGAGCACGGAAACCAGCCGGTAAGCGGGCATGCCTGCATTAAGCAACCTTTGGCGTCAGCCGCTCAACGGCAATACCGGCAGCACGCTTGCGTATCTGTGCAAGATCATAGTTCATCTGCATCCGAAGCCACGTGTCAGCCGTACTGCCAAATGCTTTTTCAAAACGGACGGCCATTTCGGGCGTGACGTTACTGCGCCCTGCGATTACGTTATGAAGCTGCTGGCGCGTAATGCCAAGCCCCTTGGCAGCTTCGGCAACACTCAAGCCAAGATCGTCAAGACACTCCTTGACGAGAAGGCCGGGATGCACAGGGTTTTTCATCTCCATGGTTTTGCCTCCTTCAGTGATAGTCGACAAAATCCACGTCGAAAGCGTCTCCATCCTCAAACCGGAAAATGATCCGCCAATTCGCGCGGACAGTAATGGCGTAGGCGCCCTTCAAATCCCCCTTAAGGGGATGTAAGCGAAATGTTGGCACGCTCACGCCTTCAATTTCCTCTGACGCATGCACAGTTTCTTCATGATTCCAGGATGAGAGGAAGTTCTCCGTTCTTCATAACTGGACGATTTAAAACACTGCCCCGTTTCACCTCTAGCTGCTCGCTCGCTGCTCCCCCACTTCCAGGCGGATTCCCTCGTGGGCTTGCAGATGCCGGATGACCTGGAACAGATTATCCACCCGTAGGTTGCCCTTCGGCCCAAACATCCGCATAAGACTCTTAGCAGGTATGTGGACAGCCTCCGCCAACTGCACGAAGCCGACAGCCGAGTTGATATAGTCGCGCAAGATCGCCTTACCTGTCTCTACATCGCCGGCAAGCATAGTATCGATGCCTTCTTTGAGCATGGCTTGCCGAAAATCTGCGTCTCTTCGGGCGCGATCCATCAAGGTTGTTCTAAATCCTTTTGTAAGCGCCATGGCGCTGCCTCCTAACGTTTCAGCCTCTTGTAATCCTGCCGGCAGGACAAAGTCTTCAGGACGTCGGTGTTCTGGCGTTTCTTTGAGCCTCCGCCCAGCAGGATTATGAGTTCGTCGCCGTCTTTGCCAAAATAAAGGTTCATCCGGCAAACGAGTACCACCGGGTCGAAAAAGGACAATGTCTGTCTACTGTTAATTCGGCCTCTGGGGTTTTTAGAGTTTCGCTTGCCCTGAAAGGGCTTTACTGCCCCGAAAGGGCTTGATAAGTCAGCCTAGGGTCAGTCCCGCGCCTCGCGGGACGCCAACAAAAATCAGTTTTTACCCTGTAGGGGTTGCATAGCCGATCCGTGCTGTTCAAGCATGCTGTAATTTAGTCCTAAACGTGCTTTTTATCTAACCCTTTCAGGGTATTATGATTTGGGGATCTATTCTCCCCAGGGTGGCGTTCCTGACCCTGGGCTAATTTATATGGCCCCTTCAGGGCACGGAAAATCCAGACCATAGGTGCTCATTTGCCGGATGACCCGAATTTATCTGGCGGCAGCAAAAAGGTCACTTTGAGGATACATGCGTCTTTTACCTTTGGGAGATGTTTTGTTTGCTCAATAACAGTTTTGGTCCAGGCGGGTGGAGCGTTTTTGTTTCCTCTCGTCTTATTCTTCCCATAAGGAATTCCGCTTATCATATACAAAATGTGACTCATTGTGCTCCTTTCCGAAATGCTCGTCACCCCTTGAGCCGAATCCGCACCGGCTCGGCATGCGCCGTAAGCCCTTCGAGGTCTGCGAGGGGGATGATACGCCGAGCCAAGGTGAACGACGAAGGAGACCGCTTTACGATCCTAACGCTCGTGGCAATGTTGACCACAGGCAGCCTGTTCCAGTTTTTCCGCCACCCAGGCATTCAAGCTTTTGTTTTCAATCTTTGCAGCCATAACAGCCGAGCGGTGCACCTCCGGCCGCACCCGGACGACGAACTGCCCCGTAAACGGCTTTTCCGGTTCTTTTCCGAACTCCGCGCAGGCCTCCAGGTAGTCTTCAACCGATTCCTTAAAGGCTTGCCGCAGTTCATCGATGGAGCGGCCTTGAAAGGTTACCACGTCGCTCAAGTTAATGATCTCACCGTGCAACAATCCAGCTTCAGCGTCGAGTTCCACGGTGGCAACATACTTCTTATATTTCATGATATTTGGCATGGCTAAACCTGCCGGTGCTCGCGCCAATCGGCGCACTAATGAGGTTCATTTTTAGGACTTGACTCCCGCTACCCGCTTCCCGCTTCTCTTGTCACTCTTCACTCTTCACTCTTCTCGCTCCTCGCTTCCTGCTACCCGCTCCCTTCTTTAGCCGAATCCGCACCGACTCGGCATGCGCCATAAGCCCTTCGAGTTCCGCCAGCCGGATGATCGACGGTGCGTCCCGGTCGAAAGCGGCTCGCGAATAGGCAATCACGTTGGTCTTTTTTACAAAATCATCCACCCCGAGCGCTGAAGCAAAACGGGCCGTTCCAGCGGTCGGAAGCACGTGATTTGGGCCGGCAAAGTAATCCCCGACAGGCTCCGGAGTATGGTCCCCAATAAAGACCGCCCCCGCGTTTTCAATCCTGCCAAGCCAGGGAAGCGGATCTTTTAGGTGCAGTTCGAGGTGTTCAGGCGCTATCCGATTTGCAAGTCCGAAAGCCGCATCCACGCTCTGCACAAGGAAAACAGCTCCGTAGCGCTCGATTGAGGCCGCTGCGGTCTCGCCTCTGGGCAGCGAAGTCAACTGCCTGGATACGCTGAGCGAAATATCCCCGGCGAGGCTTTCTTCAGTGGTTATGCAGATTGCGCTTGCCATGCTGTCATGCTCTGCCTGGCTGAGGAGGTCGGCCGCAATATAGTCCGCCCTTGCGCTGGAGTCCGCCAGGACGAGGATTTCACTCGGACCGGCAATCATATCTATCCCCACCTCGCCCGCCAGGAGCTTCTTGGCGAGCGCCACGTAAATATTTCCGGGACCGACAATTACATCAACGGGCCGGATCGATTTGGTCCCGTATGCAAGTGCTGCAATGCCCCAGGCGCTCCCCGCCCTGTAAATCCGGTTCACCCCCGCCTCCCGCGCAGCGGCCAGAAGATAAGGGTTTATGCTGCCGTCATTTCGGGGGGGAGTAACCATTGCGATGTCCCGCACCCCGGCAAGGCGCGCTGGTATTGTGTTCATCAGGACCGAGGAGATAAGAGGGGTTTCGCCGCCCTGCCCGCCCGGGATATATATCCCCGCAGCCCTGACCGGCCTCACTATCTGCCCGAGGAATGTCCCGTCCGGTTTGGTCATAAAATGAGAGTGCCGTATCTGCTGTTTGTGGAAATCCTCGATATTTCGGATCGCCGTCCGGATGATGGACACAAAATCCGAATCCACCTCGCCGCATGCGGCATCTATCTCCTCATCGGATACGCACAGCTGCCCCTCTTCCAACCCTGGAGCGTCAAACCGGCGTGTATAGCGCAGCACTGCGGCATCGCCCTCGGACTTGACCGCACCGATTATCTCCACAACTTTTGCTTCCAGCGCGGGATCGGCCCCCGGCCTGCGCTTTGCGATTGCTGAAATCTTGAGTTCCGCCTCATCCGACGGATATTTAATGACGTCGATCACTTTTATTGTCCCTCTACTGCGATGACAAAAGCATCCGGAAATCCATTCGACCTGAATCGTTCGACTTCCGCCTTCGCAACAACCAGGTCCTGATAGGAACCGGCCTGCACCCTGTACCACAAGCCGTCTCTTTCAGGCCGATCAGTAACTCTGATTTCCCGGTTTCCTCCGGACATTTTCTCCTTCAGCCTGTAAGCGTTGGCCTGATTGCGAAAGGCCCCGATCTGGACGGTATATCTGCCGAAGCGGAACGAGGGAACCGGGTCCACCTTCCAATATGTGGCATCGCCCACGACTTGCGCGGTCGCACTCTGAACCGCCTCGATCCTCACCTTTGCCAGCCCCTTCATTCGGCAACCCAGGTCCTGAGCACCCTTAGCGGAAAGATCGATGACCCTTCCCGCCACAAACGGCCCGCGGTCGTTAATCCTCAAAATGGTCGATCTGCCGTTCTCGAGGTTCGTCACCTTGACGTAAGTTCCCAGTGGAAGCGTCTTGTGGGCCGCCGTATCCGCCCACATATTGTAAGGTTCCCCGCATGAGGTGGGCTTACCATGAAAATCGGGTCCATACCAGCTAGCAAGGCCGTCTTCCACATAACCCTGTGCGCTGGGAAGAGGATAGTACCAAATGCCGTTTATCTGATAGGGTTTTTGCGATTTCAGTCCGGGAGGGACCTGTGCAGGAGGGGCGTAATGCTTAGCACAAGCGGCCAACAAAAGGGACAAGCCGATAAGAACAGTGAATAGTGAACAATGAACGACGAATGACCTAAGGACCATGGGACAGGAACCATGAAAAGGCTCCCTTTCCGATACCTGATACTCGATACCAGTTCGGATGTCTCTGTTCACCGCTCACTGCTCCTCGCGAAGCGATAGAACCAAGAGGAATTATTTTTTTCAGCTCACTGCTCACTCTTAACTGCTGAGCTCGCCGTTTTTCTCCATTTTGGCGAGGTCCTCAAAGCGGATATCTATACCGAGGATTCCGGCAATCTCCTCGGTTGCGTCTCTGATCGGGGCGGAAACCGTTATGCAGAGCGCCCCCGTGTAACGCGAAGAGTAAAAGTCGGTCACATACACCTTTCCGTCCTTCATAGGTTCTATAAACCAGGGCCGATCGGAAAGGTCCTCTCCCACCCTGGCGCCTTCGTACTTCGATTTATCCACTATGTGCGTGATGTTGCGGGTGATCTTGCGCCCCTGCCTGTCAGTTACATAGATGTACTGAATAAACGGGTTTAGTTCAAGAAGAGTCTGAAGCAAAGGCTCCTGGCGCTCCGGGTCGAGGCTTCTTATCATTTCACTTTCGACGACCTCTTCCACAAGGTGAGCGGCCAGAGCGTAGGCGCGCTGCTTGAGCAGGTCGAATTCGGAGATAAAATACTCGGGCAGGTATCGTCTCGACCACTGCTCCAGTTCATCACTGGATATAGAGGTATTGCGCCCCTTGTCGTATTCGCTCATCACGCGCTTGAAGATCTTGAGAATCCCGGGATGCCTCTTGTCCAGGCGACGCTCCCCATCCAACCGCAGGCGGTGATTCACCCAATAGGCTATGCCCGCAACACCGGACTTGTCCGTGACGGTGATGCTGACAGGCCTTTTCAACAATTTCCGCGTATCGAAAATATTGTAGATTTCCTCGTTTTTTACCAGCCCGTCGGCATGGATGCCCGCCCGGGTTGCATTGAACTCCTCACCTGCAAATGGATAGTTTGAAGGGACTTTATAGCCGAGTTCCGACTGAAAGTATTCGACAATGTCGGTAATCGCGGTTGTATCCGCTCCGTTCGAGCCGCCTTTGATCCCGATGTATTCGAAGATAAGGCCCTCGATAGGGGCATTGCCGGTGCGCTCGCCGAACCCCAGCAAGGTCCCGTTGGCTCCGCTGCACCCATAGAGCCAGGCGGTTGCAGCGTTTATCAATACCTTGTGGAAGTCGTTGTGGCCGTGCCACTCGAGGAGGCGCCCGGGGACCCCTGCGTCATCTATGAAAGCCCTCACAAGCTTGGGGACGCTCCTGGGCAGGGCCGCTCCAGGGTAAGTTACGCCGAAGCCGAGCGTATCGCAGAGACGAATCTTGATATCTATGCCGCTCTGTTCTCTGAGGCGCATCAGCTCAATGGCAAACGGGATACAGAAACCGCCTATATCCGCGCGCGTGATGTCCTCCAAATGACACCTTGGCATGATGCCTTTTTCCAATGCGGCCCGGACAATGTTCAGGTATTTTTCAAGCGCCGCCTTGCGGTCCATTTTGAGCTTAAGAAAGATATGATAATCGGAGACCGAGCTCAAAATCCCCGTCTCTTTCAAACCAAGTTGGACCACCAGGTCCAGGTCCTCCTCGACAGCCCGAATCCATCCGGTTATCTGCGGATACTCATAACCCTTGGCAAGACATGCCTCCAGCGCCTGCCGGTCTTTATCGGTGTACAGGAAAAACTCGGACTGGCGAATGACCCCGTTTGGGCCCGATAGGCGGTGAAGCATCTCGAATATCGCCTCGATCTGCCTGACAGTATAGGGGGGCCGCGCCTGCTGGCCGTCACGAAAGGTTGTATCCGTTATGAATATATCGTCGGCCGGATCGATGGGCAGGAGCTTGTGATCGAAGTCAATACGAGGCGCCTCATCGTACGGATAAATATCGCGCATCAGGTTGGGTCCGTCCAATTCCTGACCTTTGTGCCTCCGAAGCTCTGGATTTTCGTGGTCGAGCACCCGTTTCTTTGGGTTCCAGCGAGCCATAGCCTTACTTTCTTAAGTTGCTTTCAACCGTTAGACACAATTCCAGAAGCTGATTGACATCTGCCTCGGAGGGCGCATTGGTCATGAGGCAGGTGGCCTTCTGGGTCTTCGGGAATGCGATCACGTCACGTATCGAACCGGCCCCGCACATAAGCATCACCAGCCGGTCGAGTCCAAAGGCAACCCCGCCGTGAGGAGGGGCGCCGAACTGAAGCGCTTCCAGCAAAAACCCGAATTTTTCCTGCGCCTCCTCAGCAGAAATCCCGAGTGCATCAAAAACCCGCCTCTGGACCTCCTGCTGGTGAATACGAATACTGCCGCCGCCAATCTCAGTGCCGTTCAGCACAAGGTCGTATGCCCTGCTCCTAACCTTCTCGGGCTGTGTTTCGATGAGGCCCATATCGGACTCCACCGGCGAGGTGAACGGATGATGGACGGAAGTGTACCTTTTCTCTTCCTGGTCCCATTCGACGAGTGGAAAATCCGTAATCCACACAAAATTGAATTCATCCGGATTGACCAGTCCCAACTGCTGGCCGAGACGAACACGCAGATTTCCGAGGGAATCATTTACGACTTTGCGCTGATCGGCGACAAAAAGTATTACGTCTCCGGTTTCTATGCCGAGGCGCTGCTCCAGCGCCCGTTGCACGTCTGGCTGCAGGAACTTGGCTATCGGGGACTGCCAGCCCTCAGGCTGAATCTTGACCCAGGCCATGCCCTGCGCTCCGAAGATTTTAACAAAATCGATAAGATCATCCAGTTCTTTTCTTGACAGGTCCTTGCCGCCGGACACGCGGAGCGCCTTGACAATCCCGCCCCGCTCAACCGCCTGGCGGAAAACCCGCAGATCGGATTCGGCAACGATGTCGGTTACTTCGGTCAGAGGAAGGTCAAAGCGCGTGTCAGGCCGGTCGGTCCCGTAGCGGTCCATGGCATCGCTGTAGGTCATGCGGGGAAAGGGGATATTAAGAGAAACACCTTTCAACTCGCGGAATATCCGATCTATCCAGCCCTCGATCAAATCGAAAATGTCTTCTTCGCGTATAAAAGACATTTCCAGGTCGAGCTGAGTGAACTCAGGTTGCCTGTCCGCCCGCAGGTCTTCATCACGGAAGCACTTGACGATCTGATAGTACCTTTCGAAACCGGCGATCATGAGAATCTGCTTGAAAAGCTGGGGCGACTGGGGCAGGGCGAAAAATTTTCCGGAGTTGACCCGGCTCGGCACCAGGTAGTCTCGGGCCCCTTCAGGCGTACTGCGCGTGAGCACCGGGGTCTCAACCTCGATGAAGCCCAACTCGTTGAAGTAGCCACGTGTCAACTGGGCGACTTTGTGCCTTAGAAGCAGGTTGTGAAAGAGCTTCGGGCGCCGCAAATCCAGATATCTGTATTTGAGGCGTATGTTCTCGCTTGCTTCCACGTCATCTTCAACCTGGAATGGTGGCGTTTTAGAGCTGTTGAGTATCCGCAGCTCAGTTGCCGCAACTTCGATTTCCCCGGTGGGCAGCTTAGGATTGACCATTCCCTCAGGGCGAAAGCGCGTCTTTCCTTTCGCTGCTATGACATACTCGCTCCGGAGGCCGCCTGCGCGTTCATGCGCCTCCTCGCTGATCTGCGGGTCAAAGACGACCTGGGTGATTCCCTCCCGGTCTCTTAAATCAACGAATATTAGCCCGCCATGGTCACGCCGCCTCTGCACCCATCCCATCAGCACGGCTTCCAACCCGACGTTCTCGGCCCTCAGGCTGTTGCAGTCCACTGTCTTTCGCCACCCGCCAAGCTGGTCGAACGCAACCGGTCTTTCCTGAGCGTCTGTAAGTTCACTCCCAATCAGGGATTTAAGCCAATTCACCAGGGGTCCCTCCTGCAAAAAAAGTGGAAATAGGTCTTATAGGACTAATAAGATCTATATGACGGCAGCTACCGTTCAATTGTTTCCGAATCAATCCGGAGCATCGACTCAACCAGGCCGTCCAGGGGCAATACACTCTGAGTTTTGGTCCGCATGTCGCGCAACTGGACTTGACGCCGCATCAGCTCATCTTCGCCAAAGATGAGAACATACCTTGCCCCTGATTTATCGGCACGGCGCATTTGGCTTTTGAGGCTGCGCCCTTCGTAGTCGATTTCGGCCTCCAGACCTCGCCCGCGAAGCTGCTCAACGAGCAAAAAAGCGCTCACGCGTGGCTCCTCGCCCAAACTCGCGATAAAAAAACGAGGCGCGCGCACCTTTTTCGGCTGCCCTTGCTGAAGCAGCATAATAAGCCGTTCCATCCCGATTGCAAACCCGATCGCCGGAACGTCGGGTCCGCCCAGATCGCGCACCAGACCATTGTAGCGGCCTCCTCCTCCAATAGCGTTCTGGGCGCCGAGACGGTCCGTAATCAGCTCGAAAGTTGTCCGCATGTAATAGTCCAGGCCGCGAACAATTCGGGGATTTACTGCATAGCGCGTCCCCAGCTTCTCCAGATAATCCTTTACCGCATCGAAGTGCGCGCGGCAGTCTTCGCAGATGTGATCGATGAGCATGGGAGCGCTTTCGAGCAGTGCCTGGCACCTTTCGACCTTGCAGTCGAACACGCGCAACGGGTTGGTTTCCGTGCGGCGCAGGCAGTCCGGACAGAACTGGTCCCCTTTTGCAGTGAGAAAGTCCTTCGTGAGAAAATCCTTCAGGATTTCCCTGTAAGTCTGCCTGCACTCAGGGCACCCAAGCGTGTTGATGTTCAGGATGAGCCCGGAAATGCCGATCCGATCCATTAAAAGGCTCAGCATGTGCATCATTTCGGCATCGATCATCGGGCCCTCTATTCCGAAAACCTCGGCGTCGATCTGATGAAACTGCCGATAGCGACCCTTCTGAGGACGTTCATGCCGGAACATCGGACCGATTTGATAGAGCTTCTGGAGGGCCGAATCGGTGTGGAGCGAATGCTGGACATAGGACCTCACGATTGAAGCCGTGGCCTCCGGACGCAGGGCGAGCCATTCGCCGTTGCGATCCTGGAACGCATACATCTCTTTTTCGACTATGTCCGTGCTTTCTCCGATACTGCGCGCGAAAAGTTCCAGCTTTTCAGCCACAGGGGTCCTTATCTCGCGGTAGCCGAAGCTTTCGAGCACCTCTCGCGCCGTGTTTTCAACGCTCTGCCACCAGTAGGCTTCGTCGGGCAATATATCGTTCATGCCTCTAACGGCTTGAATACTTTCCATCTTTTCCCCGGTAAGCATCAAAATTTCAGGATAATCAAATATTTCTAAAGATGCCGCAAATAAAAGTCAAGGAAAACCCTGAAATACGGAAGGCGGAAGGTGGAGGACGGAAGGAAGCGAGAAGCGGGGAGCGGGGATGCGGGGAAAAGCATGGACAGGGTTTACAGCAAATGTAGGAGAATTTCACCTTATAACGTAGGAGAATTTTACCTTATTAAGAGAAATGGCTATGGTTGGGGAATTTGGGAATCCAGCGTGGAAATTACCTCTAGAAATTTCGCAGGATCTACAATCAGGGTCTGTCGGAAGCTTTTCAAAGCTTTCAAATGCCGATCTCCGGACACGATAAAATCGGCCTTCCCTTCCACGGCACAGGCGAGGTAGATGTTATCCGAAGGATTGTCCTTAATGGCGTCAACCGCCGCACCAGATCGATGATTTGCCCCAGATTGGATGAGGGCTTCAACACTGAGCTCACGTACACGTTGGCATCCAGCACCACTCTGATCATTGTGGTTGCCGGACCTTAATTTTCCTCGTAGTTACTTTCTTGGCCGCAGCCACCGCTTCAGCAATCGCCTCATCAAGCTCTTGAGGGTCCGCGTCTTTAACGCTCTCCCGAATCTGCTCCGTCATTTGAAAAAACCGCCCCCCGGCCAGCTCTCGATCAACGGCAGTTTTGGGCTTGATGGTCATTCCCGCTTCGCTGAGCTTTACCTCCAACAGGTCCCCTTCTTCAATCCTCAAGGCCGTCCTCAGCTCTTTGGGGATTGTGATTTGTCCATTTCTGATCACTTTTACAAGTGGCATGGCTGTTCTCGACTTTACGGGTTTCATCACAAATACATATTACGTAATTTCGTAATGCATTATAACAGAAAAGGGCGTCCTGTCAATGCCTCAATTTCTGCTGAGTCGGGGTGGCCTGATAGGCTGAAGACGGAGGACGGAAGACGGAGAAGGGAGGACGCGCAGATGCGGGGATGCGGGGAGCGGGGAAAAGCATGGACAGGATTTACAGCAAATGTAGGAGAATTTCACCTTATTAAGAGAAATGGCTATGGATTAGGGAATTTAGGAATTTAGGAATTCAGGAATTCAGGAATTAATCCCTTAATCCCTCAATGTTCATCACCCCTTTGAAACATCTGTGCTCATAATCTGGTCATTCTTCTTACCGGCTTTATCCGGAAGACTGCGTCATCTGTGAATTAATCCTTCGGACGTTGCGGGGAACCCTTTCCGTACAAACACCAGATCGAACATGCGGCGTGAAGCGGGAAGCTTTTGCTCCCTGCTAATAGCTCCCTGCTCCCTGCTTAGTTCGAACTGCTCACGACCAGAGCTTGCAGGTTTTCCTTGCTGTTGAACTCATCGGCGAAAATTATAGCGGCTTCGCGGGAGGGAAAAGAGCCAAGAAGGATGCGGGTCCACCTGGCGGCCCCCAGGTCGAGCGACTCAACGCGGGGCGAATATCCCCTGAGCTTCAATTTTTCGATCAGGACCTGCGCATCAGGTTCTTTCAATGAGGCCACGAGCAGCGTGTATTGCCCGGCGGCAGGTCCAGCCGTGCCGGGCTTGTCCGGCTGGGGGGCAGATGGTTTTCCGGCCGGATGCCGGGGTGCGGCTGCGCGTTTTGCGGGTTCTTTTGCCGGTTCAGGCACAGGCGCCTCAGGAACCGGTTCGATTACTTTCGGGGCTGCATCTATGGGCGTTCCGCCTTTATGTGTCAAATCATCATAGTAGTTCAGCGATTCGAGCATCTTCTTGGGGTCTTCCCAGGTTGCGGCAGCCTTCGGGAATGGCTCGCCAATCTGTTTCTCCAGTCCCAGAAATCGCAGGAATCGAGCCTTCATGGAAAAATCATCCGGCCTTACCATGGGAACTCCCCTGCCGACGAAAACTCCCAGAGCGAACATGAAACACAGGGACAGAACAATGCTCAGTGCATATAAGATCAGTCTATTTCTGCTCAGTTCGAAGCGGTATCCCCTTCCGCCCCCAAAAGAGCGGGAATGTTCGTCCAGGTCAGTGTTTACGACGACAAGCTTCGGGCGAGTCATTAGTCCTTCCCCATGTCGCTGAGTATCAGCTCCCAACAGCTCTTACATTTTTTGAGGCGCTGTGACCCCGAGAAGCATGAGTGCGTTTCCGATAACTTCTTTTATCGCCAAAGCGAGGCAAAGCCGTGCTTTGGTCAGTTCGGCATCCTCGCTCAGGATGCGGTTGTCATGGTAGTAGCTGTGAAAAAGGGACACCAGTTGGTGCAGATAATATGGAATATAGTGCGGCTCCAGTGATCTCACGCATTCGCAAACGACCTCCGGATATTCCCCGAGCAGCTTAATTATTTCAAATTCCTGGCGGACCTGCAAGAGGTGGAGCGTCTCATCGCTTATCGAGCGCCAATCAAATTCAACTCCACGGTCCCGCGCCACTTCGAAAACGCTGCAAAGGCGCGCGTGGGCATATTGCACGTAAAAGACGGGATTATCATTGCTCTGGGCCTTTGCGACCTCGAGGTCGAAATCCAGCGGGCTGTCCGTGCGGCGAGTGAGAAAAATAAAGCGCGTTGCGTCTTTTCCGACCTCATCGATAACTTCACGCAATGTGACGAACTCGCCCCCTCGGGTGCTCATCGCCACCGGCGCGCCCCCGCGCAACAGGTTTACCAGTTGTACAAGAACGATCCGCAGGTCATCTTCCCTGCGCCCGATTGCCTGCACCCCGGCCCGCATCCTCTCGACATATCCGTGGTGATCCGCGCCCCATATATCTATAATCGATTCGAAACCACGTTCGAATTTGTCCCGGTGGTATGCCAGATCGGCGGCAAAATAGGTGCTTGCGCCGTTTGCCCGCACCACAACCCGGTCCTTTTCGTCACCGAATGCGGTGCTCCTGAACCAGACCGCCCCTTGGTCCTCATAGATAAAACCTCGCTCCCTGAGGTATTCGATCGTCTTATTGACGGAGTCCCTGTTGTGGAGCTCGCGCTCGCTGAACCAGTTGTCAAAATGGACCCCAAAGATGTCAAGATCTTCTTTAATTCCATCCAGGATGCGATTGGAGGCGTAATCGGCAAAAACCGGGAACGCATCCTCCAAAGGGGTATTGCGAAAAAGGTCCCCCTGGTCCCGCATGAATTCCCTGGCAAGCTCCCGCATGTATTCACCCCGATAGTGGTTATCGGGCAACTCGATATTTTCGCCAAGCTCCTGCCGGTAGCGGAAATAGAGGCTGCGGCCCAAAGTGTCCATCTGGTTCCCGGCGTCGTTTATATAGTACTCGCGCTGGACCTGGAAACCGCGTGCCTGGAGAATGTTTGCCAGCACGTCGCCTATGGCGGCCCCCCGGCCGTGACCTATATGAAGCGGCCCGGTAGGATTAGCGCTCACGAACTCCACCTGGACCTTCGGACCTCCTTCAATTTCCAACCTTGCGTACTTTTGGGGATTGTCCAGAATCTCACGGATAATTCCAAACCACGCCGCCGGTCTGATGAAAAAATTAATGAAGCCCGGGCCGGCTATTTCCGCTTTTTCGAGTATGCAGTCAGAATCATTAAGGTTAGCGACGATTTCAGAGGCGATCTGTCTGGGGTTTCGCTTCAGATGCCTGCTCAGAGCGAGCGCTATATTGGAGGCGTAATCCCCGTGTTCGGAACTCCTGGGTATTTCGAGTTCAATGCTGATTTCCGCCTTCATGTCCCCATTTGCCATAACAGACTGCAGCGTCTCAGCTATCATGGATTTGAGGCGGGTACGGACGATGCCCATGGCCTTTGGAATCCTTCCCGGACTGGAGAAGCACAACAAAGCCGCCCGGCGCTCCGAGCGGCTTTCAGATTTTTATAAGGCGCCTTTTCTGGAATGCTGATCCAAAGCAGCCGATTATCGCCATTTCGCTAACCAGGCAAGCCTTGCAAGGGCGGGCTTGTCAACCGGGGAGCCTGGTTTCGAGCGCCATGGCGATTTTTTTCTTTAGTTCGGTCAAGTCAAAGCTCTTTACAACGTAGAAGTCGGCCGCGATCGATTTCATGTCTTCTTTGAAGGTATCGTATGCAGTCGAGAGTATAACAGGCAGGTCATAAAATTGGTTTCGGATGTCCTGGAGGATGTCCAGACCGTTGTAGTCAACCATCTTTATGTCCAGAATGACCAAATCCGGTTTTTCCTCTCCAATTCTCTCGAGAAGCTTATAACCGTTCTCCGCCGTGATGACCTCGTATCCGGCTTCCTTCAGTTCCTCTGAATACAGGAGCCTGATGTGTTCCTCATCATCGACAACAAGGACCTTCGGCATAACTCAGCCCCTTTCTCCTTTAGTCCACACCTTTACAATATAAGGTTTATTTTCCTCGAACATCATGCACTCGTTTTCAATGTATTCTTCAGCCTGCTGTAGTGACATCCCTCGGTTTTCTTAACGTAGGAAAGAACTTTACCCAGATAAAGCGGAAGCAGCCCATCGAGTAAGTTTTTTCTTTCGACCGGGGACATCCTGCGATAGACAGCCGCCGATTCGAAAAGAATGGTCAGCCAGGTCTGGGTCGGGAACGAAAAATGCTGAAGTCCAATCGACCTTATTTCCTGGAGCTTGGGAGCCACGATTGGACCGTAAATCATTTCCCACAGTCCATAATATTTGTCGAAGCCCTCAACAAACATCTCGTGCAAGCGCTTTGTGTTGATGTCCACTGGAAGCG
Organism: Syntrophobacteraceae bacterium; assembly: GCA_049520035.1. Classification (GTDB taxonomy): domain Bacteria; phylum Desulfobacterota; class Syntrophobacteria; order Syntrophobacterales; family Syntrophobacteraceae; genus SbD1. The sequence goes on along the minus strand of JBEKQE010000001.1, from coordinate 74,229 downwards.
GGGTTTCAACTTCCTGATGGTCTGTGCCAAACAGCGCCGTGGGTTTGCTCCATTTTACCTGTTCCCAAAAATCCTCATGGACCTGCATCAGCTCGAAAATCGTGCCGACCACTTCGTGGAAAAGCGCTTCCAGATGCGCGTAACGGTCCTTGAGCCGATGCACCTTGGGAGCTCCCATGAGCGCCTGAACGATTGGGAGCCTGGAGGCGAGCGCGATATTGGCCATCCATATATCCACCCCGAAACTCTCGATCGCTTCGTTCCACAAAGGCGGATTGAGATAGGTGTCAAGCAGTTTTGGGCTGAAACCATATTCCCCTGCGTTTGCCTGCCGCACGCGCCGGCCGTAAAGACAGCGAACCAGTGGATAAATTATCGAACCGGTAAGAGTAGCTTCATATTTGTGGCGTACGTAAAGCGGACAAACGAATCCGGCCCCTTTGAGTATCGGGGCTCCCAGGTTTCGAATCCAGACGGGCGATATGTTCTTTATGTCGGCTTCTATGATTATCAGGGCTTTGGGTTCGAGCTGACGGGCTTTTTCGAAAAAATTGCGAATATTCCTCCCCTTGCCGCCATCTCCGGGTTCAGTAGAAATGTAAAGCCTCGGCGTCTTTCCAGGCGCGGAAAAGAAAGCTTCCCGCGTGCCATCCAAGGAGTGGTTATCGCAATTGATGATGGCGCACTGCATGTCCGGGAAGTACTCGCTCAGACCTTTGTCCACCTGGGCGGTGGTCCTGGCTATACTTTCCACCTCATTTGCCGTGGGTATGCCCACCAGTACGTCCGCCCTGACAATTTCCCCCGGATTTTCCTCATAAAATGCCATAGCTTTGCTCCAGCTCTATTTTCGGGGGGATGCGCCGCTTCCCTTCAAGTATTTAAAAAAATCAGAATCGGTACCGAGCAAAAAGAAGCTATTTTTGCCGATATTACGGTACAAGTCGAAAGTTTTGTACAGAGAGAAAAACTCAGTGTCTTTGCCGTAAGCATCTGCATAGATCCTGGTTGCTTCCGCATCAGCTTTGCCTCGTGTTTCCTGCGATTTCTTATAGGCCTCCGAGGTCAGCTTGGCCAATTCCCTCTCCATCTGGCCCAGAATCGCGGCCCGCTCGCCCTCGCCCTCCGACCGGTACTGGGCGGCAATGCGCTTGCGTTCGGAAATCATCCGGTCGAAAACCTTCTGCTGGACTGACTCAACATAGTTGATGCGTGTTATGCGGATGTCGAGCAGTTGCATTCCAAATTCAGGGATAAGCCGCGATGCGTCAGCTACCATCTCGCGGGTGATTTCTTCGCGGCCTTTCACGAGGCGATCGCTCTGTTCGGTCGGGGGCTCAAATCCGGGCCCGAGCAGATGAAGTTCGGAAACGGGCGCCTCACTGAGCTTTTCTTTTGCCTCCTCCTTCCTTGCCGCCTCCCAACCTTCGCTTCGGACCAGTTCCACAAGATCATTGTTGGAAACATGATCGCGGACTACGGAGTCTATTATTCCATCGAGGCGGCTGTTGGCGGTCGGTATCGTTCCGACCCGCATCAGGAAGAGCAGGGGGTCCTTTATTCGCCAGCGCGCCGTGGTATCCACCCAGATGTACTTTTTATCCCTGGTCGCTATTTGGTCGGGACGCCCGTCCCATTTCATTATGCGTTTTTCGAAATAATTCGCCGTCTGGATGAACGGGACCTTGAAATGGAGTCCTGCATCGGTGATCGGCTCCCCAACCGGACGGCCAAACTGCGTAATAACCACCTGCTGGGTTTCGCTCACCACGAAACAGGAAGCTCCAATTATCACCGCCAGAACGACTAACACCGCTACGGCTATTTTGGCCTTGCGTGGAACCATTATTGTTTCCTTTCCGTATCCAACATCAAGGGCTTATTGCCCTTTAGGCGGCGCCTGAGAGCTCTGTGCATTGAATTTGCCCAGGTCGAGCAGCGGCAGGATATTTTTCTGCGCCTCGTCCACCACGTAAAACTGGCCGGCTTGCCCCATCAGGTTTTCGAATGAGTCAAGATACATTCTGCGGCGGGTTACGTCTGGAGCTTTCTGATACTCGGTAAGAATATCGAGAAAACGCTTAGCTTCGCCTCCGCTCCGGTTCACGCGCTCCAGGGCATAGCCTTCGGCCTGACTCACCGTTTGCTTGGCCTGGCCGACGGCCTTGGGAATTTTCTCGTTATAGGCCTGCTCCGCCTCGTTTATCATGCGCTCCTTTTCCTGCCGGGCTTCGTTCACTTCATTGAATGCCGGCTTGACAGGGTCGGGTGGATTTACGCCCTGGAGCTTTACCGCCACGACCTGGAGGCCCGTCGTGTAGGCGTCCATGATTTCCTGGATTTCAGTCCTGCACTGACCGGCTATCAAAGCCCTGCCGACGGTCAACACCTCGTCCGAATAGTGATTTCCAACGATCCTGCGCATAACTGACTCAGAGATATCATCCAGGGTCGCCTCCACTCCCTTGAGCTTGAAAAGATACTGAACCGGATCCTTTATCATGTACTGAACCGTCCACTGGACGTTGACAACGTTGAGATCGCCGCTGAGCATGATGGACTCCGCCTCAAACCCCTTTTCCGTGAATTGTGAACGTACACCCGGCTCCAGCGTACGGTAGCCATATTCGCGCTGGAGCACCCTTCCGGTTACTACCTTGCTCACCGAATCGACACCGAAGGGGAATTTGAAATGGAGTCCAGCCCCGGCCGTACCTATATATTTGCCAAACCTTTGAACGACCGCCGTCTCCTCGGGTTCCACCGTATAATACGAATTGAGCCCGACGATTATGAGAACCAGGAGCGCAACTATCATAACAACCAGGCGGGGGGAAGATGAACGCGAAGACTTAAATCGTTCCGCGAACCACCGCAGTACCTCTTCGAGGTCCTGCGGCGGCCCGCCTCTTTCGGGTGCCCGTCTTCCGGGCGGTGGTTCCCAAGCCATAATAGTTCTCCCTGCGAAAGCCCGCAGCTTCCGCGAAAAAGATTTACTCTACAAGTCCTTTTTGCGCAGGACTTCGAAAATGTAGGCGAAGACAACCAGAAGGCTGGCAATAAGCAAGATCAACCAAACGCCCGAAGCCGGAAAAAAGACCCGTGAAAGCAGGACACCGAAAAGTAATCCGAGAATGATCCTTATGCTCAGAACCAATGGACGCATATTTCCTTTCACCACATTAGCGTCGGATTTTCCTGCATGGCAATTTAGCAGGGTGATGAAAAAGAATTGGAATTCCCTTTTTCATCACCCTGTCAGGGATTAGCCTTTCAAATCTAATGGGATTGCCGAGTAAAGTCAAGAATTTCACAAGGCCTCCCGCGAACGCCCAACGCGCATGATAGACACATTGCGAAGAATCGCCAGTTTAAGAATCAATCATTTTTAATGCTCGCAAAGTGTGGTATTAGAGAACTCAACTCAGGGGCGTTTTCATTTTTGTTTGTGATCCCTTCAGGAGGGGAGAGGGTGTGGTTTTCGCCTTTGGCAGGCCGCTAGACGGGAGCTGAGGGGCAGGTGCCAAATTTTCAGCAGTCTTTGGACTACCTTTACGGGCTTCAGAAGTATGGGATCAAGTTCGGTCTGAACTGCACGGAAAATCTTCTTGCGCGGGTCGGCAATCCGCACCGGAAGCTCCGTTTCATTCATATCGCCGGCACTAACGGCAAGGGGTCCACGGCGGCTATTCTTTCCCGTATTCTGTGCAACCACGGTGTCAAGGTCGGCCTGTATACTTCACCACACCTCGTGCGCTTTACAGAACGCTTCCGCCTCAGTGACAAGGAGGTCTCAGCAGACAGAATACTCCGGGTTTTTGAAAAAATCCGGGCGACTCTGGATGAGAGACAGCATCCCACTTTTTTTGAAATGGTGACCGCGATGGCCTTCCTTTACTTCGCCGAGGAGCAAGCCGATTTTGTGATTGCGGAAACTGGCATGGGAGGCCGCCTCGATGCGACAAACGTCATCAGCCCCGATGTCAGCGTCATTACCAATGTGGGTTTCGATCACCAGGAGTTCCTCGGATCGACCCTTTCTTCGATTGCCCGCGAAAAAGCGGGAATCATTAAGCAAGGGGTCCCTGTGGTAACAGGTGCCCTCCAGTCCGTAGCCCAGGGGATACTAAAAACTGCATGTATGAATAAATCCGCGCCCTTATACCGGTTCAAGTCCGATTTCCGCGTGAGGCGAGAATCCAACGGGTCCTTTCAGTACCGAGGCATTAAGAGGCAGTTGCGGTCCCTGAGCCTCAATCTGAGAGGGCCGCACCAGGTGGGCAACGCGGCGCTGGCCCTGGCGACCCTGGAGATCCTCGAACAAAAACGACTCATTTCACTCTGGCCGGAACTCATCGGGCGTGCAATGCGCGAGGTGAGATGGCCGGCCCGGCTGGAGGTCCTCGAAACTGGCCCGACAATCGTGCTCGACGGTGCGCATAACCCGCAGGGCGCCGAATCCCTTCGGGATGCTCTCAAAGAAAGTTTTACCTACAAAAAGCTTCACCTCGTTATGGGAATAATGGCTGACAAGGACATTTTAGGGATCCTTAGACGTTTGCTCCCTATGGCTGAGACCGCTATTTTTACCCGGCCCCGGTACGCCAGGGCTGCAAATCCCGATGACATTCGCAAAATGGCCAGGCCCTACATACAGAAATATTACGTAATCTCCGATTCGGCTTCCGCTATCCAGGAAGCAAGACATCTGGCCGGTCCCGATGATCTTATCTGTATTACCGGCTCACTCTATTTTGCCGGAGAAGTAAAACAAATTTTCGGGGAGCCTGCTCTGTGAGGGAAATCTTTATAAAACGTATGTTCTCGAGAGTTGCCCTGTTTTTCTGTTGCCTGGCTTTCATTGCCTTCCTGGCGAGCCATGGCCGAGCCGCCGGCCCGGAGTCGATTTTAAGCGGAGCCAAGGTTGTCGAAACCGGCCAGGCTTCATGGACAATCCATGCCGACAAGCTGATGTATGACCAGGGAAAACAGCTCTACCAAGCCGAGGGAAATGTAAAGATAAGTTCCAGGGACAGGATGATAGAGGCCGACTATGCAACCGTGAACAACCAAACCCGGCAAGCCGAGTTCACCGGCAAAGTCACCGTTCAGTATGGGAGAAACTGGGTCAAAGGCGAACACGTAATATGGAACCTGGACTCCGAAAAGGGGTGGGTGGACTCTGGGATTCTGTATTTCGCCGAGAATAGTTTTTTCGTTCAGGGAAAATCGATAAACAAAGTCAGCCCTACCGAATTTGAACTCAAGGAGGGGTACATAACCAGTTGCAACCCGGCCGATCCTGATTGGAAAATCCAGTTCAACGCGATGAAGGTGACCGTTGGCGGGACTGCTTGGACGCAGGACGCTTCTTTTTGGACCAACGGCCTGCCGCTCGCTTATTGGCCCATGGTTGGCCTGCCGGTTGCCACGGACCGCCAGTCAGGATTTCTGCTTCCTGCGGGGGGACACTCCAGCCTCAACGGGTGGCAGCTTGAAATCCCTTATTACTGGGTCATTCGGGGTGATATGGATGCTACCTTCGATGCCCGCTACCTGGAAAATCGCGGGTTTATGGGAGGGGTCGAATATCGCATTAACAACCAGGAATTGGGCAAGGGTATCTGGATATTCAATTTTCTGGACGACCAGGCGAGCAAATCGTTTTTGCTCGGCCAAGGATACCCCTTCCAAACGGATGAACGGTATTGGGTGCGCGGCAGGCATGACATTGAGCTGCCTTGGAACATAGAGGCGAAAATAGATATTGATTTCGTGAGCGACCGGAATTTTCTCCAGGAATTCTCATCAGGATCGACTTCCTTTTGGCATAACAACGCGGTGTTCGACCGGTATTCCGGCCGCGGCCTTCTGTATGACGAGACCTCCCTGATTCGCGAATCCTCCGCTTATTTTGAAAAGAAGGCCGAATCGGAACTCCTCAGCATGGACGTTCGATACTGGCAGAACCTGGAGACTTCGGGGACAGAAACAGCCCAGAAGCTGCCCTCCCTCTCTTTTACCACGATCCCCCAGTGGATTGAGAACACGCCCTACTATTACACTGTTCAGAGTTCGGCCGTAAACTACTGGAGGACGCAGGGCGATACAGAGCAGCGACTGGACGTCTATCCTCGAATATACTACCCCATGCACTGGGGTAATTACCTGGACATCGAGCCGTCAGTGGGTCTTCGCGCCAACGCCTATGCGATCCAATGGCAGAAAAGCGATTCCGGCAACTTCACAGAGCGCGCCATACCGGATGTCAGCGTGGAGATGAGCTCACGCCTCAACAGGGAATTCAATGTGGATTTCTGGAACTTTACGGCCGTGCAGAATGCCATCCGGCCGGAGATTTCATACGAATACGCGACCCAGTCCATGAACGGCCTGACCCCCCAACTCGACCAGCTTGACCAGGATCAATCCAGAAACGGCATACGCTACGGCTTCAGGAGCTTCTGGACCGGAAAGCAGGTGACTACGGATGCTGCCGGAGACCTCACGACAACGTATGCAGAAATAGCCCGATTTCGCGTTTTTCAGTTCTTCAATGTGGAGCAGCCTCCGATTGAGGACCCCGCATTTGACACAAACAATGTCATGAGGCAGGGATTTTCGCCGGTGGGGTTCAGGATGGATATTATGCCCAAACGATACCTCACTGTCTCTTACGATTTGGATTTGGACTTGTCATCGTCCGGACAGGGAAAAGCTCAGGCCCTTTACATGACTTATGACAGCAGCTCAGGAAGTCTTGTCCGGCTCAGTTACCAGCAGATTCCCGACCTCACGGTGAATGAAATTATAGTCCAAGCGAACCTTAAGGCCTACAAGGGCATTTATTTAGAGACCTACCATGATTATTCCCTGGAAGGTGGATTGATGTTCACGCAGGGATACGGGATCAGGTACGTCCAGGGCTGCTGGGGACTGGGCGGCGGATACGAACGGGTGGGCAACGACAACCGGTTTGTCTTTACAATCGATCTGCTGGGGTTTGACAGTGTGGGCGAGGGGGGTGGTTTTTTCATCGGCAGGCCGTTATTTGGCGAGTCTCTCCCCGGATATCAGCATCCCGAGACATGGAGTTTATTGAGGTAGCAATCGGCGAACTCCGCTTTCCTCCTGCTGCCTGCTGCAATTGCCGCTTCTGGCGTCACTCGACGTTTTCATTTGACAAGTGATGCATATATTTGTATCATTTACGGCTCAGGTCAATTTTATCAGATTTCGGAGTAACCGACGATGAAAACGCAAAGCGCAAAATTCGAACCCCAAAAGCGCAAATGGATAGTAGTTGACGCCGAAAACCAGGTTCTGGGCCGCCTGGCAACTCAGATCGCCGTCCGCATCCGAGGCAAACACTTGCCCAATTTCACTCCACACGTGGACCTGGGTGAATTCGTAGTCGTCGTCAACGCCGGCAAGGTCAGGCTGACCGGTGACAAATGGAGCCAGAAAACATATTACCGCTACAGCGGCTACATCGGTGGAGTTAAAGCGACAACCGCCCGCAAGCTCAACCAGGAAAACCCCGAACGGATGATCCGCCTGGCGGTCTGGGGGATGTTGCCCAAAAACCGGCTCGGCCGCAAACTGATAAAGAAGCTCAAAGTTTACACCGGCCCGACCCATCCTCACGAGGCGCAACGGCCCGAGGCTCTTAAACTTTTGGAGAAATACAGCTAGGAGACGCTTTTAGATGCCCGAACAACGCTTTTATGCCACAGGTAAAAGAAAGACCTCAATTGCGCGGGTTTGGCTTCAACCCGGAACGGGTCAGATCGTTATAAACAGAAAGCCTGCCGATGATTATCTGGACAGGGAAACCAACAAAATGGTAATTGCTCAGCCGCTGGTGCTTACCGGGACGCTCGGCAAACTGGACGTCTCCATCAATGTGCTTGGGGGAGGGATTTCCGGCCAAGCCGGGGCCATTCGGCACGGTATTTCCAAAGCGCTCCTCGAACTCAATCCTGAATACAGGGAGGTTCTCAAACGGGCCGGTTTCCTTACCCGCGACTCGCGCGTCAAGGAACGCAAAAAATATGGCCGCAAGAGCGCCAGAGCACGCTTCCAGTATTCGAAGCGCTAATCCCGTTAAGGGTGGGGCAAACCCCGCCCCTGTGACGTAAATCTTTCCGGTTTTTTCCAGGGTCGATTTCTTCATCCGGGCAACCGAAGCCGATTTTTCGGATTGAATATGGGGCGCTGCACCAGGGTGCACGCGCCCTTCATTTTTATCAAGGCATCCCGCGAAACGCCCAACGCGAACGATAGACACCTCAGGGGATGCCTTCCGGGCTATGCATCACCCGTCGCACAGGGTTGTTTATAAGTCTATCATACGAGGGGAAATATTATGGTGAGGGTCGCCATTGCCGGTGCATCCGGCTACACTGGATTTGAGCTGTTGCGAATACTGTGCGCCCATCCATCGGTCCGGGTCTCCATAATCACCTCCAGGCAGCAAAAGGGGCAGCGAATTGACGACTTCTACCCGGCCCTCAAGCGCCATTGCGATCTGGTATTCGAAGACACCGACCCCGAGAAGCTTGTCGCATCATCCGATCTGGTCTTTACAGCACTGCCGCACCAGGCCTCCATGGACATAATGCCGAGTCTGCTGGATCGAGGGGTGAGAGTTGTGGACCTGAGCGCGGATTACCGGCTGAGGGATCCTGAGGTCTACGGAAAGTGGTATTCGGCTCACAGAACCCCGGAGCTGCTCAAGGAGGCAGTTTACGGCCTTCCTGAGCTATATCGCGAAAAAATCCGCACCGCTCGCCTTGTCGCCAATCCGGGCTGCTACCCGACGAGCGTTATTCTCGCCTCAGCACCGCCGCTTTGGCGCGGGCTGATTGATCCCGAAACGATAATCGCAGACTCCAAATCGGGGGTCACGGGGGCCGGGAGAGGCATGAACCTGGGCGTGCATTTCTGCGAGGTGAACGAGGGCCTTAAAGCATACAAAGTGGGCGAGCACCGCCACACGCCCGAAATCGAGCAGGAGCTTAGCGTCCTGGCCGGGAGACCGGTGACGGTCAATTTCACCCCGCATCTTGTCCCGATGAGCCGCGGCATTCTGAGCACGGTTTACTCCAATTTGAAGCAGGGAGTGGGGATTGCAGACGTGGAGGAGGCATTCCGGAGCTTTTACAGCGACGAGCTTTTCGTCCGCCTCGGTAATCGAGACCATCTGCCTGTTTCGCTTCAGGTTAGGGGCAGTAACTACTGCGACCTGGGCTGGCGGGTCGATGAGCGGACTCGCAGGCTGATCGTCATCTCCGTTATTGATAATCTCACCAGGGGCGCATCCGGACAGGCTATTTGCAATATGAACATCATGTGCGGCCTGCCGGAGGACACCGGGCTCAAAGAAGCGCCCTGGCAGCCATAAAGAGCAGTGAACGAAAAAACAAATAAGAATAACTCCTTTTGGTTCTATCGCTGTGCGAGGAAGGGCCGGGGCGGGGAGATTGAAGCATGAGACAGGAAGATGGTTTTTCTGTTCACTCTTCACCCTTCACTCTTCACTCTCCTGAGCGCAACATAAAACTCGTGCTTGAATACGACGGTTCCGGATATCATGGATGGCAACGCCAGGCGGGCTCACTCTCCATCCAGGAAGTTATCGAGTCGCGCCTGGGGGTCATGCTTGGAAACAGGGTGGGGGTTCGCGCATCCGGCCGCACTGACGCCGGGGTGCACGCGAGGGGGCAGGTGGTTAATTTCCATGCACGCACAAGCCTCACGCCTGATGAGATCCTGAGGGGTCTAAACAGCCTTCTTCCGGGCGACATCGTCGTTCTGAGCACAGAGGAGGTGGACCAGTCTTTTCATGCACGTTTTTCAGCCGTGAGCAAGGTTTACGAATATCACATACTGAACCGCCCGGTCCCATCTGCGCTCCTGCGCAATTACGCATGGCACGTCCGCCGGCCTCTTGCCGTGGAACCGATGGAGGAGTGCCTGAAAAGCATTTGCGGGCAGCATAACTTTTCTGCCTTCATGGCCGCGGGGTCACAGGCATCCTCGACCGAGCGAAACATCCTGAGGGCTGAACTCGTGTGGTCGCGGCCCGACCGGCTGAAGTTCACCTACGAGGCCGACGGCTTCCTGCGGCGCATGGTCAGGAACCTTACGGGCACAATAGTTGAGGTCGGAAAGGGAAAGAGAACGGCCAGGGACTTCGAGCGCATTATCAGGAGCGGCGACCGCAAGCAAGCCGGAATGACCGCTCCGGGGCGTGGGTTGTATCTGATTTCAGTCAATTACCAGCAGAGCCGCGGATAATCTCACCAGAGGTAATAAAATGAAATTATCAAAAAGAATCGGCAGGATTAGACCCTCAGCCACCCTGTCAATCAATGCCAAAGCCAAGGCGCTCAAACGAAGCGGCGTCAACATAATCAATTTCGGCATCGGGGAGCCGGGTTTCGATACTCCCGAGAATATACGCAACGCCGCGATGGAGAGCATCTGCAGCGGCCAAACCCGATATACGGCTGCCGGCGGGATAGACGAACTGAAGGACGCTGTCTGCAGTACCATCAAAAGCGACTACGGACTCTCCTATGGGCGGGAAAACGTTCTGATATCCTGCGGCGGAAAGCATGCGCTCTATAACCTGTTCATGACCCTGCTGGATCCAGGAGATGAAGTCATCATACCCTCGCCCTACTGGGTAAGTTATCCGGACATGATCGATCTCACAGATGCCAGGCAAGTCATTGTGCCCTGCACGGAGAAAGACGGTTTCATGCTCCAGGCCGCAGACCTCGAAAGGGCCATCACCCCAAACACGCGGCTCCTGATCCTGAACAGCCCGTCGAATCCAACCGGGAAATATTATGGCACTGATGAACTCAAAGCCTTGGCCAAAGTGCTTTTGCGCCATGAAAACGTGTTGATCGCAAGCGATGATATCTATTACCGTATTCTTTTTGGCGGCCGGAAATGGGTTAGCCTTGGGATGGTCGAGGAAAAGCTGCGCGACCGCATTTTTATCATAAACGGCGTGAGCAAAAGCTATTGCATGACAGGGTGGCGAATTGGCTACCTTATAGGCGACCCGATGCTTATAAAGGCCGCAACGGATTTCCAGAGCCAGGTTACCAGCAATCCGAGCTCCGTATCACAGTGGGCAAGCGTCGAGGCGCTCACCGGCGATCAGAAATCGGCTGCGGAAATGACACAAACCTTCGAAAAACGGTGCAAACTTGTGCTGGAGCGCATTTCAGACCTGCCCGAAGTAAGTTGCACGGAGCCGGACGGAACATTTTACGTCTTCCCTGATTTCAGCGGCCATTTTGGGAAAAAGTTCGGAGGACGGACGATAAACGGATCGCTCGACCTTGCCGACTTTCTCATGGAGGAAGCCCACGTAGCCGTGGTCCCGGGAAACGCCTTTGGCGAAGACAATTGCATCCGGTTCTCTTACGCGCTCTCGATGGAGGAAATCGAGCAGGGGTTCGACGCCGTTAAAAAGGCTTTGAAAAAACTGGGACGGGGATGAACCCCGCCCCAGCGTCCAGGGCTGACGAGCGTAGGGTCGAGACCCCGCTAGGCTCCCGGGGCCATGCCCGCGATGATTTTTTCGAAACAGAGAGCAGGGAGCATGGAACAATCACTCCGCTCGCGTGAGGAGCAGGAAGCAGGAAGCAGAGAGCAAGAAACCACTCCTGCTCCTCGCTTGTCTGCCGCCACTCCTATTCGTCCCGCTTCTCGTTCCACGCTTCCGGAGTATTTTTTTCTCATTTTGATTTGCCTTGCTTTCTTCGTTCCAGGGCTTTCTACACTTCCGCCCATGGACCGGGACGAATCGAGGTTTGCCCAGGCATCGAGCCAAATGCTCGAGACCGGCGATTTCGTCCAGATTCGCTTCCAGGACGAACCCCGCAATAAGAAGCCCATCGGCATCTACTGGCTCCAGGCCGCAAGTGCGGCGCTCTCCGGGACGGCCGAATCTCGAAAAATCTGGCCCTATCGCATACCATCGCTTCTTGGAGCGATTTTTTCAGTCCTGCTCACTTTTGCCCTTGGAAAGCGGCTGTTCGGTGAGAGAACAGGTTTCCTCGGGGCCGTTCTTGCCGCCAGCTCGCTTCTACTGGTGATGGAGGCGCATCTTGCGACAACGGACGCCGTGCTGTTCTCAACAATCATGGCTGCTCAGGGCGCTTTGAGCAGGTTTTATATTCGGGACAATGAAAACGAATCTCAGCAAATCGGCGCCTTTCTAACCTTCTGGACAGCACAGGCCATCGGCATTCTTGTGAAAGGGCCGGTTACGCCGATGATCAGTCTGCTTACCATTGGTTGCCTGACAGCGGCGGACAGGGACGCAAAATGGCTCAGGAGTATGAAGCCGCTTCTGGGTCTTGCGATAACGGCGATGCTTGTAAGCCCTTGGGTTATTGCCATTGCCCTGGCCACAAAGGGTGCTTTCTTTCAGCAGGCGCTGGTGCAGGACATGCTTTCCAAAGTAGCCTCGGGCCAGGAATCGCACGGATTTCCACCGGGCTTCTACCTCCTTCTGATGCCGCTCACCCTCTGGCCTGCATCAGCGATGGCGGGAGTGTCTTTTTTTCGGGCATGGAATTCGCGCTCCGCTCCAGCGGTAAGGTTTTGCTTTGCGTGGATAATACCTGCATGGATTATGTTTGAACTGATCCCAACGAAGCTCCCGCATTATGTCTTGCCCCTCTACCCCGCATTATGCCTCCTGATCGCCCATACCATAATTTCCAGCGAAGAGGGCAACCCCCGCGAACCAGACTCCAAGCTCGTGAGAACCATGTATGCTTCCTGCCATCTGGTAATTTTGCTGCTTGGCCTCGGGGCCCTCGCCCTCCCCTGGTTTCTTGACCATCACTTCGAACCGGTCGGTCTTATCCCGGCAACTGCGGCGGTTGTGGGGACGGTGCTTTCCACGTGGAAGTTTTTCAAGCGCCGCTACATCCACGCCGCTGCTGTCACAATCGTTGCAACTGCGCTCGTCGTAGCGCCTTCACTTCAATGGATACTGCCCAATGTTAATTGCCTGTGGCTTAGCAGGAACGTCACCAATGCAGCCAGGCAGCGCGTCGGCCGGAATGTCATGCTCTGTTCTTCGGGTTACCATGAACCCAGCCTTGTTTTCCAGCTTGGAACCCGGACCCTTCTCACCTCTGCGAGCGGGGCCGCCGTTTGTCTCCGGAGCTACACCGGGGCCATGGCTTTGATAGATCGCTCCGAAGATGACGACTTCAAGAGGGAAACAAAAAATCTCGGTTTGCACGTGAAACCGGCCGGCGCATTTTACGGGTTCAACTATTCAAAAGGACGGATGATGCTCTTGCGGTTGTACGTCGTGGATGATTCGGAAAATAGGTGAATGGGGAAAAAAACCGTTGGTGATTGAGTAGGCGGATGGTAAAAGCATTGACGGCCGGGAAACCCCTCATGTCCGGTTCGTCGATTCATCTATCAACCCAGTTGCTTTTTGGATGACAAGTGGATGGAAAAAGCAATCGCCGTTATAGTGATTTTTTTGATCTGCGCGCTGGGTTCGTCCTGCTTTGCACAGCAGACCAGGCCTCTTCCGTTGTTCCCTCAAGGCAATCAGTCCGCAGGGCCGGACTCCTCTGAAAGCGAAAGGGCCAAGGATCTCTACGAACTGGCAAGGAAAGAAAACCGGGCGCTTCAATGGGACAGTTGCCTTGCCATGAAGGCTTTCATGCGCGCCAGGCGAATGGTAAACGAGAGCTATTTTGACCATGAGGACCCCAAGACGGGTAAAAACCCGGTCTGGAAGACTGTCAGACTATGTATTCCCGACAAAAGAAAAAGGTCTAAAGTGCCGGCCGGCGAGAACCTGGCAAAAGGCATTGATACTGCGGCCAATATTCACAAGGCCCTCATGGCAAGCCCCACCCACCGGAAAAACATCCTGGACCGGCGCTTCAACCATCTCGGAATCGGGTGTTATGATTACATCTGTGTGGAGCTGTTCGCCGGCTTTTAGCCCGGTAAATCGCTCTTTTCTGCCGGGTCCCGCCGTTTCCGAGCACTTGCATTTGACAGCCCCCGCCCTTTCCGATAGCATTCCAGTCTGAAATCAGACCCAGACTAAGAAGAAAGAGTGGCCTCGGCAGAAAATGCTCAAGAGGAGCTTGCCCAAAATGTATAAAATAAACCACCTCCGCATAAAAGGTTTCAGGCGCCTGTATGACATTGATCTGGAAATCCGCTCGCCCATGGTCATGATCGGTGCAAACGGCGTCGGTAAAACATCTTTTTTGGACGCCATCTCCCTCTTGTCGGCTTCCGCCGAAGGCAAGCTGAATAGTTCACTAAACGAGATGGGGGGCATCGCGAACCTCCTGACGGCAGACAGGGCCGACGAATTATCCCTCCTGGTCGACATGAAAGTGCCTCATCATGAACCCCTAAAATACGAACTCCATATTGTCCCGAAGGGGCAATCCTATGCCATTTCAAAAGAGATGCTTTCCCAAGACAGGGGGAAAACTGGACCTTTTAAACATATTGATTCACAGTACGGTGATGTACGGTATTTTGAGATTGAAGGGGGCGGACTCGTAAGGCCCACGTGGGAACACAATCCGTTCGAGACCTCATTATCGCAGGTTCCAAAAATGTTTCACGAACCCGAGGAATTGCGACGCATTCTCAGTTCGGCTACCCTGTATCATATTCTCGATGTAAAACCTCGGGCTCCTGTAAAGCTGCCTCAACCTATGAAGCCAGCCGAGCTTCCAGGAAAAGACGGAGAGGATATCGTCCCTTTGCTTTATTACCTCCGAGAAAGTAGCAGGGACTGCTACGATGCTATTGAAGATGCGCTCAAATCGGCCTTTCCCGGATTCGAAAACCTGGGGTTTCCGCCTGTTGCGGCAGGCATGCTGGCAATGACCTGGAAGGATAAGTGTTTCAAAAAACCGATGTATATGAATCAGCTCTCAGAAGGCACATTACGTTTCTTATGGCTGGCCTCACTTCTGCAAAGTCCTGGATTGTCTACTATCACCATGATCGATGAGCCGGAGGTGAGTCTGCACCCCGAATTACTTCTCCTATTTGCAGAACTGCTTCGTGAGGCATCTAAGAGAACCCAAATTATTATTGCCACGCATTCCGACAGTCTCATCAGGTTTCTTCGACCTGAAGAAGTCGTGGTTATGGATATAAATGAGGGCGGCTGCGCAAGTGCTGCATGGGCCGATAAGCTGAATCTGGAAAAATGGCTTTCGGACTATACACTCGATGAAGTGTGGCGGATGGGACGGATGGGGGGGCGGTCATGAAAATTTCTTTGCTGATCGAGGGCCGCACGGAAAAAGGTTTTCTGCCTCATCTGCGCCTATTTCTGGAAACACGCTTGCATGGCAGGATGCCTAATATCGACCCTTTTCCGTATCATGGTCGTGTACCTAAGGGCGAAAAGCTTAAACGAGTTGTCGAAAACCTCTTAAGCGATGGTGACCGAGCCTCTGACGCAGTGGTCGCTTTGACCGATGTATACACCGGGACAAGAGAATTCAACGATGCTGCAGATGCTAAAGCGAAGATGCGAGCGTGGGTCGGCCCAGAAACGCGCTTCCACCCTCATGCAGCACAGCACGATTTCGAAGCTTGGCTCCTGGTGTACTGGGCGGATATTGTGAAGCTTGCACGTCACAACAGGAAACCCCCGGGGAAAAACCCCGAGGATGTGAATCACGATAAGCCTCCTGCACATCGAATCCAGGCGTTGTTCGAAGTCGGCAGTTGTCGGGGTTCTTATGTCAAGCCGCGGGATGCCAACAAGATACTTCAGGGAAAAGACCTGCTTCTCTCCGCCAACGCTTGTCCGGAGCTAAAAGGCCTTCTAAACACAATACTTCGACTCTGCGATGGAGAAATCATTCCCTAGCACTCCGGCTGTAGTTTTTTGGCCATATGGCAGCCAATCGGCGCCGGGTCGATTTACCGAGGTTTTGCAATCACCTTTCAATGAAAGCGCGTTAAGGGGGCAGGATGATAATCGGTCTCGACGTGGGGGGAACTCACACAGACGCTGTGCTGATCGCAGAGGGCCGTATTTTGCGTCAGGCTAAGGTCGCAACGGACCATTCCAATCTTTTCGATTGTGTGTGGACCGGGCTGGACAAAGTAACCAGAGATGTGCCGCCCACGGCAATTCGCCGCGCAGTCCTGAGCACAACTCTTACCACCAATGCCATTGCTGAAGGTAAGCTCGCAAAGACCGGCGTGGTCGTATCGGCAGGCCCCGGGATAGACCCGGCCAATTTCCGAATCGGCAGCCATTATCATTGCGTATCGGGATCGATCGACCATCGCGGACGAGAGATCCAGCCTTTGCAAGAAGGGGAAATCGACGAGATAGCCGCAAGATTTCTTGCTGAAGATGTCCGCCAGGTTGCCGTAATATCGAAGTTCTCAGTGCGAAATCCCAAGCATGAACTCAAGATGGAGGAGATCTTGCGTCGTTCGTGCGACCATGTAATTATGGGTCACCGCATTTCTGCAAACCTCAATTTCCCCCGCCGAATCGCCACGGCATGGCTCAACGCGGCTGTTCACCCTGTTCACAGGCTGTTTTTCGAGGCAGTCAGGGATTCGCTGAAAAAGAAAGGTCTCGAAATCCCCATCTTCGTGCTCAAGGCCGACGGGGGAACGATGAGTTTCGAAGCCTCCATCGACGTGCCGGGGCAGACGATCCTCTCCGGGCCGGCGGCAAGCGTTATGGGCGCACTCCCCTTTGCTTCCGGCGCCGGAGACACTCTGGTCCTGGATATTGGGGGCACAACGACCGACATGGCCGTACTCGTCGGCCGAGTGCCGCTGCTCGATCCGCTTGGAGGCGAAATCGGAGGGCATGCCACACTGGTACGCTCTCTAAAAACCAAGTCGATTGCACTCGGCGGTGACAGCGCCGTACGGGTTTTGGACGGCGAGCTTCTGATCGGCCCTGAACGCCACGGCCCGGCGATGGCCTACGGAGGTCCATCCCCAACGCCTACCGACGCTCTTTTCGTCCTTGGAAGAGCCCTGAACGGGGACGTCGATGCATCCCGGCGCGGTTTGCACCCTATTGCCCATCAACTCGGGATTACGCTTGAAGAGGCCGCCGGCCGAGTTTTTGGTTCATCGTGCGAAAAGGTAATTTTCGCCGCCCGAAAGATGATCGAAGACATCAACTGCAAGCCGGTCTACACGGTAAAAGAGCTGCTTTCCGGCTATAAGGTCAGGCCCGTTGAAATCCTGGCGCTCGGAGGTCCCGCACCTTTTTTTGCTCCCCGCATTGAAAAGCTCACTGGAATTCAGACCAGCGCAGTGCCGCAGTGGCAGGTGGCCAACGCCCTGGGAGCGGCCATGGCCAAAAATACAAGCGAAGTAACTCTTTTCGCAGATACTGAAAGAGGCATTGCCTTGGCCCCCGAAGAATCATTCAGCCGCCGGGTCGGCAAGGATTTCGACCGAAAAACCGCAATCTCGCTTGCCTTTGAGCTGCTTCGGGAAAAGTGCCTCAAAGCCGGCGCGTCGGAATCCGAACTCGATCCTGAGGTAGTCGAGGACATTCAATTTAATATGGTCAGGGGTTTTTATACCGCAGGGCTAAACATTCGCGTGAAGGTCCAGACCAGGCCGGGGCTGATCCCGGAGTATCAGGAACTGGCGCAGTCAATGTTCAATTACTGTCTTCTCCCATGTGCTATTCAAGGCTAAGAAAATGCTCTCAGCAACTACCAGAACCGGCCTAGTATTCTTCCCCGCTTTCGATTGGGCGATTCACCCAACGCATCCCGAGCGTGAGGAGCGCCTCCTTTACACACAAGACCAGGTATTCGAGGAGGGTATTCTCGACATTGAGGGGATCGTGGAATTCAAACCTGACATTGCCAAGATAGAAGACATTCAACGCGTCCACTTCTGCGTTCCCGATGAGATGAGCGTAATCACCGAATCGCACCTGATAAGCGCAGGGGGGGCGAAGAAAATCGGCGTGGAGGTGCTTGAAAAAAATATTGTGCGCGGTTTCGCTCTGGTTCGCCCGCCCGGCCATCATGCGATGAGGGTGGTCCACGGGGCTCGGGGCTTCTGTAACATCAATATCGAAGCCATCATGATCGAATACCTGCGCCGGACCTACGGCGTGGATCGCGTGGCGATAGTGGATACCGACTGCCACCATGGTGACGGCACTCAAGACATTTACTGGCACGACCCAGACACGCTCTTCATATCGGTGCATCAGGACGGACGCACCCTGTACCCCGGCTCCGGGTTTCCATCAGATTTTGGCGGTCCAAACGCCGCCGGAACAACGATCAATTTGCCGCTGCCTCCCCGGACCTCCGAAGAAGGGTTTCTCTATGTGCTCGAAAACGCAATCCTGCCCATGCTGGAAGAATTCAAACCCGATCTGATCGTCAATTCCGCCGGCCAGGACAACCACTACTCCGACCCGATCACTAACATGCATTTCTCCGCGCATGGCTACGCTGAGCTGACGAGCCGGCTTAAGCCTCACATTGCCGTTCTCGAAGGCGGATATTCGATAGAGAGCGCCCTGCCATACATAAACGTGGGAATCCTCCTGGCACTGGCTGGACTCGACTACAGCGGGATTTGTGAACCTGGTTACGACCCGGAGAGACTGCAGCAGGGACCCGAGATCACGCGGCACATCAAAAAAGTCGTAGAGGAATCGCTCGAAGTCTGGAAGCAGGGCGCCGGCATTCGGGAAAACAACCGCAGGAAAGGCAAGCTGTTCCAGCGCGACCGCCGGATCTTCTACGATACGGACGGCATAACCGAAATCCAGAAGGAAGAGATCCGCGCCTGCCCGGATTGCAGCGGTCTTCTCACCATAGACTCACAAGCCGACAGCGGCCGCAGAATCTTTGCCGTACACATCCCGCGCAAGGCATGCGAACAATGCAGGCAAGCCGGTTATAAAACATATGACTCGACCGATATAAGGAGATATAATTATGTTTTTCTCCAGGATCGGACCTCTGACCAATATTTTTCGAGAAAATAGTCAATTTCAGCATGAGACCTTTTTCCATCATGAGACCTTTTTTCAGCATGAGACCTTTTTTCATAAAGAATTTCACCTTGGAGCAGCTTGAGCAATGGGTTCACACTCTCGGTGAGAAGCCCTTCCGCGCCCGCCAGCTCTTCAGACATCTTTATGCACGAAATATCTCATCCTGGAGCCAATGTAGCGACCTGAGCCGTGCCTTTCGCGCACAGCTTGAATTCAGCTCTGCTCTGGACGCTCTTGCCATTTCCCGGATTGATGAGGCGCCTGACGGAACCCGCAAGTACCTGTTTCGCCTCCATGACGGCAATTTCATCGAATCGGTAATTATCCCCGACCCGCCGAGGTGTACGCTTTGTGTATCCAGCCAGGTCGGGTGCGCATTCGGGTGCAAGTTTTGCCTGACCGGAAGCATAGGGTTAAAGCGTAACCTCGAAACCGCTGAGATAGTTGACCAGGTATGCCAGGGGCTTCGAGACCCGGAGCTGGGGCCGCGAATAAACAGCCTGGTATTAATGGGAATGGGAGAGCCGCTGGCAAACTATGATGAAGTCGTGCGGGCCATCCGCATTATAACGAACCCCAATGGACTGATGTTCTCACACCGGCGGGTGACCCTGTCGACCGTCGGGCTTGTCCCTCAGATGCGGCGCCTGGGAACGGAAACGCCCGTAAACCTTGCGATAAGCATTCATGCGGCAGATGATAAGCTAAGAGATGAACTTATGCCGGTAAACAGGACATACCCGCTTTCCGAGCTTATGCGAGCCTGCCGCGAGTATCCGCTTCCGCCTAGAAAGCGGATCACCTTCGAATACATTCTGCTTGACGGAGTAAATGACAGTCCACGACAGGCGAGGCAACTGGTCAGACTCCTCGAGGGCGTTCGGGCAAAGGTTAACCTTATCGCTTTTAACTCACATCCGGAGTCTCACTTTCGGACTCCTCCCCTGGAAAGAATCCTGGGGTTTCAGGATGTCTTGCGAAAAGCGAATCTGGCTGCGATAATCCGTAGAAGCCGTGGAAATGAAATAAACGCCGCTTGTGGCCAACTTGCGGCAAAAACGCAGGTTCAGTGGTGAAATTGACGTTGGGACCTGATTTTAGTAAACAAAACGGTTTGATACCCGTTATCGTCCAGAGCTTCGAGAGCGGGAAAGTGCTCATGTTGGCATATATGAACGAACTCGCCTGGAACAAGACTGTCGAAACCGGAAAAGCTCACTATTGGAGCAGGTCCAGGCAGAAGCTCTGGTTGAAAGGCGAAGAATCGGGGAACATCCAGCTTGTTCGCGAAATCTTGATCGACTGCGACTCCGATACCATTCTGCTCAAGGTTGACCAGATAGGGGGAGCGGCTTGCCATACCGGTTTCGAAAGTTGCTTTCACCGATTTTTCATCGACGGCCGTTTTGAAGTGCGGGAAGTCCGAGTCTTTGACCCCCGGGAGGTTTATAAGAAGTGATACAGCTCATGCTTGGCATTCCGAAGGGAAGTCTCCAGGAATCCACCCTCAGGCTCTTTCAGCAATCCGGCTGGACAATATCGCTTTCAGAAAGAAACTATTTCCCGGAGATCAACGATCCGTTCATCCGTTGCTCGATCTGCCGCGCACAGGAAATGTCGCGCTACGTTGAGAACGGTACTTTCGACGTGGGACTCACCGGCCGCGACTGGATCATGGAAAATGACTCCAAAATCCATGTCGTAGCCGACCTGGTCTATTCCAAAGTGAGCCAGCGGCCCGCAAGGTGGGTCCTGGCAGTGCCGATGGACTCCGCCATCCAAAACGAAAAGGACCTGGTGGGCAAAAAAATCGCCACCGAACTGGTAAACTTTACCCGGCGCTATTTCCAATCGAAGGGCATCAGGGTAGAGGTGGAGTTTTCCTGGGGCGCCACGGAGGCAAAAGTCATTTCCGGCCTTTGCGACGCTATTGTAGAAGTCACCGAAACAGGCTCGACAATGCGCGCAAACGGCCTCAGGATCATTGACGAATTGATGCAGTCCAACACGCAGCTCATCGCTAACCTCGATGCATGGCAGGATCCCTGGAAACACGACAAGATAGAGCACATCTCGCTGCTGCTCCAGGGTGCGCTGCGCGCCGAAGCTCTGGTCGCGCTCAAAATGAATGTGCCAAAGGAAAAAATCGAGGGCGTCATAGAGATTCTGCCAAGCTTGAATGCCCCGACCGTCGCCAACCTCTATCAGTCTGAGTGGCTTTCAGTTGAGACCGTAGTATCGAAGAGCCAAGTCCGCGAACTCATACCTGATTTGATCAAAAGAGGCGCCGAAGGGATTATCGAGTATACCCTGAACAAGGTGATCTAGAGATGAGACGATTTGCGCTTTTGTGTGTTGCTTTTTTTGTGGTGATTTCAGGCTGCGCCACCACATCGACACAACCCACGCATTCGACCGCCCAACTCCAGGATTTGGGCGAGAAATGCCTGGCGGCCGGAGAGACGGCAAACGCACTGAAATACCTAACTGACGCGGCGGAGAAAAAGCCCAACGACCCCGTCATAGAGTATGATCTCGCACTAGCGTACGACCAGCGCGGGTTGCAGGACAAAGCGATTTCGCATCTCCAGAACGCGCTCAAGATTAAACCCGCTTACCCCGAAGCACTGAATACGATGGGGTATATCTACGCCACACGCGGGCAGTTCGAACTCGCCCGGGGAGCATTCCAGAAGGCACTCGACGATCCCTTCTACAAGACCCCTCAGTTTGCCGCGTACAACCTTGGGAGGCTTTACGAAAAAAATGGCGATATCCAAAAGGCTCTGCTCTACTATCAGCAGGCCGTAAAGTTCGATCAGCATTATGGGATCGCCTGGCTTCGAACTGGTCAGATTCTCGAACAGTTGAGCAGAAGCGATGAGGCCCGGCATGCATACGGAAATGCGGTGCGCGCATCACCCGATTTGGCCGAAGCCATTCTGCGCTTCGGCATTTTGAGCTACCTGGCGGGAGACATGGAAGCGGCCCTTCACTCGCTTAGCCGGGTTAGGGAAATTGCCCCCAATACCGATATGGCCGATGAAGCCCGAAAGTACCTCGAAAAGCTCAATGCCGCCACCCAGAAAAGGACCCGTTCCCACGCCTCATCCCACATTCCTCCCGGCGAAATCGAGGTCATCTCGAACGAATACCACCAGCGCTCTCAGATAAATGAGGAACTCCCATCGAGCGCGGAAAAAATACCTGACCACGCCGCACAGCCGGCGCCTTCCCCGGCGCAGGATGATATGGTGAATTCTGAGCCCGCCCCGGTGCATCGGGAGGTTCCAGGGGAAACTCAGGCGCCTGTGGTCAAAAAAACCCCGGTCCCCAATGATGGAGGCGCCCGGGCTCAGGGAGGGATCTCTAAAAGTCCTGAATCTCAACCCTTTCGATACATAGTCCAGGTTGGCTCATTTGTGGACAGGGAGAAAGCCGAGGAGATAAAAACCCGCCTCGATAAAAAAGGTTACAGCGCTGTCGTTAAAACCATCAAGCACCGGGCGCGCGGTAAGGTGTTCGTCATTCAGCTTCAACCGGTCAACAGCGCTTCGAGGGCCTCCACATTGATGACCCAATTAAGTGGCGAGATCGAGGGCAAGCCGGTAATCATTAAAGTGCCATCTCGATAGGAGGCAGAGGTGATCTGCAGAAGACTGGAGCAAATAACCTCATTCATCGTGATGGATGTTTTGGAACGCGCCCAGGAAATGGAGCGAGCCGGAGAATCCGTGATTCACCTGGAGGTTGGCGAGCCTGATTTCAATACTCCTGAGGCCGTAAAAAACTCGGCGATAGAGGCCCTTTCCAGGGGCGATACCCACTATACGCACAGCCTTGGGACCCCCGGACTGCGCGAGGCTATCTGTAGCTATTATGAGCAGACTTACGGAGTTCGTAACATCGATCCCAACCGGGTGGTAGTTACATCCGGGACCTCCCCTGCCTTCCTGGTGGCGATGAGCGCCATTCTGGAATGCGGCGAGGAGGTAATTCTGTCCAATCCTCATTACGCCTGCCATCCGAATTTCGTGCGTTTCCTCGAAGCGGTCCCCAGGATGGTCCCGGTCTATGAGGAAGACGGTTTTCAGTACAGGCCGGAAGCTATAAAGGCTGCGCTTACTCCGCGAACTAAGGCCATCCTTATAAATTCGCCGGCAAACCCGACCGGAAACCTGCTCGAGCCGGACCGGATGGCCGAAATCGCTGATATGGGCAGGCTGATCCTCAGCGATGAAATTTATCACGGTCTCGTATATGAGGGCCGTGCGCGCTCAGTGCTGGAATTTACCGAAAACTGCATCGTCTTCAACGGCTTTTCCAAGCTTTTCGCAATGACGGGATGGCGGCTCGGATACCTGATAGCGCCTGAGCGCATGATCCGCCCGATACAGAAAATGGTGCAGAATTTCTTTATCTCTGCAAATTCCGTCGCACAAGCCGCAGGTTACACGGCTCTCACGGACCCGAGTGTCGCCGAAGATGTCGCGAAAATGCGCGAAACGTACAATCGGCGCAGGCAGTATATGATTGCCCGGCTGCGGGAGATCGGCTTCGGGATAACGGTTGAGCCGACTGGGGCCTTCTACGTCTTTGCCAATGCACACCGGTTTACTGATGATTCTTATTCCTTCGCCTTTGAAGTCCTTGAAAAGGCAAAGGTCGGCATAACGCCTGGAGTGGATTTCGGATCGAATGCCGAAGGCTACGTCCGCTTCAGTTATGCCAATTCGCTGGAAAATATCAGGCAGGGACTTGACCGGATCGAGCGCTACCTCAAGGGCCGGTGAACAGGCATCCCGCAATCGCCCAACGCGCCCGATAGACCTTACAGGGGATGCCTGTCGCGCTACGCGGGATACATCGCTAAGGGGTGCGTAATAGAAATGATATTCTTCTGCTTAGTGCTGTATATAGCCTCTCATACGAGGTGACTGCAAGCAAGCGGGATGCGGGAATGAAGAAGCAAGATGCAGGAAGTGGAAAGCAGGCGGTAAAAAGCGGGAATTCCTGCTCACTGCCCCCTGCCCTGTGCTTCCAGGATGCTTTGGTCATAACGTCGGCCGAATTCATCACATCCGCCGCGCGGCCCGATCAGTACCCACGGGATGAATCGCCCGAGGTGGCGTTCGCCGGCCGGTCGAACGTAGGTAAATCTGCCCTTATAAATTGCCTGATCCAGCGCAAAAAACTGGTCCGCACAAGCCGCACCCCGGGCCGCACTCAACTCATCAACTTTTTTAAAATAAATGGTTCCTTCATGTTCGTTGACCTGCCGGGATATGGATATGCCAAGGTGTCCCAAAGCCTGCGCGCAAGCTGGGGGCCGATGATCGAGACCTACCTCGATTCACGCGAAAACCTCCGGGGGATTGTCCAGATAATGGATTTGCGCCATCTGCCGACCCCGGATGATATAAGCCTTTGGTCCTGGCTGAAGGAGAAAAAAATCCCGGCAATCCCCATCCTGACCAAGGCCGATAAACTTTCCCGAACAAAATGGAACCCCCTCGTCCAAACCGCTGGGCGAATTCTCGGAATATCACCCGATGATTTCATCGTCTTTTCAGCACAAACCCAGCATGGCAGGAACGAATTGCTCGGCAGAGTCAAGGAGTTCATCCTCCAGTCAGGATTCAATCGAGGTAAGAATTGAAGCAACTCACCCTCGGATATTCTCCCTGTCCGAATGATACCTTTATCTTTTGCGCCCTGGCGGAGAAACGAATTGAGTTTCCCTATTCCCTGGAAGTCCTGATCGCGGACGTCGAGATGCTTAACCGGCTGGCGGCGCAAGGCGCTCTCGATATTTCCAAGATTTCCGTAAATGCAGTGCCGGGCATCCTGGATAAGTACTGTTTGCTGCGGTCCGGAGGGGCCATGGGGAGAGGATGCGGCCCGCTCGTCGTGGCACGGCGCGCCGCCGGATTCGAGGAGCTTCGCAACGCGGCAATTGCTACCCCTGGTGACCTGACTACCGCCAACCTGTTGCTCCGGCTGGAGGGAACTCACCGGGGGCGGCGGGTCCCGATGCAGTTCGACCGGATAATGCCTGCGGTGGCGACCGGGGAGGTGGACGCGGGGGTCATAATTCACGAGGGCAGATGGACCTATCAGGCATACGGTCTTCACATGGCGCTCGACCTTGGCCGGTGGTGGGAGCAGCAAACCGGACTCCCGCTCCCCCTGGGGGCGATCGCCATCCGGCGCGACCTCGGCGGCGAAATCGCCGGTGTGGTCGAAGAAAAAATCAGGGAGAGCCTCCTCTATGCCATGAAGCACCCGGACAGACCATGGCCCTACATAAGGCGGCACGCCCGGGAGATGGCGCCAGAGGTGATACGCCTGCATATCGATGCGTTTGTAAATGAATTTACCCTGGATACCGGGCTTGAAGGCGAAAAAGCGCTCAGGACCCTTCTCGAAGCGGCCTGCGCCCTGGAAAACATGCCTTTCCCGCAGCAGAGCCTGTTCTGGGGTTGAGCAAAGCGCAAAGTGCTCAGGGCAACCGGTTAATACTATCTCGTGAGGTGTCCATGGTGGGAACTAAGGCCGTAAAACTTGACGATGAAACCTGCAAACGGCTAAAGGCTTTGGGCGAAGCGCGAAAGCGTACCCCGCATTGGCTAATGAAAGAGGCCATCCATCAGTTCCTCGAGCGCGAGGAAGAAGCCGAGCACGTCCGGCAAGACACCTTGAAACGCTGGGAACGTTACGAGACGACCGGCGAGACGGTCGGCCACGATGTTGTTGACGCCTGGCTTGAGACATGGGGAACAGAAGGGGAGGGCAAGTGTCCCGTTCCTTGAGTCGGTCAAACTGGTTATTGGATGCGCTACGCCGTTACGGGCGATAAAATTATCATCATCAAGATTTGGCACGGGCGCGAAAACCGAGACCCCACAAAAACGGCCTGGGATTGGCGGGAAAAAACCAGCAACAAGCAACGGTAGCGGGCTTCAAGGCGGTCCGCTCAGCGAGTGGCGCAAGAACAGGGTGGCGTATTTTCGGGCCTGATCGGACGCGACGCCGAGGCGCGGGTCTAAGGGGCGTTCCCAAGAACTAAAGCTAGACAAGGATAATGAGACTGGAAAATGGCACTTGCCTCTTGCGCAAACGTACTACAAATGATACATTACCTTTTGAGGAATGTTTATGCCCGGCCAGTACCTGAGAGCGATACCCATTGTCTTCTATCGGACCTCGACCGGCGTTGAGCCGGTCAGGGATTGGTTGCGAGGCTTGCCGGACGACCATAGGCGGAAGATCGGACTCGACCTTGCCACCGTGCAGGTAGGCTGGCCGGTCGGTATGCCGTTGTGTCGCTCGCTAGGTGGCGGATTATGGTGAAGGAGATGACTACATGAGCGAAAAAAACCAACATTGGGGATCGACGCTCGACGACTTTCTGCACGAAGAAGGCATTTACGAGGCTGCGAAAGCGGAAGCGGTTACGCGCGTGATTTCGTGGCAGATTGCCGAGGAAATGCGGAGGCGAGGCATTACTAAAACGCAAATGGCCGAGCAGATGCACACAAGCCGAGCGCAGGTTGACCGCATCCTCAAGGCAAAGGGGAACATCACTATCGAGACGCTGCAACGTGCCGCCGCGCTTGTTGGGCGCGAACTCCGCCTTGAATTGGTGTAGATCGGCAATGGACTATGAATTGCCGAAAACACCTTACAGCTAATGAAGTCGATAAACTCATTTCTGCTGCCAGGGGCCTGCGGCATGAGGCCCGCGATCGTTGCTTACTGCTGCTGACGTTTGGCCAGGGGTCGTGCGTCTCCGAGGCTTGTAGCCCATTGCTCTCGCATGTGGACATCGAAAGCCGCGTGTTGCATGTGACCCGGCTTAAGAAAGGACTCTCCACAATGCGCCCGCTCAGGCCGGATGAAACCCGGGCAGTCAAAGCGCGGCGCGAAGATGGCTGCGCCATGTA
Source organism: Syntrophobacteraceae bacterium (assembly GCA_049520035.1). Lineage (GTDB taxonomy): Bacteria > Desulfobacterota > Syntrophobacteria > Syntrophobacterales > Syntrophobacteraceae > SbD1. Next base: position 47,217 of record JBEKQE010000001.1, on the reverse strand, counting down.
GGGGCGCAACCGCAACGCTCGCTTGGCTCGCTCGTGCCGCTCCCCAGAGTTGCCCTATCCTCCGGGCGGGCAAAAATAACTCTAGCACGGAAAGATTCGGATCAGATATACTGATGACCGAGAAAAGGTTAAGGAGTCTGCCAAGATGGAAAATCAAATAGATAGGGAGAAGCCAATAGCTCCACGCAGACTCTCGCTAACACACTATCATCACTAGAAAACTTCGCCTTCATTACGTACAGTGTTGTAAATTGTCCTTATTCTGAAAATAGCCCCGCGCCGCGCCTTACTGTGCGGGCCGACCTGTGCGCCGGGAACTGGACAAAAAGACAAGCGCCAAATTAAAGAAGGTACATTAAGAGTAGCATCATTCAAAATATAGCGTCACATTTGAAAGCGTGATAGAATCCCATTCTAACTCTGCAATATTGCCGGTAATCCTTATTCTAGCCCTTCTCTTTAAAACAGAAAATTGTTTATACTCAGACAGATCAACTACACACCAAATATGGACAGGCCGAAGTAATCGCAATGGTGTTAGGAGTTCGAGCATAACCCTAATTGAGGAGTCATCTACTTTACGGGCAGATACATATTTAGTGCACCAGTTTGCCGTTAAGCCGATATAGTTTTTTCTGAAGTCATTGATAAGCAAAGGTGCAATTTATCTAATTCCTTCATAATTCTAAGGACATTTTTTTGAGGCACATCACATTGCTGGAGAACGCGAGTTGTGGTTAACTTTGGCAACCACCCCTTGGAATAGGCTAAAAAAGCCCGCAGTATAGAAACAATTATAAAAACAATCACTCCAGCAATTACTTTACTCCAAACGGGGTCTTGCCAAAGTTCGTTAAGTATCAATTTCCACCCCTAATTCTTGACTTCTTTTTTGAAGTCATCCCCTTTTAGCAAGGACTCGGGGCCGCCATGGCCCTGTAAAGCGTTCGCCGCGAGACGTTGAGCCATTGCGCCACATTGTCAGGACCTTCCCCCTGCTCTATCAGCTTGCGGGCGTGGGCGACCTGTTGTGCGGATAGCAGCCGCTTGCGGCCCATTCGCACACCACAAGCCACAGCCGCCGCCCTGCCCGCCTTTGTCCGTTCCTTAATCAACGACCGTTCAAGCTCTGCCAGTATCCCCACCATTTGCCACATGGCGCGGCCCGTGGGTGTTTCCGTGTCGATAGCTTCCGTCAGCGACCGGAAGGCTATACCTTGCGCTTTCAAAACGAGAGATAATGGAGCTTGCCCTTGTGAAAGGCCCGTAATGCATCGTCGAGGACTGGATTGAGCCCTTTCACTTTTTGAGTGAGCTTTTTTCCAACTTCCTTGACGGCGACAAGCACGGCTTTCAAACCGGAGTTGTCAAAGACAAGAAGCTTATCGGCATGTTGGCCGAACCATATCAAGTTTGCATGTGATCGTTTGTAACGATCCAGGGCCGATTGTGCCTCCACGTCGTGGCCGCCCTCCGTGACGCGATCCTTGATGCGATCGAGGATCAATTCAGGCGGATAGACGGACACAAAAGTCAGGCCGATATTATAGCCGCGTGCCTTGGCTTCACGGACGTCATCTTGATACTTTGTTGAGGAAAGAACGGTTTCCACGAAGATGATGGGCTTGTCTTCGGCAATGCACTGTACAAGTTCTGCGTCAATTGCTTGCGCCGCTTGCAGGTTTAATTCGCGCTGTGGCCGGTCGGGAAATTGCTTTTTAAGCTCCGCCGTTCTTTCGTCGGCGTTCAATGCGATGATTTCGGAGGCAATGGAGCCAGACGCTTGAAGGTCGGCTATGAGCTTCGCAGCATGGGTGGATTTTCCGGCGCCGTTAGGGCCTGCAACGATCCATAACCATTTTGTCATTCAGCCGCCGGCTATCACCCAATCGTTTTTTCAGATTTGAACACGATACGGCCATCAGGTTTTCTTACGGCTAACTTGCCGTCAACAGTGCACGGGGAATCTTGCCCCTTGCGCCGTTGCCGTTCCAAAACGTCGTCTATAGCCTCGTTAAAAGACCTTTCTGCAAGTTCGGTAAAATCAGGGCCGAAGGGATCGGGCTCCGTAACTTTGGTTTTAGCGGCTCGATTTTTTGCCATGACATCCCCTTTGTGCGTTCAATAGCTATTTTCGCGCTTTGGAAGGCCAATCGCAAGTGCTGTGTTAACTCAAAATTAAATAATCCGCTTTCGGATATTGTCATGCAACACCCTGGGAACTCAATTAAAGATAACAACTCGGGACTTTTCAGCATCCATAATGAAATTAAATTCCTTTATATCATAAAATAGATCATCTTTCTGTCACAAAATCAGATTCATGACATAATGCCGAGAGGGAAACCCATGCCGTTTTTTCTCTTGTGCCTCAGTGGATTTCAACTACAGTATGACCTTGCTCATGTCAGAAAATCGGCTAAACAGATCAAGACCAAACGGTTTTTTGATGCAGCCGCTCCGCAGCCTTGATATTTTGCCGCCTTATCGCGAACCGAGGAACATTATGTCCGCAGTCAACGAATTGAATTATTTTCTTTTCCCGCATATGACGCTTTCTGAGCAGGATTTCAGGCGGTTGTGGATTTTTCTGCCTCGTCTGAGCGTGTTGGAAATCGCCGGGCCGGCTTCGATTCCCGAATGGGCTCAGGACAGGTTTTCCGGGTGGCCTGTTCTACCCAGCGAGGAGCTTTCGACCAGGATCGGCGCCTGCATCGAGGGATACCGAACCTTCGCGCAGATTCATGGCGGCCCGGGGGGGATACTCGGTTTTCTCAGCCGGGCGTTCGACCAAGTCGATGAACCCCGATACCGCATCCAGGAGAAACTCCGGGGGAGTTGTCCGCCCGACATGAATCCCGCTCAAAAGGAGATCGTCCAGGCGGCGGTTTTCCTGGAAATAGCCCGCGAACTGGATGAAAAGGAACTGGAGATCGCATCCGGCTATGCCCGTCTGAATGCCATCGAACAGGAATTTCGCGACATACTGGGAATCGAAGATGAGGAATTGGACCTGGCCGAAACTAATCTCACCCCGGCGCTCGCCCCGGACACAAACGGTCTGCTCTATATGCTCCCGAGGCGAATCGAGAGCTGGTTTCGAATGCTTTCGCTCCAGCCGCTCGAGGGCATGCCGATCTTTGTGGGCTGTTTTCCGGAGGTCATCGAGGAGGCCGTCGAGATGGTCCGAACCAGATGCGAGCGGGATGGAAAGAAATTTTCGGCCGCCACTTACTCGCTGGGATCGATTCCCAGACTGAACGGTCTGGGGAGCAAACAGTTCCGGACTCTCATCGAGGCGCCCGGAATGCCGGATCTTCTCTCCTCCTGCCACCATGACCTTGAAGATTTCATAATGAGCGCAGCCCGAAGCGAAAACCCCGATGAACTGAAAGGCAAGGGCCGGTTGCTGCAAAGCGCTTTCCAAAGATTTTGCCGAAAATGCGACGCGCCGGAAGGCGATCAGGTTAGTCTGAATGTCACTTTGGTGGAAAATGTCTCTCCTGGCGATGTTCCCGGCTTTCCTGGGACACCGCCCGGTTTTGAAGCCGGGGCCTGGGCCCCGGTGTTTCTATGTATCGCGGCAGAGTGATGTGATTTGCAGAGAATTTTCTTGGTTCATCCGGCAAACGGGTGCCAGCGGGTCTAGCACGGACAGTGTCCGTCTGCTGTTAATTCGGCCTCTGGAGTTTTTAGAGTTTCGCTTGCCCTCGAAAGGCTTTGCCCCGAAGAGGTTGGATATAACAGCCCAAGGTAAGCGGAGCGCCACCCTGGGTGGGCAAAACTAAACCCGTCCTACCCTGAAGCGGTGTCCTATATCTTGCTTCCGTCATTCCGGCAGGGCTTTTGAGCCGGAATCCAGGGGAGCGCCATGAATAAACAACCCGCAGTCTACATTTTGGCGAGCAAAAGAAACGGTACCCTCTATATTGGCGTGACTTCAAACCTCGTCAAGAGGATTTGGGAGCATAGAAATAATCTGGTAGAAGGATTCACCGAACGCTATGGTGTTCATAACCTGGTTTGATATGAACTGCACGAGAGCATGGATTCCGCTATCAAACGTGAGAAGCGATTAAAAGAGTGGAAGCGAAAGTGGAAAATGCAGATGATCGAGAATGCCAACCCCAATTGGGAGGACCTGTATCATGGGATCGTTTGACTGGATTCCGGCTAAAAACATGCCGGAATGACGAAATCATTAGCAATTTTCAGGCGTTTCTCCCACCAGAGAACCCTTTTTCATCACCCAGTCCGGTTAACGCTTATGGAAAACTTTCCACCGCTCAGTTTGGAGCTATTATAGTCTCTGTGAACGCAACTATCTGGTATTACTTCTTTCGATGTTTTCCAGGCCGGTCCTCCTGCGCCGACTTGGCTGACGCCAGCAACGCCTTGCCCTGTCCGGACCGGGAAACCCTGGTCTCCCTGATCTGCTCTTTTCTCTTCAGGTCTCCGTATTTTCCGAACCGTCCGCTTTTGGCCATCCCCACTCCGAAAAATCTCTCCAAGAAAGTTAAACGGTAGCTAAGCAACCGAAGTTGAATTATACCACCTTTTGAAATCTCGTTTGAACTTTCCTTTGGATTTCGGGTCCGGTTCACGGTTTCAAAAGGAGCATTCATCTTGGATGTTGGACCTCTGGGATTCATTTTTGCCTGGACTTTCCTCTGGGATCTGCTCAACATCATAATAATCAACCTGATCCTGTCCGGAGACAACGCGATCATGATCGCCATGGCGATCAGATGGCTCCCGCCTGACCTGAGGAAAAAAGGTTTCGTTTTTGGCGCCGGAGCGGCGGTAGCGCTGCGAATCGTTCTTACCTTCATTATCGCCGAGGTCCTTGCAGTTCCCTGTATCAAGCTGGCCGGCGGTATCGTGCTGCTCTGGGTCGCAGTCAGGCTTTTCGTGCAGGGGTTTCCCGGCGGTGAAGAAAAAGAGGCGGCAACTGTTCTCCAGGCGGTAAGGATCATGTTGATCGCCGATCTTACCATGTCACTCGACAACGTGATCGCTGTTGCCGGGGTCTCTCACGGGAATATCCTGCTGCTCCTCCTGGGGCTGGGTACGTCCATTCCTTTCGTAATCTTTACCAGCGGTCTGCTTTCAATGCTCATGGACCGCTACCCTCTTATAATTTACATCGGGGCCGCAATACTGGGAAGGTTGGGTGCAGAGATGATAGTGACCGACCCTGTCCTGACCCGTTATATCTATCTGCCCGCTTTTGCCCGCTATGGATTCGAGGCGCTTTGCGCGGCCGGAGTGATTCTCGCCGGCAGAATCTCTCTGAAGCGCCTGATCGAGGCTGATGGAAGCGCAGAGATCATAAAGCAATCCAGAGGAGAAATTGAGGAATGACATGGCAGTGCTAACCATTTCCAGAGACCTGGGCAGCGGAGGCCGTGAAGTCGGACTGATGCTTTCGAGCAGTCTGGGATACAGGTTCGTAGACCGGGAGCGGATCCTTGCCCGGTTAAAGGCGGCAGGCCACAAATGGGAGAAGTGGACCGAAGGTCTGGATGAACATACTCCAAGGGTATGGGAAAAATATGACTGGTCTTACAGCGGCTTTGTGGCTATGGTCCAGAGCGAGATCCTGGATGAGGCCGCCTCCAACAGGGTGATCATCATGGGGCGAGGGGGCAATTACCTGCTCAAAGGGGTCCCATTTGCGCTGCGCGTCCGCATTATGGCGCTCTTTGAAGATAGAGTCGCAAGGGTTTCCGAGCGAGAGGGAATCGACGAGGATTCGGCCCGCTGGCTTATCGAAAGAACAGATCGCGAAAGGGCCGGTTTTCTGCTCACCGTTTATGGCCGGGACGGCAAAGACCCGGCCGATTATGATTGTGTCTTCGACTCCACGGCCATGCCTGTTGACCGGATCGCCGCCGGCATCACAGGACTTCTTTCGGAAAAAGACCGTCTCATAGATGAAAAACCCGTAAGCGCGCTCAAAATGAGGGCGCTGGCAGCGGATATTAAAGCACGCCTTTACACCACGCTGCCGTTTTTCATGTCGACCCTGGAGGTCGAGTTCGATGGCGAGGCCATTTGCGTGCGCGGGATCGTGCGGCTGCCCAGAGAGCTTGCGTTGGTGATGAATGAAGCCGGGAAAATGGCCGGTGATGCGCCTTTAAGGTTCGAGTTGAGATACAGGCAGTAGCCTTTAAGAACGAATTGAGGAATTGAGGAATTGAAAAATCCCTAAATCCCTAAATCCCCGAATCGGAGATTTTCAATCCTGTTAATCCTGTCAAAATCTCTCCCAATTCAGGCAATTGGGGGGACGGTCGCCACGAAGCCCGGCCAGAAGATTTTCTGCGGCCATAAGGGCCATTTTTGTGCGGGTTTCGATAGTGGCGCTCCCCATATGGGGAAGTAAAACCGCATTTTTCAGGATTGCAAGACCTGGGCTTAATTCCGGCTCGTTTTCATAGACGTCCAGGCCGGCGCCGCGAATGCGTCCGTGTCGCAGGGCCTCAACAAGCGCCTTTTCGTCAACCACCGGGCCCCGGGCCGTATTGATAAGCCATCCGGATGGTTTCATAATCTCCAGTTCCCGGCTTCCAATCAGGTGCCGGGTCGAAGGACCCAGGGGAACGTGGAGGGTAACGAAATCGGCTTCCCGAAGCAGTTCGTCAAGTGGCATGCAGGAGACACCCAGGTGCTTTTCCTGCGAAAGATCGAGGCGGGTCCTGCTGTGATAGAGGACCTTCATGTCGAATCCGCGCGCCCTCCTTGCCACTGCCTGCCCGATCCGGCCGAAGCCCACGATTCCAAGGCTCTTTCCGCTCACCCTCAAGCCCAGGAAGTGTAAGGGGGCCCAGTACTTGAATTCTCCCTCCCGGGTCATCCTGTCCCCTTCCACAATTCTTCGAGCACACGCCAGAATCAGGGCAAACGTGAGGTCGGCGGTTTCGTCCGTAAGGACACCTGGAGTGTTTGTCACAGGAATTCTCCTCGCGGTTGCAGCCTCAATATCGATATGATCGAAGCCCACGCCGTTATTGGCAATCACCTTAAGGCCCGGCGCACGCTCCAGGACCTCCTTGTCGATGCGGTCGGTAATCGTGCACAAAAGCCCTTCCTTGTTTTCAACGCCTTTCAGCATCCTGGCGCGATCGATCGGCTGGTCTTCGTCGTGTATTTCCACTGAGTGTTCCAGGGTGATCCGGGCCAAAACTTCTTCCGGCACCCGCGCGGTGATAAAGACTTTCATTTTATTGCCCTCCTCCAGTATATTGAACGGTCCGCCAAACTGTCCGGTTGACCCGTCTCAAAGTGCTCAAGTATATCTCATAACCGGCTTTCCATGATAAAGTATCGTCTGCCGCCGCGCAGGACCGGCGCACGCGGCAAATGGAGGGGCACACGCTATGGAACTGCTGGCTATCTTCGTGCAAAATATCTTGCCCATCTTTTTCGTGGCCGGCATCGGGTTTCTGATCGTGCGCTATTTGGAGGCCGATGTCCGGACACTGTCCAGGGTTACCCTCTATGTGCTCACGCCATGCCTCCTTTTCGATGTACTTGTCAATTCCAATGTCAGTGCCGGCGAGTTCGAACGGCTGACGCTGTTCGCGCTCGGCACGACACTCGGTATGGGACTGATCGCATGGCTTGTAACCCGCGCGCTGAGGCTCGACCGGGTAATGACCAGCGCTTTCATAGTAGTCGTGATGTTCGCCAACGGAGGCAACTACGGCCTGCCGCTCACATTTTTTGTTTTTGGGCAGGAAGCGCTGGCGCGCGCCACAATCTATTTCGTCGTAAGTATTGTCCTTACATACACTGTAGGCATTTTCCTTGCCTCCAGGGGGCGCAGGAGCCTCGGTGAAGCTTTATTGAGCGTGCTGAGAATTCCAAGCATTTACGCCTCGGCGGCAGCCGTCGTCGTGATTCTCACTGGTGTCGCGACTCCATCTTTTCTGATGCGCCCGATCAAACTGCTTGGCGATGCGGCCATCCCCGTTATGATCTTAGTGCTGGGGATGCAGTTGGAACGGGCAGTAAAGCCCGCCGGTTTGCGATTGGCCGGGTTGGCCGTTGGGCTTCGGTTGGTCGTCTCAGCGCTGCTGGGCCTTTTATTAGCACAGTTCCTGGGGCTTGGCGGGGCCGCCCGGCAGGCGGGTGTCCTCCAGTCAGCGATGCCGGTGGCGGTTGTCACCACGATCCTGGCCGTAGAGTTTGATGTCGAACCGGCGTTTGTCACAAGCGTGGTCTTCCTGTCCACCATCCTCAGCCCGCTCACGCTCACTCCGCTGATCGCTTTGCTCAAATGAAAACCGATTTTGAACATCCATCTTTGAACTGGCTTAGAATGCCTTTTAGAAGTATAGTCTACCCCTTCGCGTTTTGGCGCCTTCGCGTGTTCACCAGGTCTAGGGACAATGTTCAATGACCGGAATGTTCAAAATCGCCCTGAAGCTGCTTGTAAATGACCGTGGAAAATTCGCCGCGTTGATCGTGGGAATAACTTTTGCCATCTTTCTTATCGTCCAGCTCTCTTCCATATTTTCCGGCATCCTGGCCAAGGCTTCGGCAAATGTCATAAATATCGGCGCCAGGATCTGGGTCATGGACCTCTCGGTCAACAACCCCCTTAACGCCATTCCGATGCCTGACTACGTGCTGGACGCGGTCCGCAGCATGGATGGTGTAAAATACGCCGTACCCCTCTACTCAGGCGTAGCTCTGGTCAAATTGAAAAGCGGCGCCTACCAGCCGTCGACTGTCCTGGGACTCGATGATGCCAGCCTATTGGGCAGACCTGCTCTGATCGAAGGCAGAATCGAAGATATTTATAGCGATAACGCCTTTATCGTCGTTCGGGACCAGGAATTTTCCAAATTGGAAGAACCCGTCATTGGAACAACCTTCGAAGTAAATGACCACCGGGGAGTGATAGTGGGTATCGCACGCGTGACTACCAGCGGTCTGTTCGGGATTCCGACGCTTTTCACCACTTACAGTCGCGCCCTCCAGTATTTGCCAAACACTCGGTTCACCATTGCCCACGTCCTCGTTGAACCAAAAAGTGAGGCCGACATCCCCGAGATAAAAGATCAAGTTGCAAAGATCGGGTACCTCGGGTTGACCGATCAGGAATTCCAGGAAAAAATCGCCGACTTCTATAAGTATAAGACCGGCGCCGGGACCAATATCCTCATTATGATGGTGATAGGTTTCCTTGTCGGCCTGTCCATTTCCGGCCAGACTTTCTATACTTTCGTTCTGGAAAACCTCGAAAAGTTCGGGGCGCTCAAGGCAATCGGGGCCAGGAATTCGCAACTGATTTACATGATCCTTTTCCAGGTGTCGTTCGCATCATTTATCGGATACGGCCTGGGCGTGGGCAGTAGTGCCCTGCTCATTGCCGTCGGGAAAAAATACATCCCTGACTATACAGCCGACATTGGCTATTGGAACCTCGGGCTGGCGTTCTTTCTGGTGCTTGTAATCGCCGGCGTATCGAGCCTGCTGGCGGTCAGAAAGGTCATCAGGGTGCAACCCTTCGATATCCTGAGAGGTTAGCATGGCCGAGGCGGCGGTGAAAGCAACCGAACTGGAAAAATCGTTCGGGGAAGGCGGGGCCAGGACCTACGCCATCAGGGGCATTAGTTTCGAAGCTTATTTTGGAGAGATGCTCTACTTCGTCGGTCCGTCTGGCAGCGGCAAAACGACCCTGTTGAGCATGATTTCCGGCATCCTCAAACCCGATTCCGGCGTCGTCACGGTGGAAGGAAAGGATATCTGGGGCCTTAGCGCCAATGAGATCGCCGATTTCAGACTCAATAAGGTCGGCTTCGTCTTTCAGGACTACCACCTTTTTCCGAAGCTTAGCACCGTGGAAAATGTTGCGATCCCACTGATTCTCAAGAAGCAGGACTGGGACCGGTCCCTGAAGACCGCAATGGAATTTCTTGAAGTGGTGGGGCTCACGGACAGGGCCTCGCTTCCTCCGGTCAAGTTGAGCGGAGGCGAACAGCAGCGCGTGGCGATAGCCCGGGCCATTGTCAGCCGTCCGGACATCCTGATTTTCGACGAGCCTACCGCTTCGTTGGACGGAGTCACCGGCAAAAGGATCCTCGAATTCGTGAAAAAAAACATCCTAAATGACAACAGGTGCATTTTGATTGTCACGCACGACAGCAGGATATTCGAGTTTGCAGATCGTATAATCGGGATGGAAGACGGCAGGATCGTTAAAATCATGAGTGGAGGAGAAATTGAGGGCTAAGTTGCTGTTGGTTCTGGCTGTCGCTGGCATTCTGGGGGGCCTTGCCAGCGCTTATCTGCTCGGCGCCAGGGAACCGCCCCCGCCGCCTTTGTTCACTCCTGCCCAGAACCCGTACACAAAAGGTGTTTACGCCAACGGGATTATCGAAAGCTACCAGTCGAACGGAGCCAATATCAACATATTCCCCGAAGTCCCCGGAACCATCACTCAGGTCCTCGTCGCCGAGGGCGCAGCGGTGGCCCGCGGGACGCCGCTGCTGCTGATCGACGGTTCGATCCAGAAGGCAGTTGTCGAGCAGCAAAAGGCCCAGGCCGCAGCAGCCCTTGCTTTACTCCAGGAACTCAAGGCGCAGCCGAGAAAAGAAGTTCTCGAAGTCTCAAAGGCGCAGGTGGAAGTTGCAGCCGCCAACCTAAAGACCTCTCAGGACCAGTTGAGCAAGCAGAAAAAATCGTTTGAGCTGGACCCTCAATCGGTAAGCAGGGACCAGTTGGACAATGCGGAGAATGCGGCGAGGGTTGCCAAAGCCAATCTGGACAACTCTCAGCGGCAGTATGAACTGACCAGGGCAGGCGCCTGGATCTACGACATCCAAAACCAGCAGCATCAGTATGAGGCGCTTATAAAAACCTATGAGTCGGGCAGCGCCCTGTTGGATAAATACACTATCCGGGCGCCGGTTGACGGGGTCATACTCGCAGTCAACGCCGCCGCCGGCAGCTTTATATCCACGCAGGGCGCCTACGGGACTTACACGGAGGGTTTTGGCCCCGTTATCGTAATGGCGCAGTCCGATCCCTACTTTCAGGTCCGATGTTACATCGATGAGATTCTCATCCCCAGGCTTCCTCCTCCCGCGCAGATGAACGCCCGGATGTACGTGAGGGGGACGAATACCAGCATCCCGCTGGAATTCGTGCGGGTGCAGCCTTATGTAACCCCGAAAATCGAATTGTCAAATCAGAGGAACGAAAGAGTGGACGTAAGGGTGCTGCCTGTCGTGTTCCGGTTCGAGACGCCGAAGGAAACGCATGTCTACCCAGGGCAGCTTGTGGACGTTTACCTCGAAGCGAAAAGCGGTGAGTAGCTGAATGGATGCTCATATATTCCACGCCCCGCGCGGTATGAGTCGATCGTTCATTTTTGCAGGAATTCTTTCTGCAAGCCGTCTCTGCGGCTCCGCGGTGTATCTTTTTGCTTTCTTCGCCCTGTTCACGGCGGGTTGTGCGGTTGGACCCGACTTCGTACGCCCCAAACCGCCGGCGGTGACACAATACACCCACGAGCAGGCGCAGGAACAAACGGCGGAGACCGGCGGTCAGGCGCAGCGCTTCGAGATGGGCGCAACAATCGCCGAAGACTGGTGGCGCCTCTTCAACTCCCCCGAACTTGACGCAGTGGTCAGGAAGGCGATCGATGAAAACCGAAGTCTCCAGTCGGCCCTGGCGCGTTTGCGTCAAAGTCAGGATAACCTTTGCGCAGGTTATGGCGTATTTTTCCCCCAGATTGACGCCGGTTTCAGCGCCACGCGGCAGAAGTTTTCACCGGCACTCTTTGGAATCTCAGGGCCAAGTTCTATTTTTAACCTCTTCACACTTAGCGGCACAGTCACTTACGTTCTGGACGTATTCGGCGGGCAGCGCCGCACGGTGGAGAACCTGGCCGCTCAGGCTGACTATCAGAGGCAGACCGCTCGGGCCGCATCTCTAACTCTTGTGGGCAATGTAGTCAACACCTCCATCGCCGGGGCTGCCTACCGGGCGGAAATCGAAGCAACGGAACAGATCGTCACATTCCAGAAAAAACAGCTAAGAATCGCGGAAACCCAAGCTAAAGCCGGAACAGTCCCCTATTCTAATGTTCTGGCGATCCGGGCGCAGCTAGCCGCCGCCGAGGCGACCCTGCCGCCGTTACAGAAAAGCCTCAGCCAGACGCGGCATCTGCTCACGGCCCTGGTGGGACAAACCCCGGAGCAGTGGGCGCCGCCGCCACTCGATTTGACGAACTTTACCCTTCCGGTTGAACTTCCGCTGAGTCTGCCTTCCGAACTGACACGCCGGCGGCCCGATATTCTGGCTGCCGAGGCGCAACTGCACAGCGCCAGCGCCAACATAGGGGTTGCGACCGCTGCCTTGTTCCCCAGCATCACCTTAAGCGGCAACTACGGGCCGAACAGTGCGGACATCACTAAGCTCTTCAGCCCCGGCGCCGATGTCTGGTCCGTAGGCGCCAATCTTACCGCCCCCATATTTCGCGGAGGGACCTTGTGGTTTCAACGGCGCGCAGCCATCCAGGCATATCAGGCCTCATTGTCGGATTACCAGCAGGCCGTGGCCGCCGGTTTCCAGCAGGTGGCCGATTCCCTTCGCGCATTGGAATTCGACGCCAAAACCCTCGCGGCTCAATCCGAATCGCTTGCAACCGCTGCGCACACGCTAAAACTTGTGGAGACGAACTACAGGGCGGGGCTGGCCAATTATCTGCAGGTCCTTTCCGCCGACAGCCAGTATCAGCAAGCCAGGCTGGGCTTTGTTCAGGCGCAGGCGCTTCGCCTGCAGGACACATCGGCCTTGTTTGTCGCCCTGGGCGGCGGCTGGTGGGAAGGCGCCAAGACAGGATTCACCACGGTCTCTCACGACCCTCGCGGGACACCCTGAAACCATTGAAAGATCCCTAAGTGGGTTGCCGGGCGTAAGCGGAGCGCAGCCTACCAAGTCTTTTCCCTAGACTCCATATAGATTTCTTGCACGTCCTGCTTCGGCTATGAATATTTCTTCCCAAGTCCCTCCAAGCCGGCCTTCTCGAGGTCCTCCGGCGTCATAGCGACCTGGAATTTTACGTCGGCTTTGAAAGTAAGAAACCAGGGCTCGGCAAATGCCGGAATCTGGGAAGGATCAACCAGATTTATGACCAGTATTGCTCCGCGCTGCCCGTTCTGTTCGGTGAAATAAACGACCTCCGGTTTGATATCCTCCAGGATACGGCGTATCTTTTGGCTCACGGCGCCGTCCCTGACCGCCTTGTTGAACTCATCATGAGGAAACTTGACGTTTAAGAGCATTCGCATAGTCATCCCTCCAAAGTTAAAGTTATGGATAAGTCCCCCTGCCCAAACAAGAGGACAGGGGGACATAATAAAACACTATTGATTTGCTTGACGCATTTATTTCTTGCCGCCGCCATGACCGCCGCCATGACCGCCGCCATGACCACCGCCATGACCACCCTTGCCATTGTCATGTCCACCGCCATGACCACCGCCGTGACCGCCACCATGACCGCCGCCATGACCACCCTTGCCATTGTCATGTCCACCGCCATGACCGCCGCCATGACCGCCGAATCCGCCGCCATGATCGCCGCCACGACCGCCGCCGTGACCACCACCATGATCGCCGCCATGACCGCCGCCATGGTGACCGCCGTGGTGACCGTGGCCGCCGTGGCCGTGTTTACCATGATCGTGTCCGTCGCCATCGCCGCCGCCTCCGTCGCCACCGTCGCCACCGTCGCCACCGTCGCCGCCGCCAAAGTCACCGCCGCCAAAGTCACCGCCCCAGCCTGCTCCAACGTCTACAGCCCCAAAAAACCCGAACGCTCCAACGTCGGCATCCGGCACCGGCAAATCCGGGTAATAGGAGAGGGGAGGATACGCAGGCCACCACCAGTTCCCGTAGACAACCTGCGGATCGTAACGCGGCACATAGACAACTTGAGGATCGACCGGATCAATTTCGATACTATCACCTTCGACAATCACCTGCTGTTGGGCGCTCGTGTCGAGATTGCCCTGAGCGTATGCTTTCGAGCGGAGTCTTTGAATGGATGCCGTTACACCGTCTTCCTGATTCGAGTAAGCGTCACCCAGCCTTTGGGTCCAGGCCGGCTGCCCAACCATCATGTCGAGTATCTGTGGAAAAGGCGCCAGCGCCCTGACGCTCGAGTCCCAGTCCATTGTATCCATGGCGGCATTGAGCCGGGCCTTCGCAAGTTTCCGGTTCCGGTTCAACCATCGGTCCGCTTCCGAGAGCTGATCCGGGAAGCTCGCGGCCTCCAAGATTTGATAGAGCAGCGAGTCCGGGTATAGCGCAATTGGGGCGAGCATTTGGTCAAGCTCAGCCCGGCTGAACGCATTGCCTGAGTTAACTGTTTGCTTTGAAAGCGCTCCAAAGGGGATCAGCATCACAATGAGTGACCCGATCATGGATCGCTTAAGAAATCCAATTATTTTCATGATGTTGCCTCCTTCCGGTTGCACAAACAAGCTTTTGCATCAAATGTAATTCTCCAGTTATGTGCAAGCAACCAGGATAAGTAACAAATTCCAATGTCATTTCCTTAATTCAACACCAATGCCCCCTCTTGTCATTTTTCGCTTTTCGGCGCTTTTCCAATGATTTACTATTACCGGCGTCCAGAAGTCTGATGCCCTGGGCTTGGTGCACTGTCTCGACGCTCTGCGAGGTGTGGATTTCATACGCCGATGAAGATAAAATCTGGAATACTGGTCAAGCTTTTTTCCTGGTATCTTTTAGCCTGTCTTATTTTCTACGGGACCATTCTCTTTCTTTTCGTTCACATTCAGGAACTCGGCAAAATCTCCGAGGATATCGCCAATCGAAAATACCGCATTGCAACCGCGTCTAAGAAGATGATCGACACGCTCTGGTGGATGGCGGAGAATCAAAAAAAATACGATCTTCTGCAGAAAGAAGAGTATAAGGAATATTTTGCAACCGGCCAGAAAGAATACGAAACCAACCTGTTCGAAATCCTGTGGCTCGGTGGGGGCGAAGGTGATGAAAATCCCTGGGACGGTCTTTACCGGGAATACGAGGAGCAGTTCGCATCCGGCAGGCAACAGGCCGATGCCGAACATTCGGACGTTCCCTGGCTCAAGGAAGAGCTGATAAACGAATGGGTCGAGAAGATACAGAAGGCCAGGGCAGCCAACGAACAACAGATCGAAAGGATGGTCAAAAGTCTCAACGCACAGGGTCGCACAGCGATAGAGTGGGGAGTTGTCGGCGTTTCGGCCTCTCTGCTGGTCGGACTGTTCGGGGTCATTGGTTTCAGCTTCGGGATGATCCGCCCGCTCCGTGAGCTGAGGCGGGGGATCAAGTCCATGTCTCGCTCGGGGCTTACTGCCCCCATCCGAATTTATTCAAACGACGAATTCGGCGGGCTTGCGGGCGCTTTCAACGACATGGCCGCCCGGCTCACGGAAGAAGAGCGCATGAGGTCGGATTTCATATCCATGCTCAGCCACGAAAT
The DNA here is from genome assembly GCA_049520035.1 of Syntrophobacteraceae bacterium. GTDB lineage: Bacteria > Desulfobacterota > Syntrophobacteria > Syntrophobacterales > Syntrophobacteraceae > SbD1. Next base: position 31,700 of record JBEKQE010000001.1, on the reverse strand, counting down.
CCGAACGCCTCTGACCTCCATCCGCGAATCGGTGAATTTGATTGCCGAAGAGGTTATGGGGGACATAAATGAAAAGCAGAGGCGGTTCCTGCTGATAGCCAGCCGTGAATTGGAGCGCATTACGACGCTGCTCAACCATCTCATGCAGATATCGCGTCTGGAGGCCGGAGCGGTAGAAATCCATCCGCGCGTGATCGATCTTTGCGAATTCGTCCAGGGCGCGATATCGCGATTGATTCCCGCCGCCGAGGCGAAGGATATCTCGATCCATTCGGAAATCGAATCCGGAATATCGGGATTTTACTGTGATCCGGATAATTTGCAGCAGGTTTTGCTCAATCTGATCGGAAATGCTATAAAGTTCTCGCCGCACGGGAGCGCAATTCTGGTTTCTGTAAGGCAGGACGACTCGGCAAAAGCCCCCCATCTGGTGTTCTCGGTCACAGACGGAGGGCCGGGCATTCCTGAGGCTGAGCAAACCCTTGTCTTTCATAAGTATTACAGGGCATCCGGTGTTCGGGACGAGGTTGACGGAGTTGGCCTTGGGCTGAGCATTTCCAAGTACATCGTCGAGGCGCACGGAGGCGAAATTGGCATTCGCAGCAAACCGGGCGAGGGCAGCACCTTCAGCTTCACCCTTCCTCTAAATCGGAAAGAATGAACGATGGTTCTGAAGTGGCGGATTCAGCGGAGATTTTTGGGGCTCCTCATTTTTCTTTTGCTATCCGGGTCTTTTGCATTCTCGTTGGATGCCGAAGAAAAATCGACCGGCGCTGAGTCTATTAGGCGTGATGTCGAGCAGGAAGCCCTGGCGGACGCAATGAACGCCTTCAACGCGGGCGACTTCAAGAGGGCGAAAATCGGATTCGAGATACTGAGCGAAAGTTCGCGATATCCCGAAATCGGTCGCCAGGCCCTCTTTGGGCTTTCATCAGTCAATCTCGTCCTCGCCAATACCTCTTACGAATACGAAGATGCGATATCAAGCTGGAAAAAATGGAGCGCGCAGGTTAATTCCTGGCAAGGGTGCGAGGACCCCAGAATGATAACCCCCTTCCTGCTGCGGCTCCAAACCTCACTTAAAGGCGCTGCCGGAGGTCCATCGGCAGGCAAGAGCCGCAGGGCCGCAAAAGACATAGATTCCAAAGTGATTCTCCAGACAAAGGAGAAGGAGATGCAGACTCTCAGGGCCAAGTTGGAGCTGCGCGAGCGTGAAATCCGGCGGCTGCGCCACCAGCTTGAATCTATCGAGGAAATACACCGCAAATATCAGGAGAAGAAGCAGGAAGCCACCCAGTGATCTGCTGTATCCCGGAGATGAAGTTGACCACCAAACCTATAATTCTTGTAGTCGATGATGACCTGAATATCCTGGCTGTTCTGGAAGCCAGGCTTTCCTCGATCGACTACCGGGTCCTGACCGCGTCAGGGGGCGAGGAAGCCATCGAGCTACTCAAAAACAGCCCCGTAGACCTGATGATCACTGACGTAAAGATGCCGGGCATGGGAGGCATGGACCTTTTTTCCGCCGCCCATGAGATCCGGCCGGGGCTTCCCGTCATGTTTCTGACAGCCTATGGGACAATTCCGGATGCAGTAAAGGCCCTTAAAGCGGGGGCCTTTGATTACCTGACAAAACCCTTCAATGGACGCGAGTTGATCTCGAAAGTCCAGGAGGTGCTCAAAAAAAACGCGCCAAAACCCACGCTCGATACGCTCCCGCCATTGAGCGAGTCGCTCTGGGGCGGAAAAAGCCCGGCAATGCGCGAATTGTACGATCTGGTTGACCGCATCGCCAGAAGCGACGTAAACGTGTTGCTCCTTGGCGAGAGCGGGGTGGGCAAGGAGCGAGTCGCGCGCCTCCTGCACCAGCGAGGCCACCGCCGCGAACAGCCCTTTATTGTTGTGGACTGCGGCTCCACTCCGAGCGGATTGCTGGAAAGTGAGCTTTTCGGGCACGTTCGTGGCGCCTTTACCCACGCGATCAGGGATAAAAAAGGACTCATCGAGGCGGCCGACAAAGGCACCCTTTTTCTCGATGAGATTGGGAATATTTCCCATGACATGCAGGTGAGGCTCCTGAGGTTCCTGGAAGACAGGAAAATCAGGCGGATCGGAGATCTTAGAGAAATACCGGTAAACTGCCGGGTGATTTCGGCAACCAACGTCATCCTCTCCGATGAGGTCGCCGCAGGGAATTTTCGCCAGGACCTCTACTACCGGCTTCGCGTAGTGACCCTGAAGATTCCGCCCCTGCGGGAACGACGCGAGGATATACCCGTCCTTGCGCAGCAGTTTGTGGAAAACTTCTGCAAAAGCCAGAACCTCCCGATGGTCAAGCTGCCTGCCGAAACGATAAAATGGCTTTGCGAATATCCCTGGCCGGGGAATGTGAGAGAACTCAAAAATGCCTTGGAGGGCAGCGTGGTCCTGTGTAGAGATGGGACCCTGCACAAAAGCGACCTCAGCCTTTCCGGGCTCCCCGATGCTCCGCAGAAGTCCCAGGCGGCTACAGGCGATACTTCCTCGCTGTCTCTTGACCAAAGCGAACGAAATGCGATTTTGCGGGCTTTGCAGCAGGCGGGCTTCGTTCAGAAGAAAGCCGCTCATCTCCTGGGAATAAGCCGAAGGGCTATCCACTACAAGATCAAAAAGTACGGAATCGATTGCGGAAAGCGCTCAAGCATCGGCCGTGAGGGTGATTGATCTCCTTACAAAAATATTGAATCCTTAAAAGCCTTATGCTACAAATAGAAAAACGCTCTATTACATCCACACATCTGGAGAGATACTGATGAACTGGGCATGGCGCTTTGGAATTATAGTTCTTTCGGGAGTTCCTGCGATTATTGGCGGCGGAATTACTTATGGGCTGACGGAAAGCGGGACTGCAGTTATTGTCTGGGAAGCCATCCTCTTTTGTCTGCTGGTTGCAGTTCTCATAAAGGGCGGGAAAGCCGGTTCAAGCCATCATCAGGTTGCGGTCCACTGATGGAATGCAGGAAAGAACAAAACAGCGACAAATGTGCGTGCACCTATAGTGGATGCCCCAGGTCGGGTGTCTGCTGCGAGTGTATTGAGTACCACCTGAAGAGCAGACAACTTCCAGGATGTTGCTTCCCCCCGGATGCTGAAAGAACCTATGATCGTTCATTCGAACATTTCGCCCGGTTGGTCGCAGCGAGAAAGGTCTAATCCCCGGAAAATCCCCTTAGAGCCTTGCGAATGAAGCCTGAGCGGGAAAACTTCAGTTTAATTCTCACCCTGGCTCTTCTGGCCGTTATTGCTTTCTGCCTGCCGCAAACTTACTCTCCGGCCGCAGATTATCCCTATGTCTCCGGCCCCTGCAACCTTAGATTTCCGTTGGATCATGCTTCGCACCCGGACCACCGGGTCGAGTGGTGGTATTACACGGGCAACCTGCTCTGCGATGATGGCGCCCGGTACGGCTTTGAGCTCACCTTTTTCCGGATTCGCGCAGTCCCGGTCCAAGAAGGGAAACTGAGACCCGGAAGGCCGTCAGAGTGGCGCGCCGATCAGGTATTTGTTGTCCACGCCGCCGTTTCGGATATTTCATCCAATGAATTCCTGCATTCTGAAAAGATGTCCAGGGCCGCTCTGCAACTAGGCGGCGTCAGGGAAAGGGAGGGTCGGTTCGAGGTCTTTGTGAACGGCTGTGAGGCGGTAATCGCGCCTGGACTCCATCATCTTTCTGCAAAAGCGGCCGATTTTTCGTTCACCCTCGATCTTGTTCCTCGCAAAAACCCCGTCGTGCATGGCGAGTCGGGCTTGAGCCGCAAGGGGGAAGGGCCCGGGGAGGCCAGTTGTTATTATTCGTTTTCCCGCCTGGAAGCGGCCGGCAACGTGACCGTTGGCGGGCGGGAAAGGCCGGTTCACGGGACCGCGTGGATGGACCACGAATTCATGAGCGCCCCTTTGGGTCCCCGATTGGCCGGCTGGGACTGGTTCAGCCTGCAACTATCGGACGGAAGCGAACTAATGATCTATCTGATGCGCGAAAAAAACGGCGAGTACAGCCCGGTATCGAGCGGGACATTCGTGGACAGCGAAGGAAAGTCCACCCGGCTTTTTTCCAAAGACTTTCGCGTGCGGGTCCTCGGCACATGGAAGAGTCCTCATTCGGGCGGGATCTATCCGGCTTTATGGCTGCTTGAGGTAAATACACTCGATCTGCGGATAAGAATTCTTCCCAATATGGCCGATCAGGAGATGCAAACCCCCGGCAGCACGCGTCTAACCTACTGGGAAGGAAGTGTGAGAGCTGAAGGCTCCGGGCCGCAGGGCCGGGCCGTGACGGCAGAAGGCTACGTCGAATTGACCGGGTATGCCGGCCCTGTAGAGTTCTGAGGCTGGGGCGCCGGTGCTTCAGCGCACTTTTCTTCTATCTACGGACTTTTCGGCGCCGTTGTTTTTCTCTGCTTTGTACATCTTGTAGTTGATACTGTCCACGAGGGCCTGCCAGCTAGCTTCAATGATGTCGTGGGAAACGCCGACCGTACCCCATTGGTCTTGTCCGTCAGTGGATTCGATGAGCACGCGCACCTTTGACCCGGTGCCGGCAAGGCCCGGCAGGACGCGCACTTTATAGTCGATGAGTTCCATGGTTTTCAGCTCGGGATAGAATTTTTCGAGAGACTTTCGCAAGGCTTTGTCCAGGGCGTTCACCGGACCGTTGCCAAGGGCGGCGGTATGTTCGATCTGGCCTCCCACCCGGATCTGGATGGTCGCCTCGGCCACAGGGTCCTTATTTTCGCTCTGCTTCTGGTCGATTACGCGAAAGCTGACAAGCTCGAAATATTTCTTGCTCTTACCCATAGTCCTGTTGATAAGAAGCTCAAAACTCGCTTCCGCCGCCTCGAACTGAAATCCCTCGTTTTCGAGGTCCTTTAGCTCTTCGAGCACCTGCATGGCCACCGGGTCGTTCTTTGAAAGCTCCAGGCCGAATTCCTCGGCTTTTCGCTTTACGGCGGCGCGCCCGGAAAGGTCCGAAACGAGAATTCTGCGTTTGTTGCCAACCAGGCTGGGGTCGATGTGCTCGTATGTCTTCGGGTTTTTTTCGACTGCGCTGATGTGAACGCCTCCTTTGTGCGCAAAAGCGCTTCGGCCGACAAATGGCTGATAGCGGTTCGACGGGATGTTTGCCATCTCCAGTATGAACCGGCTCACCTGCCGCAATCTCTTAAGGTTCTCCGGCCCAAGGCAGGCGCGTCCCATTTTCAGGCAAAGGTTAGCTATTATGGAGCAAAGGTCTGCGTTCCCACATCTTTCTCCGACCCCGTTGATCGTTCCCTGGACCTGCATAGCGCCCATCTCGACGGCGGTAAGCGAGTTTGCGACGGCAAGGTCCGAATCATTGTGAGCGTGAATTCCGAATGGAATATCGGGAAATTTCTCCTTGACGGCTTCTATGGCCCTCTGGATTTGACTGGGCAGGGACCCTCCGTTCGTGTCGCACAGGATCACGCACTCGGCTCCGGCCTCCATCGCCTTTCCAACAGTGGCCAGCGCGTATTGTGGGTCGTCGTTGAATCCATCAAAGAAATGTTCCGCGTCGTAAAAGACGGTTTTCCCCTGCTGCCGCAGAAATTTGATGCTATCGGAAATGAGATCGAGGTTGCGACCGATGGTCGTGCGCAGGGCATCTTTTACATGCACCGTCCAGCTTTTTCCGAATATCGTAACCAGTTCGGTATTTGCTTCGAGCAGGGCCTTGAGGTTGGGATCGGAAGCAGCGGTCGAACCCGGATGGTGCGTTGAGCCGAAAGCCGCTATTCTGGCCTGCTTTAGGTGATAGTTGCGTATTTCCCGGAAAAACTCCGCATCCTTCGGGTTTGATCCGGGCCAGCCTCCCTCGATGAAATGAATGCCTATGTCATCGAGCTTGAGAGCTATGCGGACCTTATCGTCGGCCGAAAAACAAAAATCCTCGGCCTGCGTGCCGTCACGGAGCGTGGTGTCGTAGATTTTCACTTCCATTGCCGATTCTCCCGATTAATTTGCACATTTTTACAATCCCCGTAATTCATTGTGGCCGTGAGACTGGAGGAGGAGGCAGCAGAAGTTTGAAAACCGAGGCAGCGATCTAAAGGAATTGTTTGCGCTAAACGTTGAGCCATCAGCCGGGGCATGCGACAGGGGCTTTGAACGGGTATGTTTGCGGCCTATTGCTTTTCTTCCCGGATCTGAATGTTTCCGCCCCCTTGCCATTTCCTGTCCAGCTCGAAGGCGTCATGCAGGACCCTCACAGCCAATTCGGTATACTTTTCGTCGATTATACATGAGATCTTTATCTCCGAGGTGGCAATCATCTTGATATTGATGTTTTCTCTGGCAAGCGTTTCGAACATCTTGGTCGCCACTCCGCTGTTGCTCCTCATTCCAAGCCCGATGATGGAAACCTTGGCAATGCCGGGGTCGCCCATCACCTGGCAGTCACCCAACTCGGGCGCAAGTGACCCAAGGATGCCAAGCGTCTGATCGTAAGAGATCTTGGGAACCGTAAATGAAATATTTGCCCTGCCCGGAATACCGCTTGCGCCCTGGACAATTAGGTCAACGTTGATATTTGCAGCCGAGATGGGCTGGAAAACCTTCGCGGCGATTCCCGGTTGGTCGGGGACGTTGGTGATCGTTACTCGCCCTTCGTTTTTATTGTAGGTGATTCCGGAAACCGCCACCTTTTCCATTGTTTCATCCTCCCGTGTAACAAGGGTGCCCGGCCCATCGGTGAACGAGGAAAGCACCCTGATGGGCACATCGTACTTCATGCCGAATTCCACCGAACGATGATGGAGAACCTTGGCACCCATGCTGGCCATCTCCATCATTTCTTCGTAGCTTATTTTATCCAGCTTACGCGCCCTGGCGCATACGTTGGGGTCTGCGGTGAACACCCCTTCAACGTCCGTGTATATCTCGCATACGCCGGCGTGAAGCGCCGCAGCAAGCGCTACCGCCGTAGTATCGGACCCCCCACGCCCCAGCGTTGTGATGTTGCCATTATCGTCATATCCCTGGAACCCGGCCACCACTACGATCTTGCCCTCCTGCAGACTCTCGATGATGGGCTGGGTCTGTATCCAGCTTATGCGGGCCTGGCCGAATTGGCCGTCTGTCATGATCCCGGCCTGGTATCCGGTCATGGAAACAGCCTCGGACCCCATGGCTTTTACGGCGATGCAGAACAGGGCTATCGTGGTCTGCTCGCCGGTGGCAAGCAGAACGTCCATCTCACGCGGGTCGGGTTGGTCGGTAATCTCGCACCCCAGCTTTATCAGCCGGTCGGTTTCACCAGCACGCGCCGAGAGGACCACAACTAACTGGTCGCCCCCTTTCTTCCTCGCCAGGACCCGTCCGGCCACCACATTTATTCGTTGCGCATCGGCAACCGAGGTCCCGCCGTACTTTTGCACAACAAGAGCCATCTGTTTGAGTCCCTCCATATTGAAGAAACCGAACGCCAAGATACTCTAGGCAAGTAACCAAAATGTGCGGAATTGTCCACTAGAAAACAATAAAGGGACAGTATATTCTATGGGTCCTGCGGATATCCTGTTGACCTGGGAGAAGGCAGGCTGTAAACTTCGGACCATCAGTTCCACGTGATCCACTTGCAGCTTCACTTAAGAATAAAGGACTCAAATGAAGATTCTTCTCGTGTATCCAGAGGTTGCCGAAACATTCTGGAGCTTTAAACACTCGCTTAGAGTAGTGCGAAGAAAAGCGGCCTTTCCCCCTCTGGGGGCCTTGACCGTAGCCGCAATGCTCCCGGATTCCTGGGAAAAAAGGCTGGTCGATCTAAACGTAAGGACGCTCCGGGACGAGGAACTGCTGTGGGCGGATTACGTCTTCATCAGCGCTATGATAGCCCAGAAAAATTCAGCTCGGCAGGTCGTGGACCGTTGCCGCGCGCTTGGCGCCAGGGTGGTCGGGGGCGGCCCTCTTTTCCGGGTATATCCGGACGACTTCGCCGATATTGACCACATGGTCGTCGGAGAAGCCGAGTCGATAATTTCCGAAGTCGTAAGGGACCTGGAGACGGGGCGGCCCAAGAGGTTTTACCGGGCCTCCGACTTCCCCGATCTAGGCGCTATCCCTGTTCCCCTGTGGGACCTCATTAATCTGAACGACTACGCATCGATGTCCATTCAGTATTCCAGGGGATGTCCATTCAACTGTGAATTCTGTGACGTGATAGTCATGAATGGGCGGGTCCCCAGGCTTAAGCGGGACGAACAGGTGTTGGCCGAGTTGCAGTCGCTCTACTCCCGTGGTTGGCGCGGGACTGTCTTTATTGTCGATGACAATTTTATCGGCAACAAGGAGAAGGTAAAGGGCCTGCTTAGAAGCATTATAGCGTGGCAGAAAGGCAAGCTGCGGCGCTTTAACTTCTTAACGGAAGCTTCCGTAAATCTCGCGGAAGATTCGGAATTGATGAACCTGATGGTGCAGGCCGGGTTCCACAAGGTGTTTCTCGGCCTGGAGACGCCCATCGAAGAAGGTTTAAGAGAGTGCGGCAAGGGGCAGAATCTCAAACGCAACCTCTCTGACTCAGTGGCAACGATACAAAAACACGGCCTGGCAGTCATGGGAGGGTTCATAATCGGTTTCGACAGCGACCCGCCGGACATTTTCCAGAGGCAGGTAAACTTCATCCAAAAAAACGGAATCGTGACCGCCATGGTCGGGTTGCTTACCGCTGTCCCGGGAACTCGACTTTATACGCGCCTGGAGAGCGAGGGAAGAATGCTCTTCAAATCTTCCGGCGATAACACGGATGCGGGCGGATCTCTGAACTTCATCACCAAGATGGACAGGCAAAAAGTGATCGAGGGCTACCGCTGGGTCATGAACAGCGTTTATTCCCCTGAAATGTATTATAACCGGATACTTGCGTTTCTTAGGGCCTACCGCCCCAGGACCAGGTTTCACTTCGAAAACAATGACCTGCTGACCCTTGTCCGCTCACTCTGGTACCTGGGCATTGTCGACAATAAATCCAGAAACTATTACTGGAAGATCCTGAGGAAGACGCTCTCCAATTACAACGGCGCTTTCGGTGAGGTAATCGCCATGGCCATACAGGGTTATCACTTTCGCGAGCTTTTCTGGTCCCCTAAACTTCCGATAAAATTGGAAGAATGGCCGAGCGGGGTGACCTTGTAGGGCGTCGTTCCATGTCCTCCTCTGAAAGAGTTAAGGATTTGAAGGGATGAGGGGGAGCAATTCCTCCGTATAGGATACAAGGGGCGGACTTTACGCTTTTCTCAGGCTGTTCGAAGGTCCGCCCCCAAGTCTGGCAACAGCGAAGAATCGCTCAATGATTTTCAATGAAGTTTTGCGCATTCCGGCGGTCAGATCCTGAGCGACTCGATCAGGTTCGCCGGCCGGGGAAAAGGCTTTGGATTTTTACGTCCAACCCGAGTCGGCATGATTTCGATGCGCACAATGGAAAAAGAGGCCCGGCGGCCGCCTCTCATTGGGCCTGTGTCTGGTCTGCACCTTTGAAAAGAGCTTCCGCCCTGACGAAGTTCTCATCCACAGCCTTCTTGAATTCCGAACAGGTCTTCCTCAGCATGGCAGACATATCCGAAATGGCTTTTTTCCCCTCGGCGGGGATCCAGTCCGCCTGTTCAACGAACGCGGTCATCATTTTTTCCGACTGCTCCTGAAACAGGCTCATGGCGCCAACGGTGTTTGCAAAGGTAGTCCTGTTGAAATCGAGCATCTGTTTTGCGAAAGTAAACTGGTTCATTTCTGCCTCCATTGTTTTTCCGGTTAAGTTGGACCTATAATTCCCGTCTCGACAAGCTGAAAGGCAATATTGTGCTTTGCAGTAAAGACCGGAGTCGCTGGAGCAGGCAATGGCTCAAAAAGTTGTACTCAAAAAATACGCGAACAGGCGGATCTACGACACCGAAAAGAGCGCCTATATAACCCTTGAGCAGGTCTGCGAACTCATAAAAGGCGGCCGCCAGGTTTCGGTAATCGACGCCAGGACCGGGGAAGACGTGACAGCCTTTATCCTCTCGCAGATCATCGTAGAGGAAGCCAAAAACAAGAACATCCTTCTGCCTGTTCCTTTTCTCCACCTCGTGATCCAGCACGGCGAAAATGTGTTGGGAGAGTTTTTCGAAAAATATCTGGAACTTACCATCAGAAACTACCTGTTTTACAAAGCCGCCTTTGATGAACAATTCAATCGATGGCTCGATGTTGGCAAGAACTTCTCCACGATTGCCCAGAAAACCCTTCCTGCTGCTACGCCCTGGGAATCCTTGCTCGATCTGTTCCTCAGCCCTGGGAAAAAGGCCGAGAAGAAAGATTCACAGCCATAGGCTTTAAAGTTCATTTCATCAAAAAGCAGGCTCGTTTAGAAGTTTTCAGCGGCTCCAAGATCAACTTCACCCACCACTTTGTCCACATCCAGGATTATTTTAATATCACTGGCTGTTTTGGCCATCCCGAGAATACAGTCGCTGTTGAACCTAAGCAGGAAGTCGTTTACATCCTCGATATCGGCGCCTTGTATGTGAAGCACCTCTGAAACCGTATCCACAACCATACCTGTCAAAACAGGTCTACCGTTCCTTGTGGTTTCAAGAACGATGATGCAGGTGCGATGCGTGTATTCGGACTCCTCAATCCCCAGTTTAGTCCGCAGGTCCGCGACGGGAATAATCTTGCCTCGAAGATTTATAACGCCTTTCACGTATGCAGGGGTTTGAGGCATGGGTGTAATCGACATTACCTCTATGATTTCCTTTACCTTCATTATTGAAATCCCATACTCTTCTTTCGCTACCGAGAAGGTCAGATATTTACCGGTTTTGCGTTCGCAACTCAAGCGCAGCTCCTCCTGCTTCTTCTCTTCCGTGATGTCCCTGATAATGCCGGTAACGAATTCGATCTGGTCATTTTCCCCGCAGACAATCTGGCTCCATTCCCTGATCCAGAGAATCTCACCATTTTTGGCCCGGACCCTGTAATCCCTCATATAGGTCTTGTCGCCCTTGAGCGCCTGCGCGAAGACTTGCTTTGTATGTACCCTGTCTTCTTCTATAATCAAATCCGTCCATTTAACGGCTTTTGAATTAAAGTCCCACCTGCTATAGCCTACCAGGCCCTCGATCTGGTCTCCCAGAAAATCACTGGAACCATCATTGTAGCCTTTAAAAGCAGCGTTGCGAACTTTGGCTGTTTTCCCGGGCTCCGCAACTGTTGGTTTTTCCATGGACCCAAGCCTCCCGCCTTGTGTTACACCATCGTGATACATCTCATTCCTCAAAGGGACTTCGAAATCCCATGCGCGAGCCATCCTTGCACAGCCGCCTCAATGCCATGGAAAACCTCTCCGTCACTCGTAAATTCCGCCGGAATTCAACCGATTATTACTGGGGATGACTTGAGAAGAACGGGAATAAATCTTCAGGAAAGGCAATTCATCCGGCTATCCATCTACCATTTCGGCAGGGACTGCCGAAATCTTTAATCGTAAAAGCCTCATATCCAGGTTTTCTCAAAGTGGGGTTGAGCAGCATTTCCGCCAATGAAAAGATATAAGGGCGGGGTTTCTCCCCGCCCGGCGGTTGGACTTGATGAGCGGGGCTGGACTCAAACAGCCGTCATCCCAACTCATTTCTTGAAAATGCAGGACGCATACGTCTTTTTGCCGCCCTCGTCATGGCAGTAGGAGCAAGACTGCACCTTCCAGGATTCGCGCGACCTGCTGTTGAGGAAGCTTGTGAATTCCCGGTCAAAAGAACTTGCATCCGCATTGAACGTTTCAAATTTATAGTCGTCCTCCATGAAGCAGCCTCCTTATCTAGATCACTTTTTAAACATAAAATACCGGAAGGCGATGTCAAGGGAAGGCGAAGACGATGCGATGACGGAGAGACTCGGGGACGCGGGGATGCGGGGTCACGGTGACGCGGAGACAAAACCATCTCCCTTTCTCCCCCTCTCCCCCTCTCCGCGTCAGGCTCTAATGCCTCGCCTCTTTGTGCAGGCACTCGGGATCGTGTGGCAGGCTGCCACGGTTGGAGCGCAGGAAGGCAGTCGGGGTCACGTACAGGAAATTTGAAACGCGTGCGGTATAGATATCGGCATAGCGCTCGATCTGCCTTGCCAGGTGGCTCTTGTCTATACCGGTTCGCATGAGCAAACCCCAATTCTTGTTGAGAAGCTGCCCGGAAGCCTGTGCGATTGGAGCGATCCTGGAATCGATTTCCACTATCCTGCCATGCAGCTCGGACATTTGCCGCTGGAGGTCCGTGATTTTGGCGTTCTCACGCGGCCCGTATCCGTGCTGAATGCGCTGGGCGGCCAGCCGGAGCGAGCAGTATTGCGACTCCAGGCGCTCCTTGGTCTCCATCAGCGCGCTCAGTTCCGCCTGTTTGGGTAGAAATCGGTCAACCGCCGCGATCTCATCCTCAAGCTCTCGAACTACCAGGCCGGTTCGCCACCTCGAAATGCTCTTCGAAATATTTACGTCCGTAAATATGTGGTCTCCAACATACATAAGCTCTTCGCCGGAAAGGCCCAGGCTTTCCTCAACGAGCGCGGCATTCGCACCCAGGTAGATGTGACCTGGACTCAGCAGGCCGCGGTGCTCCCGAAGAAGGCCCTCAGCATTGACCACCTCGAAGGCCGGCATTGCGAGGGTGAAAAAATCGGGCTTTCTCGCCCCGATAATTATTATATGGAACAGGCCGCGCCACTTAAGGGATTTTGGCAGGAAAGGATCGAAGGCGCAGCTCAGTATCGGTTCCACGTAAGACCATTCGGAATTGGTTATCAAAAGCAGCTTCTTGCCGGACTTTTTTTGGTCAAGAAGGGCCAGGGGCGTTTCTTCGTCAGGTTCGACGAACTGACCGGGGTTGGCGAGGATTTCTGCCTTGAGCCGTCCCTCCATGTGAGCATCCTCGGAGGAACGGCGCACTCTTCTGAAGATCTCCTCGTAGCCGATGCAGCCATGCAGTTCCCCGGAATCAAGCAAATCGACAAGCTGCATGAAGATGCTTGCCTCAGAGAGTGAATTAGGCCTGTTTTGTAAACAGGCGGGATGATGCAAATTGCTCAATAAGCCGTTGCCGTCGCAAAATATGCAAACGACGCTGGAAAAGAGAGACTGCAAGCGGTACAATTAAAACTTGCGTCGCGAAGCAACGGTGTCTTGAGCTTCGGACGATCTTTGCCTGAATTTAATATAGCCGGGAACCAGGACTAGATGAAGAATTTGTCTGAAAAAAAATACGTTTGTGTTCATGCACATTTCTATCAGCCTCCCCGCGAAAACCCATGGACCGAGGAAATCGAGCGTGAGGATTCCGCAGCCCCCTATCATGACTGGAACCAACGCATCAACCTCGAATGCTATCGGGCAAACACGGCTGCGCGCCTTGTCGATAACCAGAATCGAATTCTCGATCTGATGAACAACTACAGGTATCTCAGCTTCAATTTCGGGCCCACCCTGATGCACTGGATCGAGCGCCACGATCCCTGGGTTTACCAGACTATTCTGGAAGCCGACCGTCAGAGCGTGGAGGCGCACGGGGGCTACGGCAACGCCATAGCGCAGGTCTATAACCACATCATAATGCCTTTGGCAAATCAGCGAGACAAGCTCACCCAGGTCCGCTGGGGTATTCGCGATTTCGAATACCGCTTCGGCAGGCGTCCCGAGGGGATGTGGCTGGCGGAAACGGCCGTCGACACGGCTACACTTTTACTCCTGGCGGAGGCTGGAATAAAATTCACGATCCTCTCTCCCCACCAGGCTGCACGGTGGCGGTTTCGCAAGGGCGACACCCAGTGGAGGGATGCCGCCGGCGCAACGATTCCCAGCGGACGCGCCTATCGTTATTCCTGCGGCCAGGGGAAATATATCCACATTTTTTTCTACGACTCCGCCCTGGCGCACGGCCTGGCTTTCGGCCGGTTACTTGAGCACAGCTCCATGTTGCTGGAACAGATCGACAGGACATGGTCCTTGCGCGACCCCCTCATAGGGGAACCCTGGCTGGTTAACGTAGCCACCGACGGAGAATCCTACGGGCATCATTTCAAATTCGGCGACATGGCTCTTGCCGCCGCTTTTGAGGAACTGAATCGCAATACCTCGGCTGAGATAGTCAATTATGGGTGGTTCTTGTCACGGTTCCCGGTCGTTGCCGAGGTTGAAATATTCGAACCGACGGCTTGGAGCTGCGTTCATGGGCTTGGGCGATGGAGCAGCGACTGCGGCTGCCATCTGGGAGGCGAACCGGGCTGGACTCAGAAATGGAGAGCACCTCTGCGCAAAGCGCTCGAATATGTTCGAGACAGCCTGGCCGTCCATTTCGAGACTCAGATGGCAAACCTGTGCGCAGACCCTTGGGGCGCCAGAGACGAATATATCGATTCAATTCTGGACAGAAAGAATCTCCTGGCCCCGTTTTTGGAAAAACACCTCAGGGGTGGGTCGCGCTCATCCAATGTCTCACGATTCCTGGAGCTTTTGGAAATGCAGCGGTTTTCGCTGTTGATGTTCACATCCTGCGGCTGGTTTTTCGATGAAATCAGCCAGCTTGAGCCGGTCCTGATTCTCAAGTACGCCGCCATGGCAATCCGGCTTGCCGAAAAGACGGGATCACCCCCCCTGGGCACGGAGTTTCTCAGGTTGTTGGAACTGGCGCCCAGTAACCTGCCCGGATACGGAAACGGTGCAAACGTTTTTCTCCGCGAGGTCAAGCCTAAGGAGTTCGGCAGGGCAAAGGCGGCGGCAAATTACGCCATACAGTCTCTGGCCAGGTCCGATCAGCGAGAGTTCCAGATATACGCATACAGCATCCTGCCGCAAAAGGAGGAGGATTTAGGGGCGAGTCCGGTGAGGTGCCTCTACGGCCTGGTTTCCATTAAAGACGAAAGAACGCTGGATACAGAGGATTTCCTTTACGCGGTGACATATTTCGGCGGGCTCGATTTCCGATGTTCGGTGAAACCCTATCTGAATGAGGGCGAGTATGAATCCATTCTTGCCGCCCTCCAGGATTCCATCGAAGAACAAAATACGATCAAGATCGTGCGCGTGCTGGATGAAAAATTCGGGACCGCTTACTTCGGACTCGAAGACGTTCTGAAGGACCTGAGGGCCTCGATTGCGTTGGACATAAGCCGCAAAACACTCGGCAGCTACACGGATCTTCAGCGGAACCTGTTCAATACGTACAAGCCACTCCTCTTGTCACTCAGGCAATGGGGAATAAAGATTCCAGGCGATCTTCGGGTTTCAATCCGGCGTGTGCTGAGCGAACAGGTGGAAAGCCTGGTAGAAGACATCATGATGCATGAGGTTGAGCACGTCTCTGCGGATACGCCCTGGGATTCTGCCGACTTCTTTTTCCGGGTGCACATGGCCAGGCTCAACTCACTTCAGGAAGAGGCAAAATCATGGGGCGTTTCGCTCTATCCCGTGGAAATCTCCGAAAGGCTGGGGCGTTTCATGGTGAGTGTCCTTTCCAGGCTGCTCCTAAACTTCGACCGGGCAGATGCGGGGCGATTGTTCCGGCTGTTTACGCTTTGCCGCGCATTGGCGATCTGGCCGGAGACCTGGAAGCTGCAGACGCTCTTTTTCCAGTTTGTAACCAAAGGAATTGAAAATCCGGCGCTCTTAACAAAGATTGACCGAATTGAGAATTTTGTAGATGAACTCGACGGAATGCTCAACTGCCGGTTTGCACCAATTTTGCGCCGCAGTTCCCTGCCGCTTACCCGCGCGGCACAGCGGACCTGAGGCAAGGGATTAGGGGTGCGTTTTTTCCCTTTTCTCTCTTCGCCCTTGACTCTTCCAAAGGTATTGAATATCGCTCCCGAACCGTATTAGTATTACAGATAGTTCGAGCTATATTTGGAATCCAACTCATCAGGAGATCAATAATGTGTGAAGCAAATGCTTACTTGGTAAAGGAAGGCAAAGAGGAACTCATCCTGGAGGCGGTTGACAAAGTCGAGAGCGACGGGGACCGCATCAAGATCGAAAATATTTTCGGAGAGCAAAAAATAGTCCACGGGCGAATTCGCAGCATGTCCCTCGTGAATCACAGGATAGTGATCGAATAGCAGGCGCCTCACTTCCTCGTATGATAAACTTATAAACAACCCTGTGCGATATACGCCGCGTAGCGCGAAGGCCGACTGCCGCCATTCTCGACGCTCTCCCTGACCTGTCCATGACCAGAGACGGGGCGTGCGCGGGAGGCCTGATGGGCAACAGGTGAAAGGTCCGGGACCTTTACTTTTCTTCTTGCGGGGCATTTGCAGGCTTTCTGAAACAGTACCAGTCGATCTGCCTGCAAATGCCCCGAATCAGTTGCACATCACGCCCGCGGAGCTGCACTCTGCTGAAAAACCGCCGGATGCTCTTCATCCAGTAATCGGGATTTTCCGGGTTTATGAAATTGATCTTCGTCAGCGTATCTCTCAACTGAACGTACATGGGTTCCAGTTCGCCCCGGGTTGCAAGGCGCGGCGTAAACCCCTCCTTTTTTTCTGATGCGGCGGTGAAAATCTCATAAACCATTATCATGACGGCCTGCGCCAGGTTTATGGAAGAAAATTCGGCTGTCGGTATGGTAACCAGAGCATCGCAGTACCTGATATGTTCATTGGCCAGTCCACTTGCCTCGGGGCCGAAAACAAGCGCGACATGGTTTTTCTGGCTGATGGGTATAAGTTCCAGGGCAAGTTGCCTGGGATTTTTCACGAACTGGCGGTGAGACCCCGTTCGGGCGGAGCTTCCAACCACGTATTGAAAGGATTTAAGCGCCTCTTCAAGCCGGTCGTGGACTTCGATGCCCAAAACGAGGTCTTCTGAATGGTGTGTGGCCATCCTTAAAATCCGTGTAAGATCGCAGTCAGCCGGATTTACGACCAGGAATCGCGAGATTCCCATATTCTTGGCCGCCCGAACCGCTGCGCCTATGTTTTCCGGATAATGAGGCTCATGTAGCACGACGGCTATGTTTTCGAGGTTTACTTTCATGCCGCCTGGTTTTTTTCATTGTCCATCACTCCGCCTAATCTTCTTCCATGCGCATAAGCTTTTTTGCCATCTTCTTTTTGGACTCAAAGTCGGTGAGGTAGGAAATCATTACGCGCTGGCTCTGAGGCGCCCCCGCTCCGTGCCAGGTACCCGGGCCGTGCAGGCCGGCGGTCCAATGCTGCAGGAATTTGGCGACCTTGAGCCGCTTGCGCGCAGGTGCTGCGCTCTGAAAGAATTTCTTGAGCAAAGGCCCGACCTCGGGGTGATCGAGGTCTTTTAGCCGTGGCATTGTCACAACCAGGCCGCCGCCGATATCGCCCGCAAGCTTCATGATTTCCCAGAAGCCGTGGGCTATGTTAAGCTTGGCTACGTTGCCGAAGAGGTCGTCGGGCATGAAAACGCCCGAGCCTTCAGGTTCCTCCCTGCCCTTCGCCGCGGCTGCGATTGCGCACGCGTGGGAGGTTTCGCTCAGCCGCACCATTTCAGTCAACTTATCCTGGATGTGAGGTATCTTCTCTACCCCACTGTATTCGGCTGCCATGACTGTCGCACCGATTACGAGGTCGGCGAATCCCACCTTGCAGGCCCCTCCGCAGTTCATCCGGTGCGTTTTAGCGAATCTCGTAATCAGCTTTCCGCAGTACTTCGTTTCGCCACAAAGGAAAACCCTGTCCCAGGGGATGAAAACATTGTCGAAAACCATGGTGGAGGTCTCGCGCTGGCCGAATACCGGGTTTCCAAGTTCCGATTCGTCTTCGGCCATCTCTCTTTCGGCCGAGTATGCATTGTACTGGCAGATGTAAGTCAGTCCGGGAGATCCGTTCGGGACGGCAAAGGCGACAGCGAAGTCCTCCTCGCCCTCCTTGAGCGCCCCGCCGGGAAGAACGAGCGTTTCGTGCGATCCTATCGCCCCGCTCTGGCTGACCTTTGCGCCCCTGACCACGATCCCGTCGCTGCGTTTCTCGACAACGTGCACGTACACGTCCGGTTCGTCCTGCTGGGACGGGCGTTTTTTCCGGTCGCCCTTGGCGTCGGTTATCGCTCCGGAAACGGCCAGATCCTTCTCCTGAATACCGGCAAGCCACCTGTTGAAGCGCTCGTTGTACTTCGTTCCGAGGGTGCGGTCCATTTCCCATGTAGTGGAGGCGAGGCCGTTCAATGCGTCGCAGCCGACGCAACGGTAGTTACAGGTGCCGACCGTCTGGCTGGTAAGAAGGGCCATTTCCTGCCGCATGTCCAGGTCGTGATTGTTGCGGCAGACGTTAACGTTCCGGTTGATCGGGTTTCCGGTGAGATGAGATTTGGCAACCATCACGCTTTGGAATGGCTCCTGCTGCGCCAGGTCGTAAATGGCGGCATTGGCCATTACCATAGATCTGGTGACCGGATGGTCCAGCAGGTTCGAAACCCAATTCCCGCCCACGTAAACTTTAGGGGTGAGCTTCTTTACGCTTTCGAGGTATTCCTGGGAGGTCTTGAGGGCCATAAGGAGATCCTTTCGTTGGAAGTTGTGCATCGCTCGTCACTCGCCACTCGTCACATGAAATAGTAAATGATTTATCCTATGGAAAAAAGAGTATAGTTGAGGTTCGGCAGCAAAGTCTTCCGGCAGTTTCGGGATTTTCGGATAATGCGTAAACATATAAACTAGTTGGAGTCCAGGTTTACGGGGGAGGCACATATTTTTATGAACTTCCGCTTCTGTCCCCATTGCGGCGCTTCGCTTATAAGGAAAGCAGAAAAAAAAAGTATAATGTCTTTTTGTCCTGATTGCGGCAAGGTTTTTTATCGTAACCCTACGGCAGGTGTCGCAGTTTTGCTGGTTGAGGAGGGAAAAATCCTTCTGGTCAGGCGCGGGGGATCATACCGCGGACAATGGTGCATTCCGTGCGGCCACCTCGAGTGGGACGAGGAGGTGCGGGAAGCCGCCGGACGTGAATTCTTCGAGGAAACCGGGATAACGGTGCGGGTTGGGCGGGTTTTTTCCGTTCATTCCAATTTCCACGATCCTGAGTCACAAACGGTTGGGATCTGGTTTTGGGGAACGCGGATCGGAGGACAACTGCGCCCGGGATCGGATGCCAGTGAAGCCGCTTTTTTCAGCCTGGACGATTTGCCTGACCTGGCCTTTCCAACGGACAGAATTGTATGCAGGGAGTTGAAGGAGTACTTTGAGGCCCGCTTGTTTGAAGAAAAGTGAAGACTGCAGGACGATCCGGCGCCAAAACTATGATTTCGCCAAAAATAGCTTTTAAGCTATGTATCACCACCAAACTCGAATACCCTGACAAGTTGGAATTGGCTTGACATATATTCTATGAGAGTTATATTCCCTCTACGGCATGGGAGGTCGAATACACAGACGAGTTCGGGCAGTGGTGGGATACCCTCAGTGAGGGCGAACAGATTGATATCGATGCAGCAGTCTGGCTACTTGAACAGAGAGGCCCGCATCTGCCATTCCCTTACAGCTCTGGGGTTGGCAGGTCCAAACATGGCCATATGCGTGAACTCCGCATTCAGCACGCAGGAAGGCCTTACAGGGTTCTATACGCATTTGATCCGCGCCGGGTGGCGATACTGTTACTCGGGGCGGACAAGACAGGTGACAGTGATTGGTATGACCGCTTCGTACCTATCGCAGATACCCTATATGATACGCATTTGGCGGAAATATCGAACGAATCAGGTTCGAAGGAATAAAGGAGACCGTTATGGCCAAGCCATTTCATATGCTTCGAGATGAAATGTCGCAGGAGGCAAAAGATCGAGCAAAAGCCAAGGCTCAACTCATGATGAAAGAGATGCCTTTGGCTGAACTTCGCCAGGCGAGGAAACTCTCGCAGGAACAGATTGCATCATCATTACACGTAAAACAGGCTGCAATATCCAAGCTTGAGCGCCGGACCGATATGTACATCTCAACTCTTCGTAAGTTCGTAAAGGCCATGGGGGGAGACCTGGAAATTACGGCGCGTTTCCCGGATGGGTCCGTCAAGATAACTCACTTTGAGGAAATTGATCGAGACATCGAATCTCAAAGATTCAAGGGTCAGGGGACCCTATGACACTTACGTGAGAATTTCGGGCGCTTAAGCGAGCCAAAGCATTGCCGCTTGGTGCGGGAATTTTGTTAAGGCCAATAAAGGTCAAAATAGGGATGAAGGGGAAGGAACGCAGGATTTATGGTTCTGATATGAGTCTTTTCCCTACCACTGTTTTGCTCGCTCCACCGGGCTCGGCACAGGCTAACCTGTTAAAACCACCCGACAATATGTTGCGCCACCGGTGATCATATCCCCAGGTAGGCTTTGCGCACCAGGTCGATTTGAGACAGTTCACTGCCGGCACGCCCGATGACGGTGCTGCCGGTCCGTAGGACATACCTTACATGTCGAAAGTTGGTTGACAGCACACACCAGCAATTGGCCTCATAATTACTTGCTTATGTGGCGGCAAATATTCATAGGGCTGGCCACCCGGCGCTCAACAACCGCCACTTTGCAGCAAAAGTGCATCTTCGGCTAAAGGCCGATCGCTCAACTTTGAAGGAGGATGTCATGCCCGGCAGCTTTTATGATGTTCCCGCTGTTTCTCTAAAAACGCGCATCGGATGGATCGGGACGGGGGTGATGGGGCTTTCCATGTGCGGGCACATTGTGGAAAGAGGCTACAGCACCACCGTTTTCAACCGTACGAAGGAAAAAGCGCTCCCACTCATCGAGAAGGGCGCCGCCTGGGTTGATTCCCCTCGGGAAGCCACAGAAAAATCTGACGTCATCTTTACCATGCTGGGGTTTCCTGAAGACGTCCGGGGGGTTTATTTCGGAAAAGGAGGCATTCTCGAGGCGGCCCGCCAGGGTGTTATTCTCGTTGACATGACGACCACCGAACCATCGCTGGCGGCGGAAATCTATCAAGCCGCCCAAGAACGGGGGGCCTTCGCCGTGGATGCTCCAGTCTCGGGTGGCGACGTGGGGGCGCGCAATGCCGCTCTTTCCATAATGACGGGAGGAGATCGGGAAGTGGTGGAGGCCATTCAGCCTATCCTGGAAACAATGGGAAAAAACCTCGTCTACCAGGGACCTGCGGGTTCGGGTCAGCATACTAAAATGTGTAACCAGATCGTCATAGCGGGAACGATGATCGGCGTGTGCGAAAGCCTCTTATACGGTTTCAGGGCGGGCCTCGATCTGCCGACAATGCTGAGTTCCATCCAGGGCGGCGCAGCGAAGTGCTGGAGCCTGGACACTCTGGCCCCACGTATACTGCGGAGAGATTTCGCTCCCGGTTTTTTTGTCGAACATTTTATCAAGGATATGGGCATTGCGCTCAAGGAGTCGGCGCGTATGGGCCTTTTTCTTCCCGGTTTGGCGCTGGCCCACCAGTTGTACCTTGCGGTAAAGGCGCAAGGACACGGTAAATTGGGCACCCAGGCGCTCATGCTTGCCCTTGAACAGATGTCCCGGACCGTGGCGGGTTAAAGACTCCGACAGGTCGAAATCAATCCACAGAATTATCGGTTATCGGCGGGAGGCCATCTCGCTGATATCGATCGGATGAATCTCGAGGTAAGGAAGTATCTTTCCCTTCATCCAGGTGAACTCAAAGAACGAGCCGCTTGAGTTTGATCTGCCAGTAAGTCATTGAAAATACATGAAATATAAACTAAAGCTCTGGCTGATCCTGTCGCGTGCGGTCCGTTGTCCGGGATTGCCCCCGGTAGCCATAGCGCTTGCATTCTCATCTGCGACATTACCCGGCCGGTGCCCAATTCCGTGATCCTGCCGCCGCTCATTAAGGAACTGATACAAGCCGGATGATAATTTCAGACACCCCGCTCATCGATCTTCAACCACTTATCTAAATCCAGCGTCTTCGCGTATTCTTTGTATGTGAACAGATCGTCCATTATCTCTTTGATGGAGCCGGTCTCCTTAAGGCACACCACGGCCCTTTCCACCGCTTTCATTGCGGCGAAGAGCGGAAGGTACCAGTAGAGGACCATCTTCACACCGGTTTTTTTCCATTGGTCCAGGGTAAAATCAGGTTGGATGGAGAAGCGTTGAGGGTCGGCGGCACAGACGACCAATGGGGCTTTTACTTCCCGGACCAGCCGCAAATATTGGTCAAAAGTGTATAGGTCGCCGACCATGGCCATGTCTGCCCCGTTTTCAATATACATATTCAGCCTTCTTATGGCTTCATCAATTCCTCCCGCCACTTTGGCGTCGGTCCTGGCTATTACTGTAAAGTCTTCATTTTTCCTCGCATCGACTGCGGTCCTGATTCTTTTTGCGAATTGTTCCGCGTCAATGAGCCGTTTCCCCCGAATGGCTCCGCATCTTTTGGGAAAGGTCTGGTCCTCGATGTGGATACCGCTCACGCCGGCAGCCTCAAACATCCGGACGGTCCGGCAGATGTTGAGTCCTCCCCCAAAACCCGTATCGGCGTCACAGACAACCGGGACGTTTACCACTCCGGCTATATTCCCGGCTTTCCGGACGATTTCCGCAACAGTGGTCAGACCCAGGTCGGGATACCCGAGGTCACTCGCCTCGTTGCCCAGCCCGGACAGATACGCGAGCGGGAACCCCGCTTTCTCAATGATCTGGGCGGACACCACATCATAGGCGGCCGGGGCGATAATGACCTCTTCTTTATCCAGCAGTTCTCTGAATCTCATTTATGTTCTCCTGATGGTAGCAGCTTCAACAGCCTCTGAACCTGGCCGGCCTTTTCTCAAGGAAAGCGGCCACTGTATATCCGTATAACACGTTATTCTGAGCTACTCACACGGTCCTGTCATCATTTTTTTCGTTAGATTCATGAAAGCATTCAAAGCCGGCGAAATCCATCGGTCCCTATACCAGACCATCAGCAGGGCAACTTCTGTCCCCCCTCTGACCAGGGCAGGATTAAGACTTCCTTCCGAGCGGCTTCCGTGGTAGTAAAGGCTGCCCTCAAAGCCTCCCGCGCACGCCCCGTCTCTGGTGATGGACAGGTCAAGGAGAGGGTCGAGAATAGCGGCGGTCGGCCTTCGCGCTACGCGGCCTATATCGCACAGGGTTGTTTATAAGTCTGTCATACGAGGATTGTGATATATGAAGCAGACTCCGGGATTACCCGCCGCCATAGAGTTGATGAATGCGTTTGCCGCTCTGACCGGACTTGCGCCGGCGAGTGAGGCGCAAAGACGATACCTGTGGACCGATGCTTTTGCGGTTTGCAATTTCCTGGGGCTGTATCGGCAAACGAATGATGAAAAGCACAAAAAACTTGCACTCCTGCTTGTCGATCGGGTCCATAACATTCTTGGACGGCACCGTGACGACGACCGGCGAAAGGGCTGGATCAGCGGCCTCGATGAGCAGGAAGGGGAACTGCACCCCACTGTGGGGGGACTGAGGATTGGCAAGAAAATGAACGACCGGGGCCCCGATGATCCCTTTGATGAGCAGCTTGAATGGGATCGTGACGGGCAGTATTATCACTACCTCACCAAATGGATGCACGCGCTAAACTGCGTCAGCTCGATCACGGGGGACCCGGCCTTCGGACGGTGGGCCGTTGAGCTTGCAAAAACTGCTTACGCCAAATTCACCGCCGGCCCTTCTTCCGGAGATCAGAGACGAATGCACTGGAAGATGAGCATCGACCTGTCGTATCCTCTCGTCGCATCCATGGGGCATCACGACCCTCTCGATGGACTCATCACCTATTGTGAGCTTCAGGCAGGCTTGGCCGGAGGTTCGGAAGAACCTCCGGATCTGACCGGGGAAATCGAAGGTCTGGCTGCCATGTGCAAGGGAAAAGATTGGACCACCGATGATCCTCTCGGTATTGGCGGCCTTTTATCGGATGCCTATAGAGTGGCCCAAATGATGGCGAGGGGAACTTTTCCGCAGGCCGATCTTTTAGCGGCTCTATTGGACGCATGCCGGCTCGGATTGCGTGCCTATGTAAGTACGGATTCGCTGGAATCCCCGGCTCGGTACCGGCTCGCATTCAGGGAACTGGGGCTTTCAATCGGGCTGCATGCTCTTGAAAGATTGCAGAGGCTTATTGAAGAAAGGCCGGGCATTTTCGACAAGGTGCAATCACCGGCCAGGCAAGTTGAAATCCTGATGCGGTATGAAGCTCTGACAGAAATCATCGAAGGCTTCTGGCTCGATCCAGCCAACAGAGAAGCACCCAGTTTTACCGACCATCGCGACATCAACACAGTCATGCTCGCAACCAGTCTGGCTCCCGATGGATACCTGAATCTCACTTGTAATATGTGCGAAAATACTCCAGCACCATCCTGTGGGTATTGAACTGAGGGGTTATGTCGGAGATGGACCGCCTCATTATGGAGAGCCATTTCCTGGGGTTGGCGTAGTAGGTTGTAACCATGTCTTCAAGGTCCCGGTAGAGGTCGGCTGTGGCCGCTTCATCAGCCTGATCCTCGTCGTCGCCGATGGCCCACCCATTCACCCGGTCTTTGCAGGCTTCCCGCCACCATCCGTCCAGAACGCTCATATTCACTCCGCCGTTAAAGCAAACCTTCATGCCGCTCGTGCCGCTCGCCTCTCTTGGACGGCGAGGTGTATTGAGCCAGACGTCCGCCCCCGATGTCATCAGGCCCGCCACCCAGATGTTGTAATTTGGAACAAAGACCAGCCGAAGCTGTTTTTCGTATTGCTTCCCGATATTTACTACTTCCCGGATCAGTTCTTTTCCCGCCTGGTCCTGCGGATGAGCTTTCCCTGCGAATACCAACTGCACCCGGTCATAGGACAGATTGAAAAGAAATTCCAGATCGCTGAAAATGAGGGTTGCGCGCTTATAGGCTGCCGCGCGCCGCGCAAAGCAGATCGTCAGCGCTTCGTCGGTAAACCCTGCGGCGGACAGGGAATTTATGTACCTTATGAGCCGCTTTTTGGCCTTCCTTTTGGCCTCGACGATGTCGCTGTCCGGAACTGCCGAAATGTCACCGAGTTGTTGAGGGTCCTGCCGCCAGGCCGGGATATACTTGTCGTATAGTTCCTTGAATTCAGGGCCGGTCCAGCTCAGGTGGTGCACGCCGTTTGTGATGTGGCCGATGTTGAACCCTGGAAACATCTGCCTGGATATTTCCCCGTGCAGTTGGCTCACCCCGTTTGCAGCGCGCGACAGATTGAGGGCCAGAACGGTGGTGTTTAGAATATCGTCGCCTGCAAGCTTCCCGATATTTGAAGGCAGGTATTCACCGATTACCTTCGATGCGAGGCTGTAGCTGAATTTATCGTGACCGGCGGCAACCGGCGTATGCGTTGTGAAGATGCATCTCGATCTTACCTGCTCCTCGTCTCCTCCAAGGTCCTTCAGCATGGCCAGAGTGAGGAAAACGGCGTGTCCCTCGTTCATGTGATAGGTGGTGATATTCGGCTCCAGGCGTTTGAACGCCAGATATCCGCCGATTCCCAGAATCGCTTCCTGCGATATCCGGGTATGCTGGTCTCCACCGTAGAGATACTGGGTTATGAGCCGGTCTTCAGGCGCGTTTCCCGGAAGATCGGTGTCGAGAAAATAGACCGGGACGCGCGCCGATCCGGTCCCGTTATGCATCCCAACCACGTTGTGCTTCCAGACGCCCACCTGCACGTCTCGGCCTGCGATCCTTACGGTTACCTTGAGTGGCAGAGGTTCCATGAACGCGCGCGGGTCGAAGTAAGGGTAGATCTCTTCCTGCTGCCCAAAAGGATTTATGTTCTGGATGAAGTATCCTCGCTTGTAGAGAAGCGTGACGGCGACAAGCGGGATGTTCAGGTCGGCAGCCGATTTGATGTGGTCCCCGGCCAGAATGCCAAGCCCTCCGCTGTAGGTCGGAATGCTTTCATTGAGTCCTATCTCCATGCTGAAGTATGCGACTTTCATCAGGCGGGTTTCGCTCCTGTGGTCTGGTTTGTTTGCAGATTTTAACCTGGACTTATATCACACCGCCGGTGGTTTTCAAAAAAAACATGCCGCCATAACGGATGGGTTTTTGCCTCCCTCCGTCTTCCGCCCTCCGTCTTCCGCCCTCCGTCTTCCGGGTATTTATCTTTGCTCCTAAAATTTGCGGTAAAATGTTACCATGAGAACCTGAAAAAGAACCGGGGGGAAAAAACATGCGCGCGCTGCTGATTTCAGCCAATACGGAACAACTCCAGATGCCAGTCCTGCCGATGGGCCTGGCCTGCGTCGCTGCGACGGCCGAGCATGCCGGCCATGAAGTCAGGCTTTTGAATCTCATGACCAAAGACGAGTTTCAGGAACTAAAACTTGAAAATGCCGTTTCAGGTTTTAATCCTGAACTTATCGGCATTTCGGTCAGAAACATCGACGATCAGTTCATGAAGACCCCCAGGTTTCTTCTGGATGCCGTAAAAAATGTCGTGACTTCCTGCCGCAAACTTACGTCAGTCCCTATCGTTCTGGGAGGAGCGGGATACAGCATTTATCCTCGAAGCTCACTGGCCTATCTTGGAGCTGACATGGGGATAAAAGGCGAGGGAGAAGCCGCTTTTGTGAAGCTGTTGAACGCACTTTCCCGAAAAGAGGGCCTGGCCGGCGTTCCGAACCTGGTTTTGGCTGAATCGGGCAGCGAAAATAAGACTGAGGTCCTCAAAAGGCTCGACGACTCCGTGTTGCCTGATCCCAACGGCCTGTTTTCGTTTCCCACGGAATTCAAAAATCAGAAAATCTGGCTTCCCTTCCAGACCCGGAGAGGCTGCCCGATGCAATGCAGTTTCTGTTCGACCGCAACCATAGAGGGGCGGATTTTGCGGAAAAGGTCCCCTGAAATTGTTGCCGATTCAATTTCACGGTTCGCTGAAGCAGGGTTTAAGAATTTTTTCTTTGTAGACAATACTTTTAATTTTCCTCCCTCGTATGCCCGTGAGCTTTGCGACGCGCTGACGGGGAGAAATCTCGAAATCCAGTGGCGCAGCATACTCTACCCATGGAAAGTCGATGAGGGTCTTATCGAAAGGATGGCCAGGGCAGGATGCGTCGAAGTGGCCTTCGGATTTGAGAGCGGGTCGAGCAAAATATTGCGTTCGTTCAACAAGAGGTTTCAGCCTGAAGAAGTCCGCAGGATTTCAGAAATGCTGGACAAATACGGAATCGGGCGAATGGGGTTTCTTCTGCTCGGAGGACCGGGAGAAACCAGGGAAACAGTTGAGGAGAGCCTGGAGTTTGCCGATTCTCTCGAATTGGAAGCAATGAAGATCACCACCGGAATCCGGATTTATCCATATACGGCCCTGGCCGCAACCGCAGTAGCCGAGGGGGTTGTTTCACCAAGGGACGATCTCCTGCGTCCGGCATTTTATCTGGCCGGAGGGCTTGAAGGCTGGATAGAGGAAACGGTTTCCGATTGGCTGAAAAGAAGACCGAACTGGCATAGTTGAACAGGACTGAGGGAAGAACAGACTGAAGGTAGATAGACTGAAGGGGTTTTAAGACCTAACAGCCTTCAGCCTGATAGCCTATTTGAGGTCTGAGTGTTGGGCCGTAGGGGCGAGGGCTGAGCCATGTAGGGTGGGCAGAGCTTTACCATGCCCACCAATTGTTCTGTCGCAGGTTGTCGGCAGGCGCTATTTTGTGGTCTTGTTATTTTTCTTCGTGGCTCTTCGTGCTCTACGTGGTGAAAAAAGCGGTAGAGTAATCTGTTCATTCCGCTTGGCGGCTTTTAGCCGGAAGCAAGCAGGCCTATATGGATAGAGAAAGGGAGACGCAAATATGGCGAAAGTCATGATCCACCCCGCAAGCTATGAAACTATCCGTGAAGCGGTTGACCGGGCGTTCGATCTGTTCCCGCTTGAGATCAGAGGCCGGAAAGTTTTGATAAAACCCAATGTGCTCAGGATCTCTGAGGCAAAGGAAGGTATTGTCACCCATCCATCGATGCTCCGCGCGGTCGTTGATAAAGTCGAAACACTAGCCCCGGCTTCCATGGTCGTGGGCGACAATCCGGGGCTTTTCAATTACGGCGCGAACGAGGAGAGCTTTACAAAAACAGGCCTGATGGAAGCGGCGAAAGGTTACTATCGGAACATAGGGACCGATTCTCTCAAGGTCGATTTCAATCCCGATTTTCTGCCGGTGGTGAGTGTCTCCCGTATCGTTTTGGAAGCCGACGTCATCATCAGTCTTCCGAAGTTCAAGACCCATGGCCTGACCGTCATCACGGGGGCAATCAAAAACAGCTACGGAATTTTGCCCGGCGCCCAGAAAGCGGTGCTCCACAAGGCGGCCGGCAATCCCGAGCGGTTTCGTGAAATGCTTGTCGATGTCTTCCGGCTTCGGGTCCCGGACCTTTTCCTCGTTGATGCCGTAGTCGGCATGGAGGGAAATGGGCCGGCCTCTCCGGAGCTGAGAGATATAGGCCTGGTTCTGGCTTCCGATAACGCCGTAGCGCTGGACGCAGTGATCGCAACGATGGTGGGTTGTGACCCGGCCCGGTTGCGGTTCCTGCAGAGAGCCAGGGAACTCGGCCTCGGGGACTGCGATATCAAAGGGATCGAAGTCATAGGGGAGCTCAAACCAATACCTGATTTCAAGCTTCCGCCCCTTGGAGGCGAAGCGATTATTCGTAACGATGCTGTGCAGGCGTTGATTCACAGCCGAACGGTCCTGCGCCCCCAAGTGGACCCGGACCTGTGTACGGGCTGCGGCACCTGTGTCGGTCAGTGTCCGGTTTCGGCTCTTTCCATGGGTGAGAGCGTCCCGGATGTGAATCCCGATATTTGCATCACATGTTTTTGTTGTCAGGAGATCTGCCCGGAGAAAGCTATCATGCTTAAATAACAAAGAATCTTAACCAGGAGGATGAAAGTTGAAAGGTATTCTGATAAGGTGGCTGCTTCTGACTATTTCAATTATTCTTACCTCATACCTGGTCGACGGCATATACGTGGCGAGCTTCTCTGCGGCTCTTTTCGCCGCGTTGGTCCTCGGTATACTGAATGCCCTGTTCCGTCCGGTACTGATCGTCATCACCCTTCCGATCAATATCCTCACTTTGGGCCTTTTTACATTCGTTATAAACGCCCTGCTTTTGAAGATGGTCTCAGGAGTAGTTCCCGGCTTTTACGTCCATGGGTTCTGGTCGGCGGTTTTCGGCTCTCTCATAATAAGCCTCGTTAGTTGGCTCCTCAGTTCTTTTGTAAGTGACAGGGGCAGGATCAGCTATATCGAGCTGAAGAAAAAAGACGGGGATTTCTGGGAATAACGGGCGGTGGGACCGCCAGCCAGGGCCTGCCCCGGGCTTCAGTTTTTGAAGTGTTTGTGCAACCACGCATGGAAACCGTATTCATGAGAGCCAAGGTAACAAAACGCGGTGTGATTATCCCCAAAGAGATGCTGGCAGGCGCCGAAGAGGTGGAAATCCGAAGCGAGGATCATCGGATTGTGATTTCGCCCCTTGTCAAAAGTGATCCCATATTGAATCTTGGTAAGCAACCGATAGAATGTGGCGTGCCGGATGCCTCGGAGCATCATGACGGATATATTTACGGCTCCGGGTCATGAAGAAGCCATTTCGCGACACGGGGTACCTTATAGCACTGGAGACCTCAGACAACCAATATCACAAAGTGGCGTTGGCCCACTGGTCGGGAAAAATATCGGGGGCCGCCCTATGTCATTCGGCGCGATAATGATTATTAAAAAAGGGTTAGCGTTTAGTTGGGAGGTGTTAGATTATGAAACCGGATACGTTGATTTGGGCAAAAGATAAGGTGGGGCGAAGGCATCTTTGTCCCATGAATGAACTGGCTGACCCCAACATCGTCAGTACCAGAGAAATAAAGAAGTGTGTCGATGACGACCGTCGACTCAAGAGCCGGGATTATGTGCCGTCAAATGATCCCAGAGGGAAACTGAAGTTTCCGAAGTCCTTGAGTCTTAATTAATCTTACATTCACCAGCCTATGGGCTTTTGGCCGGACCGCATTCGGTCCGGCTTATTTTTCTTACTATGAGTCAACCAAAACCGAAGCCGTTCAAACTGAGCATTCCCGATAACGTGCTCCAGGACCTCCAGGAGAGGCTGTCGCGCGCGCGCCTGCCCGATGAGCCGCCGCTCGAGCCGTGGGCCACCGGCGCCAGTGTTGCCTACATGCAGCGGCTGATCGCCTACTGGCGCGATGGTTTCGATTGGCGTGCGCAAGAGGCGATGCTCAATCGCTTCCGCCAGTTCAGCGTGCCGCTGGCAGGCATCGAAGTGCACTTTATCCACGAGCATGGCAAAGGACCTGACCCGATGCCGCTGCTGCTGTCCCACGGCTGGCCGGGTTCGGTGGTGGAGTTCCACAAACTCATTCCCATGCTCACCGACCCTGTGCGCTATGGGGGCGGCCCGGCCGACGCCTTCACGGTGGTGGCGCCCTCGCTGCCGGGCTACACACTCTCTTTCCGATCCGGGCAGAAGCGCTTCAGCGTTGAGGAGATCGCGGAGGTCTTTGCCTCGCTGATGACCGATGTGCTGGGCTACCAGCGCTTCGGCGCGCAGGGAGGCGACTGGGGGGCGTTCGTAGCATCGCGCCTGGGTTACCGGTTTGCGCAGCGCATGACCGGAATTCACCTCAATATGCTGGCGGTGCGACGCAGTCGGAAGATGTTCGAGGCCCCGACCGATGAGGAGAAGGTATTTCTCGCGCAACTGGACGAATG
Organism: Syntrophobacteraceae bacterium; assembly: GCA_049520035.1. Taxonomy (GTDB): domain Bacteria; phylum Desulfobacterota; class Syntrophobacteria; order Syntrophobacterales; family Syntrophobacteraceae; genus SbD1. Next base: position 970 of record JBEKQE010000001.1, on the reverse strand, counting down.
GGCCAGGGAGGAGACCGGGTATCAGTGGATCCAGGGCACGCGCCCAACTACGCTTGCTTTTGGGCTGACCGATTCCCCGGCCGGCCTGGCGGCGTGGATTGTGGAAAAATTCCGCGCCTGGACTGATAACAGTGGTGAGCCGGATAGCGCCGTGAGCCTGGACGAGATGCTGACCAACATCACTCTCTATTGGGTCACCGGCGCCATTGGGTCTTCCTTCTGGCCCTACTACGCACTCAGGCATGGCGCGTGGCCGATCCCGGAGGGCGCCAAAATCACCGTGCCGACGGGCTATGTCGAATTCCCGCGCGAGATCATGCGCACGCCCCGCTCGGTGGCTCAGCGCGTTTACACCAATATCAAACGGTGGACCGTCATGCCTGAAGGCGGTCACTTCGCCGCACTTGAGCAGCCCGAGGCCCTGGCGCAGGAGATCCGGGAGTTCTTCAAACCACTGCGGCGCAAAGACTGAGGACGGAGGACGGAAGACGGAGGACGGAAGACGGAGGACGGAAGACGGAGGACGGAAGACGGAAGACGGAAGACGGAGGACGGAGGACTGAGGACTGAGGACGGAAGACGGAGGACGGAAGACGGAGGACGGAGGACGGAGCAGAGAGCACGAAGCTGCCATGCTACGAGGGTGAAAAGCCTGCATTCACCGGCTTCGGGAGTCTTGATTCCCGCTTCTTGCCTCTCGCGGGAGCGGGGAGCGGCGCCAGAACGGGTAGGAAGGTTGGAGGTGAATTACCTCTTTTCAACGCCCGCCCCCTCTTTTTTCACGATCCGTGCAAAACCTCCGAAGCAGATTTAACAGTCGGATTTCGCCACCATAATTTGCAATTTAGTGAGCCTCTTGCAAAACTCCATCATCGGCGCGAATTCGCCTAAAGAATGAGCTTCATCAGCGGTCTTGTGGTAATGTGTTGCTGCTCAACAAAACAAATCACAGGAGGCGCTAATGAAGCTC